>CAXHMP010000021.1:0-17440 GCA_964017835.1 uncultured Alphaproteobacteria bacterium
GATGTCGCCCTGGAAAGTTTGGAAAATATCAACCCCGACGCCCATATTGCCGCCACCGACCAACGGGTGGTGTTGGTGTGGGGTGATGCCATCGTCGCCAATTACCCCCGGCCGGCCCCGCGCGATTGGGATGAATACGGTCAAATCACAACGGCGCTGTTGTTGAAAATGCGGCAACATGATCCTGTATTACAGAAAGCCAGCCAAAGCGGTGTGTACCAGGCGGCGCTGGGGGCATTGATGCGCGGGATTGATGAAAATGGTCGGTATATTTATTCCCGGGCCGCGGAAATGGCCGAAGACCGCCGAATTTTGACCAGTGCCGGTATCGAAGGCGACCGTGACGCGCGCGGCAATTTCCGCGTGACGGGGGTGTTCAAAGGCTCGCCCGCGGACAGCGCCGGCATCGCCATGGGTGATTTGATATCCAAGATTAACGGCCGCGCCGTGCGTGATATGACGCCCGCCGATATGACAGCCGCCTTGTCAGGATTTGATTCAGGGACGTTAAAGGTGACGCTGTTGACGCCGAATGGGACGCGTGACGTTGCGCTGCGGCGTGCGACGATTGTTTTGGCGGACGCCGATGTGATTCATCGCCATGGGGCCGGGACGGACGACATTTCAACCGATATGCTGGAAATCGTCGTTCATCATATTTCGGACGGGGCGGTGGCCATCGTGAACGAGGCATTGGCCCGTTACACCAATATTTCGGGCATTATTCTGGATTTGCGCGCGGCCAATGGCGACGACGAACGGGCGGCGGCGAAATTGGCGGGCTTGTTTGTGGGGGCGGTGCCGGTTATGCGCATCGTTGAAACCGCCGCGTCCGAGGTCGAAGTTATCCCCGGCGCACCGGCTGTGACAGCGGCCCCGATGGTTGTCTTGGTGTCCAATATGACGCGTAGCGCGGCCGAAGCGGTCGCGGCCGCCATCTATGAAACCGGGCGGGGGATTTTGGTCGGGACGCCAACGGCCGGCACGGCCCGCACCGCCAGCCGTATTGATTTAAGCAACGGCGGCGCATTGGAATTGTTAAACAAATCCATCAAAACAGGGCGGGGCCGTGTCATTGACGGTCGCGGTGTGTTTCCGTTGGTTTGCCTGTCGAATATCCGGACCGATTCCCAGCGCGATGCATTCTTTTTAAATGTCATTAATAATGATTTCCAGGTCCAGGATTTTAACGGTCGCGATGAATACAGCGCCGACGATATCCGTCGCGGTTGTCCGTCCATCACCAGTGGCGCCGACGAAGATGCCGTGGCCACAGCCGTTGCGGTCAAGATTTTAACGGACAAACGTCTATATGATAAATTGTTAAACCAATAAGTAATAGGTTTGGGATATGTTTTTGACAACAGATAATAAAATCAAATGGCGTTTGCTGGGTGCTGGGGCGGTGGTTACGTTGCTGCTGGTGCTGATGGGGGTGTTGTGGTTGGACGAACCGTTGTTTTTATGGATGCGCGGTTTTGATTGTATGTTCTTTCGCGGGTTGGGGCATGTTTTTTCAACAAAAATGTGGTTGCTGGTCACCGGTATTTTAGTGGTGATGTTTTATACTAAAAAAACAGTGAAATCAGTGGATAAGACAACAGAATTATCAAAACGGTTTAATGTTGTTGTGATTGTTCGCGATTTTCTAGAAAAAACAAAGAACAGTAACGCGTTTTTTATATTTTGCTCGATATTCTGCGCCAGTGTGGTGGGTGGACTGCTAAAGGTTATTTTGGGGCGCGCCCGTCCCGTTTTTTTCGAGGCCTTGGACCTGACCGGATTTTTTCCGTTTACCGCTGATTGGGCGTTTAATTCCATGCCATCGGGTCACACGACGGCATCCTTTGCGGGGTTGGTTATGATTGGATTGTTGGCGCCGCGCATGCGGCCCGTGACATGGGGCTTGGCGGTGGTTATCGGCATATCGCGGGTGTGTATCGGCATGCACTGGCCATCGGATGTGATTTTGGGGGCCTTTATCGGAATGGTGGCCGCCGATTTGGTCAAGGCGGGATTAAAAAAATATTACCGTTGATAAAACGCCCCGCGGGGCGTTTTTTTATGATATTAAGGTCTGTTATTTATCTCTTTTTTATGATAAACTAATGCGTATGGACAAAGGTGCAAAATTTTTGCCGGAACGGGTTTCCGGCGCGTTAAAAAGCCTGGTACTGCGGATTGTGGGGGCGGGGCTGTTGTTGTTGGGATTGACGCTGGTCATGGGGGTTATTTTTTATGACCCGTATCTGGATGGTTTTGCGGCGGCGTCGACATTTGGTGTGCAATCGGTTTTGGACCGGGTGGTCGGCTTTATCGTCTTTGGCGTGGGGGTGGTGTCGGCCTTGTTCGTGTTTTTATGTATTGCCCGTGCGGGATTGGCCCTGGTGATGGGATGGGACGCTGATGCCCCCGAATATGATTTTTTGCGCGTCGTGGTGGCGGTATTTGCCGGGGCGTGCGGTATTGGGATGATTGCGCCAGCGTCGGATTTTGGCGGAATGCTGGGGGCGATTGCGGCGTCGGATATGGGGGCGATTCTGGGGCGGTGGACCGTGGTGCCGGGGTTGGTTTTGCTGGGGGTGTTTTTTGTGATGGCGGCGGCCATATTACATATTAAATGGGCGCATGTCGTTCAATTGGCGCGCGGCGCATGGCGCATGCTGCGAACGGTTTTGTCAGCGTTCCATTTAATCCGGCCCGTCGATGATGACCAATATCTGGATGAAGAGGCAGAGGATGAGGCCGAGGATATAGAGTCAGAGGACGCCGAAGAAGAGGTCGACGACGCGCCGGTCCCCCGTGCGCGCGGCGCCGCGCCACCCGCGCCCGGTCGCGTCGCGCAGCCGTGGCCCAGCCAGAGGTTGTCGAATATCAATTACCAGACCCGGCGTTTTTGGAAAAATCAAATTTTGGCAAGAATGTCATTACGCCGGAATTAAAGCGCAATGCATCAGCACTAGAGGCGCACTTTGAAGAATTCGGCGTCTATGGCCGTGTTGTGGGGATTAAACCCGGACCCATTGTCACGCTGTACGAATTTGAACCCGAAACCGGGATGCGTATCGCGAAAATCACCGACACGGTCAAGGATATGACCCGCGCCATGGCAACCGAAAATATCCGTATCGCCCATATTCCGCGGACAAATTATATTGGCGTTGAAATGGTGAATTTAAATCGCCAGGCGGTGCGTTTCCAGACGTTGGTGTCCAATCCCACCTTTGTTGAGTCCAAATATCGGATACCGCTGGCGCTGGGGGTGGATATTGGTGGGAATCCGATGTATTTCGATTTGGCCAAAATGCCGCATATGTTGATTGCGGGACGCACAGGGTCGGGTAAATCTGTGTTCGTTCAATCGATTATTACATCCATTATTTATCACTTTACCCCCGACAAGTGCAAATTGGTCATTATCGACCCCAAGGGGGTGGACTTTGGGTTCTGGGATGATATCCCGCATCTGATTACGCCAATCGTGAAATTGGACCCCGAAGCGGCGGTTAACGCCTTGAAATGGGCTGTGCGCGAGATGGAGGAACGCTATAAACAGTTACAGTTGCTGAACGCCCGCAATATCGAAAGTTATAATGAAATCGTCGCGCAAAAGCGGGCGTCGGGCGAAACACTCACGCGCCAGGTGGCCGTTGGCACGGATGAAGAAACGGGCGAATTGCTGTTTGAAACCCAGTCTATCGATTTGGCCGACATGCCCTATATCGTTATTATTATTGACGAGGTTGCAGACCTGATGAGCCTGGCCCGTAAAGAGGTCGAGGCCTGTGTCCAGCGTATCGCGCAAAAGGCACGTGCGGCCGGTATTCATTTGGTGATGGCGACCCAGCGTCCCGATGCGACCACCATTACCGGCGTGATTAAGGCGAATTTCCCGACCCGTGTTTCGTTCCAGGCGCGCAGTAATATTGACTCGATGACGACCCTGGGGGAAAAGGGGGCGGAACAATTGCTGGCCTGTGGCGACATGTTGTTCAGCGAGGCCGGACGCGTCCCAGTCCGTATCCACGGCGCCTTTATTGCAGACGAAGAAATGACGCGTATTGGGGATTTTCTGCGGTCCCAAGGGGAACCGGAATACGCCGCCGGCGTCACCGATGGTGACGGCGCCGCCGATGCGGCGGCTGTACCGGGAATGCCCGCGGCCAAGGGTGACAAAGACGGCGACCTGTACGCCCAGGCCAAGGAGTGTGTTCTGCGTGATAAAAAACCGACGATTTCGTATATCCAGCGACGCTTGGGCGTGGGCTATAACAAGGCGGCCGGATTTATGGAACGGATGGAGCAAGAGGGTATCGTCAGCGCCCCGGACGCCAACAACAAACGCCATATTTTGTAAAAATCCCGCACCTGGGTCCCGCGGAATCTTTTAGTTTCCGCGGGTGGGGCTTGCCGGGGATTTTTTACATTTCTGATTGGGTTGGGGCGGATCTTAATATTCTAGAAACTAAAACGCTGTCTTGTCATCCCGCGGCTCGACCGCGGGATCCAGGTCATTATGTGTGAGCAACGCGAACACAAAATTATTTAATAAGGCTGAAAACATATTTACCTGGATTCCGGGGTCAAGCCCCGGAATGACAAAGGTGCGTAAGTGCCTGGGAACTTAAGAACAGAACCAAACAAATCAGAAATCAGCAGTCAGAAATCAAAAAATCCCCCTTGCGCAAAACGCGTGCATGCGGTATAATTCCTGGGGTTTAGGATTAAAACACTATGCCTAATCCAAAGGGACGATTGCATACGACAATATTCCCAAAATAAAAATCCCATATTTCTGCATCTTTTATCCTCCGACTTTATGCCTAATCCAAACGTCGGTTTGGGTGCGGCCGACGCAGGGTGCAGCATCCCCGCGCCAGCAGTGATGCAAAACATATCAATTGATGGGCCGGCAATTATGTCTGGCGTCTTTGAACAAACATGTACCGAGCAAAAGGATACGATGGGGGTATTTACCACAACATTTTGTCCCGAGGTCAAGGTGAGGTCATTCTGTGGCCCGGAATTTACAGATTTCTTGGCACTTAACGGATCAAACATTCTGGGGTTTCGCGTAACGGCGGCGGGCAGCGGTCCCTATTGCTATGCCCGGATTGAGTCGATACATAATTATGACGGTAACAATCAAACGATATCGATAAGTGGCAGTCCCGAGAGTACTTTTTGGTCTGTTATTCATCCTGATGGATGGTTTGCATCGCGCGTGATACCGCCCGAATCCTTTGGGACATATGATTCATGTAATACCAATTGCCAGAAAATACTGCAAAGGGCAGTGGCGCAGTCCGATATTATTGCATTATTGGCGGTGTTTGCAAAAAACAGAAAATAAAAATACCCCGGATTTCCGGGGTTTTTATATCCATTTATGTTATTGGGATCGGGGGATTTTATTTGTTTAAAACCTGGGCCGCGATATTGCCAAACGATGACAAGGCGCCTAATCCCCCCGAACCGGACGTTTGTTGAATTTGTTGCATGATGGCGCCGGTGTTTGTCTTCTGGCCCATGTTGCCCACAGTGTCAATCAAGAATTCGCCCCACATCGCGCGCTTTTTCGCACTAAGTTTCGCACTGGAACATTTTTCAATCTTGTCCAGCAATTTAGCGGCCATGGTTGCCTCGGACGCGGTATAGTCATTGACGCCAAAGTCCACCAGGTTAAAGATTTCATAAATGTTCGATGCGATTTTTTGTTCTTTTAACCCGCACGACAACGTCCCGTCCGGGCAATAGGTTGTCTTGCCCACTTTGGGGAATCTGTACCAGACGGCATTTTTTTCGTCGTCCCCGTACCAGTCATAGCATATGTCGGCGCCATCGGCCGCCGCGTTCAGGCGTGCCGCCGTTGTATATCCATTGGGACTGGCGCAGCGTTTCATCCGCAGGGCGGTTTCCACTTCGTCCGCGGTGGCGGCGCCGGTTTTGGCCCATTCCTTGATGGTGTTGTCGACAAAGTTTATTTCCTGGGCCGTGGGCTGGCACTCGGCGCTAAGGGCGCGGGTTTGTTTGTTCAGTTGGGAAATCCCACTAACCAGCCCCACCACAGTGGGCAACAGACTGCCCGCAGGGTCGCTGTTGCCGGACGTGGCGGCGGACTTGGTCGCGACGGGCGCGGCCTTTTTAATCGTAACCGCCGGCGCGACGCAGGGCGCGACGCAGGCAAATATTGCAAAAATTCGAAACAGGGTTTTCATTCTCTCGGGTTTTATTATATCACAAATGCGGGGCAAATAAATATAAAAATTGCTTTTTGGCCAAAGGTATTCTAAACTAAGTCCCGTGGCACAGGATAAACGCAATTTTATTATTTTTTCCAAGCATCGGCGCTGGATGCGCCTGTGGCAATTTTTCTTTACCGGATGGGGACTGGTGATGGTGGCGGCGTTGGTTGCGGGCGCCTTGTTCACCCAGCAATTGCTGTGGACGCCGATTTCGGCCATTAACATGCAGGATATTATCAGTAACCAGTTCAAGATGACGGGCGCCGTCTTTTCGGGAACCGACAAAAATGGCGATCCATTTCATCTGCGCGCCGCATCCGGCCGCCAGGAATACGGCGCACCCGATATTATTTATATGGATGATGTGGCCGGGGAAATTCGGCGCAGCGCCGACGGTAAAAAAATCACAGACAAAATTACGGCCCGGACCGGTGTCTATGACCGGTCGGTCCAGACGGTTACCCTGCGCGGCGACGTGCGCGTTGATTCCAGCAACGGGGACCGCGTCTTAACCCAGGAATTGGTGATACGGCTATGAAGCAATCTGTTTTACGTGTTTCGCATCTGTCAAAATCATACGGCAATCGCGTCGTTATCAAGGACATATCCCTAGAGGCCCGCCAGGGCGAATCCGTTGGTTTGTTGGGGCCCAATGGCGCGGGTAAGACGACGGCATTTTATTGCATCACCGGCCAATTGGGGGCCACCGGCGGCCAGATTTTCTTGAATTCCCAGGATATCACCCATTTGCCGTTTTACCAGCGCGCGCGCCTGCACATCGGTTATTTGCCCCAGGAAAACAGCGTGTTCCGCGGATTAAGCGTTGAACAGAATATCATGGCCATCCTGGAAGTGGTGGAAAAAGACAAGAAAAAGCGCCAGAAAAAGTTGGACGCCTTGTTAGAGGAGTTTTCAATTTCCCACCTGCGTCACAGTCCGGCAACGGCCCTGTCGGGCGGGGAACGGCGTCGTGTTGAAATTGCGCGTGCGTTGGCCAATGACCCGAAATTCATCCTGTTGGATGAACCGTTTGCAGGGATTGACCCCATTGCGGTGAACGAAATCCGCAGTCTGGTGTCCCAGTTAAAGAACCGCGGACTGGGCGTTATCATTACCGACCACAACGTGCGCGAAACGCTGGGGATTACAGACCGCAGTTATGTTCTGCATGACGGGAAAATTTTAAAGCACGGCACCACCGCCGAAATTGTCCAGGACGAGATGGTGAAAAAAGTCTATTTGGGCGAAGATTTTGTCATGTAATTAATTACCCGCATGCCGGAAATCATGCGCATAGGCGGATTTTTATCAATGCAATTTAATACTTTTTTGCGAACCCATTTTATGATATAATTATTTCCAAAAGGAGATTTTATCATCATGAAAAAACAGATGTCTTTGTTTGTTTGGGCCGTCGCCGTGTTTGGAATGGCGCCTGTTTGGGCGGATACCAACACCGGTATGCGCGGCGCCACCACGGCCGACATGACGGGCGGACCCGCGGTCCGCACGCGCCAGGGGGTCGATTATAAAAAATACCAGACCCGCACATCGGTCAAAACATATGAATCCAAGGATGCAAAAAACCTGTACTATTCGACGCCGTCCAAGCGCAGCGATTTGTACAAACAGTTTGACGCTAATCGTGGCGCCACGACGACAACACGGACGTCCCGCATTGAAATCGCCCGCCAAAAGGCTCAGCGCAAATATTATCTGGCCCATCCGTTTTTCCAACCGACCAAAGGAAAATTCGGCTCGGTCACGGATTTGAACTATGTTATGAATTCGTATGATTTCGATACGACACTGAATTTGGTGGATGCAACATTGGCCGGTCCCGGCGGCAAATGGGAAATGGGCCAGTTTAATGTCAAAGAAGATTTCAGTTACGGCATCACCGACCAAATCGCGGTCATTGCCATGGCAAAATTTGATTCGTCGACATACAAATTCAAATGGGACAAGAGTCTGGACGCCAACGCCACCGATGACAAGATGGATGATTCGGGCGTAAACCTGTACGGTGCGGGTATCCAGTGGCGTTTCCTGGATAATGACAAATGGATTGCCACGGTCAGCGGCCAGTACCAACATCAAAACGATTTTTCGAACAATGGTCTGTTGGATTTGCGCGCCGGGTACAAGTATAAACAATCGACATTCTATGGATTGGGTCGGTTGTGGTACGTTGATTTCGACGGCAATTCGTACGGCAACGGCACCACAGACGGGGACAAGGCCGTGTTCTTGGCGTACAAGACCAACACGGACAACGCGTTCTATGTCGAAGGCGGCGCCGGTGTGTTCAGTGTTTTGGACCCCGATTGGACATTAAACGCCGAAGCGGTGTTCGGCCATTATGATTGGCACCAGCAATTGTCCATCAAGGGCGCCATCGGATGGCAGCCCAACGAATGGGTCGCGTTGAACCTGTATCTGAAAACACTGTTGTACGACAGTGCCGATGACAAGAACCTGGAACTGTATTGGCGTGAATCGGCCATTGGGTACAATGATTATACCCGCGTCGGGACGGCATCGCTGGATAAATACCGCGAAACCAGTTTCGGTCTGCAAGCAATCTTTTATTTCTAAAAAAATATGATGCTCATGGAACATGACGGGCCGTGTGCCGGCGTGTTCCGTGGCGCACATGGTCAAGAGGTGCTTAAATGAAATTTATCCGCGGTGTTTTGTCCGGCCTGGTGTTAGCGATTATGGTGCCGTTTTTTGGGGCGCATGCGGCGCAATACGATACGTCGGACCCGATGTATATGCTGGGCGACGGGGATTTCTTGTCCCGGTCGGGTGTGTCCTATGTCGACAGCATGCTGCGCTTGGGCCAGGATTTTTCATACGGGATTGGTGGGCGCTTTGCCATTGGGGCAAATGTTCATTATCAAATTGATTTTGACGGCGACGAAGACGGCTTTTCCAATATTGATTTGGGCGGGATTTACCGATTGGCGTCTGGGGCCGACACGGAATCCAAGATAACATCTGATTTATTGTTCGGAATTAAATTTGGCGGGTCGTCCCATGTACGAACCCCCGAATATGCAGACACCATTTATTATGCGGGTGTTCGTGCCGGACGCCAATGGAATGGATTGACATTGGCCGCGACATTAAAGACCAGTTGGATTTTCGACAATGACCGCGGGATGGCCTATATCGATTTTAGTCCCGAGGCGTACTTTCGCCTGAACCCCGATTGGCGGATTGGGGGCGGGGTGACCCTGCGCAAGGCGACGCGCCCCCACTATGACCAGGAATGGTTGAATTTCAAGGTTGTTCGCCAATATGGCCGGACCCAGTATGTTGGCCATGTCGATTATGAATTCGAAGGCGATGATTGGCAGACCGGCATTCGCGTCAATATTCTGTTTTAATAACATCGGGTCGCAATAATCCCCGGCCTTTGCCGGGGATTTTTCATGGGAACCCCGGCCGTCGGGGCGTATTGGGGGCGGGGCGCCGGGACGGTGATGGGCGGCGCTTTGATTCCGATTTTTGAACCCAGAAATTAAAACGCGCGCCTTTGTCAAAAGCCACATGTCCCGCGGACGGATACTCTATAACTGGTCCCCATGTCATTGTGCAGCGCGTCCGCCGAAAGTTCCCCACCAATCCCATCCCAGATGGAATCGATGCCAATCGTTGTCCCCACAACAATGCTGTCGTGGGTCAGTGTCCCGTGAAATTCGATATCATAACGTAACCCATCCATGTCATAGGCGTAACCGATGTGCATACCGCCGCGCGGTGTGATTTCGTGATTATTCAATCCGGCGATTGTATTATCATTTCCCATTAATCCCACAAATGGCATCACGTAAAAATTCCCGGATTTCATGCGTATACCGGCGTCAATCATGGCGTATGACGACCGACCGCGTGGGTTGATATAAATATCGTCGGCACCCAGAACCGGCCCCACATCAAATTTGGTGACGGACATGCCCATCACGCCACGCATCCACAAAACATCGAAATCCATCATCGCCCGAATGTCGCCGCCCAGCGTGGTTCCTGAAAATTCATTCAGGTCATCTGCATAATCCATCAATGCGGCATAACCGGATATACCAATGGATATCGGACCAAATTTTGCGCCCAACCCAATGGTTAGGGCAGGCAGGTTCATGTGACCGTTAAAAATATGGTCATAACGTATGTCAAAACCATTCGCAACATCCGGGGCGGCCAAATAAAATGTGTTAAATATCTTTGCCGCCTGCATCAGGTTTGTCGGATTAAAACGCACAGACCGCGCCATCAAATGTTCCAATTCATCGCGTGTCTGCGCGGTGTCCATGGCACGCACCAATTTGTCGTCCGGCATCATATCCCGCATGGCATTCATAAAAACCCCACGGCGGGGGTCCAAGATTTTCAGATAATCAGTTTCACGAATGATGTTCAGATATAAATTGCCACTGCTGTTATACGTGGTGGCGGTGAACAAATCATCCAACCCGCTGACATGGACCAAGACGGCGCCGTCACCCGATACGCCGGACATTAAAATGTCCCCGTCGGCAACCATGTCTGCATCAACATCCACTGTGATTTCGCCAACCAGTTTGATATCCGGAACCCGCCGGCGCAGCAGGCGGATGCCAGTCGGTCCGTCAATGACAATCGTCGCGTTATCCAAAATAATTTCATTGGCAAACACGCCAATACGCTGGATATCGGCCAGATTTAAATTTTCGTTTCCCCGAACCCGAATGGTGTAATCGCCCCAGACGTTTATTTGCCTTAAATCATCGGCAGATGTTATCATCTGGGTCAGGGTGGCATCATGACCCACGATAATTTCCCCGGTTATTGAACCACAGTTTTGGATAACGACATCGGTTCCATCGGCGACAACAATATCACCATGAATTTTTCCATGATTAATAATGGTGGCGGCGTTATCGACATAGATTTTGTCGGCATCGATAACCGATTGGGGCGACAGAAAAACGTCATCACGAATATGGATTGAATCGCCAAAATAAATCATGTCGGCACATGCCATTTTCGGGACCAGAAACAAAATACACAAAAATGCCTTGAACATAACGCGGGTCATGGCTTGTACTTTTCTATTTCTCCGACCGGCAGATTAGCAAATTAGGATTTATGTCCGAAATATGAATTAAGGGACGGATAAAAAATTATGCCGTTGACAATAAAAATGAATATCGATATGGGATAAAAGTCCCAGAATCACCATAAATCTAGTGGTGTTAGAGACATTAAAAATAACGCTGTTATTACATTGGGTTATAAAAAAGAAAAAATTGTGCAGATTTCACATAAATCACCCCACGATTCGTTTTTGGAAATAAAAAGGGATGAAAACGTATTTACCAGAATCCCGCGGTCAGCATCACCCACAAAATCTGACAATTTTTCCGGGGCCTGATTCGCCACGGGATGACAGGAGAGTGTTTAAGTTTCTAGGTTTTTAAGTATCATTGTCACACCGCCGCAGGGCGGAATTCAGGTCTTAAAATATAGTAGAATTTTTCTGTGTTTAATTTACCCCGTTCATTGGGATGGGGTGGTCACTTATTTTTTACGAAAGCCGTCCCAGTATTCCAAACGCTTTTTAATCTCGCGTTCAAAGCCGCGTTCGACGGGGTAGTAAAATTTGCGGCGCGGCATGTCGTCGGGGAAACAGTTTTGACCGCTGCACCCGGATGCCGTATCGGGGTCATAGACGTATCCCGACCCGTACCCCATGTTTTTCATCATCTTGGTCGGCGCGTTCAGGATACATTTGGGCGGCATCAAACTGCCTGTTTCGCGGGCGGCGGCATAGGCCGCCTTTTGCGCTTTGTAATTGGCAACGCTTTTGGGCGCCGTCCCGAGATAAATCACCAATTGCGTCAGCGCCAGGTCCCCCTCAGGACTGCCCATGCGTTCGTATATTTGCCAGGCGCTGAGTGCCATCTGCATCGCGTTCGGGTCGGCCAGGCCAACATCCTCAATCGCAAAGCGGGTCAGGCGCCGGAACAGGTACATCGGGTCCTGGCCCGACGTCATCATGCGCGCAACCCAGTACAGCGCCGCATCCGTGTCGGACGCCCGCAGGGATTTATGCACCGCGGAAATTAAATTGTAATGTTCGTCGCCCGATTTGTCCGACATGGGCGCCCGTTTCTGCACAGCGTTGTCCAGGCCGGCCGTATCCAAATCCGCCGAAAATTTCGCCGATGTCAAATATTCGACCGTGTTTAATAAAAAACGCGCGTCGCCGTCCGCCATCTGGGCCAGGTGGGTGCGTGCCGCGTCGTCCAGCGGCAGGCGTTTGCCCAAAAATTCTTCGGCCCGCGCCATCAATGTCAATAAATCCTGGGTGTCCAGGCCCGTCAACACCCCCACGTGACAGCGCGACAGCAATGCGTTGTTCAAATTAAAACTGGGGTTTTCTGTTGTCGCGCCGATAAAGACGACCGTGCCATCTTCCAGATACGGCAGAAGTGTATCCTGTTGTGTTTTGTTAAAGCGGTGGATTTCGTCGATAAACAGCAATGTTGCCCGCCCAATGTCGCGATTCATGCGGGCGGCCTCCATCGCCTTTTTAATATCCGCTGTGCCGGAAAAGACCGCCGACATCGGCACAAATTCCATGTCGACCGACCGGGCCAGTGCGCGGGCGATTGTCGTCTTGCCGCATCCCGGCGGCCCCCATAAAATCAGGTTCGACAATTTCCCGCCGTCGACCATGCGGCGCACCAATCCGTTTTCCCCCAGCAATGCCCGCTGGCCCACGACATCGTCAATGGTTGCGGGACGCATTAAATCGGCCAAAGGGCGGGATGCGGATTTCATTTTAATTTTACTTGTATTTTATTTTCAGTTTATTTTGTGATATAATAAACCATAGAACAAAATAGAAGAATTTCAAAATGAAAAATAGTGAATTTACCCTGGCGGTGGCGAACCTGGCGGCGGCGGCGATGGCGTCTGACCCGACGTTGACGATGGCGGCGGCGGTGGCGGCCGCGACCGAAACGCTGCGCAGCGCATCCGTCACGCCACAGCAAATTCGGGATTCGGTGCGTCCGGATAAAATCCAGTGCCTAGAGGATGGGACCTGGCACGTGATGCTGCGCCGCTATATCCGGCGCAAGTTTAATCTGAGTCCCGAACAATACCGGGCCAAATGGGGATTGCCCGATGATTATCCCTTTGTGGCGCCCAACTATGCGGCATGCCGGTCGCGCATTGCGAAAAAAACGGGCCTGGGGAAAAATAACAAGGCAGGGATGTAGTCATGGCTGAAAAATTTCAAAAAATTGTATCTGCGCCGCATCGGTTTATGGGACGCGTTCGGAAAAAAATCGCGGAAACCACACCTGTCACACGCGGGGGCAGGATGGCCCGCGGGACCGGATTGACCGTCGCCGGTGTGTTTCAATTTTTGCTGTGGACGGCGCGGACGGCCGCATTGGACAATCCGGTGCTGCGCGCGGCGGAACAAAAAATCTCTCAGCTGGCCGATGCGTCCACGACATCGCGGGCGGGGCGGGCGGCATCGTGGGTTGGCCGGCACCCGAATCTTTCGGCCCATGTTTTATATTACGCGATGGCGATGTCAGCCATTGCGGCGGCAACCGGCGGGGAATCAGGATGCAGTGATTTCCGCCATGTCGATGCGACCAAGACGGTCAACGCGTTTGATAATTTCCAGGTCGGGGGCAACAAAATATCCGACGCCGATTGGGCGCGGCAGATTGCGGCCATTCATCCCTATGTCATTGCGCATTTGATTTTTAGCGAAGAATTTATCGCCCGAACATATTATGACAATCAATCATCGGGTACCCAGACATTTGGTATTGGGTTCACCATTGACGACCCCGACCACCGGGCGTTTGCGGAAAAAGTATTGGGATTTAAAATTCGTAACGGTATGTCCGTAACCTTTGACCAGGCGCGCGCCGTGGCGGACGCATGGCTGCATCAGCGTATCTATCCAAAAATCCGCGCCAATATCACCACGCCGATGGATGCCCGACTGTTTGTCATTATGGCGGTGGCGGCATATAATCGGGGCCAGAACACCTTTGATGCCGGGAACAAAGGTGCACGCGTGACCGAATTGATTAACCGCGGCGCGCCGCCCATTGAAATCGCCGCGGCGTATGTGCATGCTTTTGGCGGTATACGGGGAACTCAGTGGGGTGGATTGCCCAACAAATACGGGGTCTGTGCACTGTATTACCTGGGGGAAATATCGGACGATATTATTTTATCATCGGTTGCAGGCGCGCCGTATGCCATTGAAAAAAAGTTAAAGAAAGTCCAAAAGAATATCGACGCTTTGCCCCCAGGTGTCAATCCCGGACGATTGTTGGTCTATGACGGAACGCATGCGCGCGCCCGGGCCAATGGTGTTGTTCGTGGGATGGATGTGAATAAAATGCTGATGTCTGTGGACAAGCGACACGTCAAGGGAACGACCCAGAAAAAGGTTGGCGCCTATTTAACTATGACCGAGGTTGATTGTATCGCATCGGGTCGGCTGTTTGACAATAAAACCACCGATTACCAGGCGGCGATTGCCAAAAAAGTTGATGTCAACGAAAGTCCCAGTATGCGTCTGAATGCTGCAGGCGAAGATTTATTTTTGGCCGGAAAATATGCGGATGCGCTGCGTAATTTCAATGCGGCGCGTATCGCCGACCCCACCAATTTTATTGCATACAGTAATGCGGCAATTGCATGCTATAAACTGGGTGATTATGCCGGTGGATTAAAAATTGTCCAGGAATTGATTGCATCAGATTATATTAAAAAAATGCCCGTCGATATTCGCGGCTATACTTATTACAATGCGGCCCTGTGTCGTGAAAAATTAGGTGATAACGCCGTCGACCCTGCAACACGTTGGACCCATTATGACATGGCGCGCCGCAATATTCGCATTGCATCGCGGGCGTCGGGCGTGGATTACATTGAATTCTTGACGCGCGTGACAATCAAGATGCAGGCCCAGGCCGATAAAACCGCGGCCTTTAATCACGCGGGTAAAAAGTTAAGCGAACCGGACGTTCGGTTGTTTCAGATGGCCTGTAACGCCAAAGGCATGGAATAAGAAAATGAAAGTTTATATCAATTTTGACGATGTGCGGTGGAAAAAACACAAGATGGATTTAACGCGTGCGGTGCGTGCCGCCGCGGATTTTGCCGGGGCCGCCCCCGATGCCGAGGTATCGATTACATTGACCGATGATGCGCGTATCCATGTCTTGAACCGCGAATACCGCAACATGGACAAGCCGACAAACGTCCTGTCGTTCGAATTGGGCGACCCGCAATTGCTGGGGGATATTTATATTTCATTCGACACCGTCGCGGCCGAGGCAAAAAGCCTGGGGATTTCGTTCGCCGAACATGCGGCGCATATGGCGGTGCATGGAACGCTGCATCTGATGGGGTACGACCATATTGATGATGCGGATGCGGTTGTGATGGAAAAAATGGAAACGGATATTTTGGGGAAATTGGGGATTGAAAATCCCTATGCCGACAATGCGGCGCACGGGGGGCGGCCGCGGACCCCGAAAAATTGGTTAAACAATAAATGGATTCGTGGCGCGATATTTGCCGCATGCGGGTTTGCGGCGGCGATGGGTTTTGCGCCGTTTCATTGGTGGTGGGCGTCGGTCATTGCAATCGGTGTCGCGTACGGGATTACTATTGCTGACGGCGACGCACCCATTCGGCCGGTACGCGCGTTTTGGCGGGCGTTTCCCTTTGGCGCGGCCTATGCATTGGGGATGTTTTGGTGGGTGGTGCATTCGATTTTTGTTGTCCCCGAATTGACCCAGCAATTTGCCGTTTGGACCGTGCCGGCATTGATTGGTATTGCGCTGGCGGGGGGGATAATATTTACAACGTCGTTCGCGGTTATTCGCGCTGTACGCCGGAATCCGGCGTATACACCGTTTTTATTCGCCGCCGCATGGACGTTGGTGTTATGGGCGCGCGAATGGGTGCTGACGGGATTTCCATGGAATCCGTTGGCCAATATTGCGATTGAGTTTTATCCATTGGCCAATTCAATGGCGCTGTGGGGGGCGATTGGATTGACGTTTGTAATCGCCGGAACGATTGCATCAGTTGTCGAATGCATTCGGTCGCGCGGGGCGCGGTGGGTGAATGTGGCGCTGTTTTCAGGTTTGATGATTGTGGGCGGCCTGTACGGGTATAAAAATATGGACCATGCGGCCCTGGACCGTGACGGGCCGCATCCCACAATTCGTATTGTCCAGCCCGCCCGAACCCAGGTTCAAAAGTTAACGCGTGCGATGGCGACGGAAAATCTGGGGTATCTGGGGGAATTGGCGCGTGGGTCGGAAACCGGCGCGGACATCATTGTTTTTCCCGAAACAACATATCCGTTTATGGTGGTTGACGACGATTTCCCCATGGCATCGGCATTGGGTCGGCCCGTCGTGATGGGAACATTATCATATGATGGGCGCGGGGTTTATAATTCAATGGTGGTTGCCAGTGCCGATGGCAAAATTCAAAATCTGTATCATAAATCACACCTGGTGCCGTTTGGTGAATATGCGCCCCTGGGGGGATTGATGCCGGCGCCGGGAAATCTGATGCGTGGCCGCGGCCCGGAAATCATGCACATAGCGACGAAAAAGGGGGACCTGCGCTTTGTCCCGGCGGTGTGTTACGAAATTATTTTTAGCGATTCGTTGATGCCGCGCGGGGGCGGCGCGGTTGACGCGGTTATTAATATCACAAACGATACATGGTTTGGTCGAACCCCCGGCGTGTACCAGCATCTGGACATGGTGCGCCGGTATGCGATTGAATCGGGGCTGCCCATTGTGCGGGCGAATTATTCGGGCATCAGTGCCATTGTCGACAGTGCAGGGCGCATTGTATCCCAAATTCCCGTGGGTGTCGCCGGCGCCATGGATGGCCATGTTTGGGGCGCGCACATGACCCCGTATCGCCGCATTGGCCGCGACGGGTGGATGGCGATAATATTGGCGTTTTGTGTGGTGGCCGTCTGGATACGCCGGCGGGCGTAAATTATTGTTTTGCCAAGGGGTGGGTATAATGCTATACTCTGATAATATCGGAATGGGAAAATAATCGCTGTGGCTTGTGTGCCGCGGGGTTGATGAAAAAAAACTATGCCTAATCCAAAGGGACGGTTG
>CAXHMP010000022.1:0-15931 GCA_964017835.1 uncultured Alphaproteobacteria bacterium
TGAAAAAATTATGGAAACGGCATCGCAATCCAAGACATGGCGTATTCACGCGTCTGAAAAAAAGCGCAGCCGCTAAGTCAGTTAAAAAAATCAATCGTATCACACAAGGAGTGGTCATATGTCCCAATTTCAAGAACAAAACATGTATAAAACCATCAGCAACGTATTGGGAAACTTTAAAACCGCGGCAAAAATGGATTTGCGCTACAATTGGCGCGAGTTGACTTGGGCCGAACGTTGCGCGGCGGCCCGGGCGCTGGTCTTTATGGATGATGTTGCGAAACATCCGGCAAACTATTTCTCGCGCGGGCGGACATTTTTGGCATGGCATAATCGTGCCGTTGAATATATTCGCCAAAACAGCCTGCCCAATAGTGCGGTGACCCGTGCCTATGAAAAAGTGCCGGCGCCGGCGGATTTGGTCTGGAACAAGGTTGACCCAGCCATGATTTATAACTCAACGCTAAGTGATGCGTATTATCAGTTGTGCGTGACCATCATGGATTGGGAATACAACCGGACATCACAAAAA
The DNA here is from genome assembly GCA_964017835.1 of uncultured Alphaproteobacteria bacterium. GTDB lineage: Bacteria > Pseudomonadota > Alphaproteobacteria > Rs-D84 > Rs-D84 > Enterousia. The sequence continues at coordinate 533 of CAXHMP010000022.1, forward strand.
TTGGCATCCCGCGCCCGTGTCAATCGCGATGCATTGGATATCAAATATTATAACGAAAATATGGAAAATTTAGTCCATGTGATAAACAACACGTTGATTGCCAATCTGCGCCGCTGGTTGCGTCAGCGTTAATCTGCGTACGTTTTAGGAATGCAAAAAAACCGGCAAATGCCGGTTTTTTTGATTAATGTTTGCCGCCGATTTTCGTGCGCCCCCCCATCAAGGGTTGCAGGCACCGCGGGATATTAACCGACCCGTCGGCGTTTTGATGGTTTTCAATAATCGGTACCAGTGCGCGCGGCACCGCAATGCCGGTGTTGTTCAATGTCGCACAGAACTGCATCGACCCGTCCGAGGCGCGGTAACGCGTGTTGGTGCGGCGGGCCTGGAATTGACCAATCGACGAACAGCTGCCCAGTTCCTTGTATCCGTTTTCAGACGGAATCCATGCCTCGACATCGTTCATCTTGACCTTGTTAAATCCCATGTCGCCGGTACAGTTGGCGATGACCCGATACGGCAATTCGAAATCAGCCATAATGTCGCACAGGTTTTGCAGCAGTTGCGCGTGCATCTCGTCGCTTTGTTCGGGGGTGCAATAAACGTATTGTTCCACCTTGTTAAACTGATGTACACGCACCAGGCCGCGCGTGTCGCGACCGGCGGCGCCGGCCTCCTTGCGAAAGCATGGTGAAAAGCCGGCGTATTTGATGGGTAAATCCTTTTCCCCCAGGATTTCGCCCGCATGCAGCGAATTCATCACGATTTCCGACGTCCCTGCCAGGCACCGGTCGGTCCCCGCCAGCATGAATACGTCGTCGTTCATAACCGACATGTCGGCGCCCACAAAGTGGCCCGCGTTAAAGATGGTCTCAGGCTTGGTAATCGCGGGACATTCAATCAGGGTAAATCCGCGTCCAATTAGCTTTTGAATAACATACGTTTCAACGGCCAGTTGCAATTCGGCCGCTTCGCCCATCAGGGCGTACGTGCGCGTCCCGCAGATTTTGGATATCTTTTCCGGCGCCCACCATCCGTTCATGTCCAACAAATCCCATTGGGGCCGCGGGGTAAAGTCAAAGTTCCGGGGTGTCCCGACGCGCCGGATTTCGACGTTTGCACTGTCGTCCGGGCCAATGGGGGCGGACGCGGCCGGAATTTGCGGCACGCGGTGCATCAAATCATTCAGTTGTTCTTCGACCGCTGTCAATTCAGCCATGTCGGCCGCGATTTCGTCCCCGATTTGTTTTGATGCCGCAATCAGGGCTGTCTTGTCCGCAGCGGTCGCAATTTCACGGCTGATTTTATTTTTTTCGGCGGTTTTCGATTGTGTTACGGTTTTCAGTTCCCGTACACGCGCGTCCAACGCCAAGATATCGTCCACCGGGTCGGGATATCCCTTGACCCGACAGGCGTTTTTTACCGCATCCGGGTTTTCGCGAATAAATTTCATATCCAACATGGTCTTTTATTCCTTTGGGTTTCAATTATGCAAACCATAGCGCAGACACATAAAAAAATCAATATATTCATTTTATTTGCATGCATGACGCGGCTGTGTTATGGTGGGATGTGATAAAAGGAGTTTTTACATATGGAAATGTACGACGTTATTATTTTGGGCTCGGGTCCGGCGGGATTGACGGCGGCGCTGTATGCGGCGCGCGCGAACAAGCGGACGCTGGTCCTGGGGGGGGACAAACTGGGCGGCCAGACGGCCGGCATCGCCAAATTGGAAAATTATCCGGGTTTCTTGGGGTCGGGTCTGGAACTGGCCGAATTTATGAAGAAACAGGCCGAAATGTTCGGGGCTGAAATCGTGTTCGTGTCGGCCAAATCTGTTTCCGGCGACGCGGAAAGCGGCTTTAATATATTGGCCGATGATGATAAACGCTATGTCGGCAAAGTCGTTATTATCGCGACCGGCGCCTCGCCTCGCAAATTGGAAATTGATGGCGCCCGCGAATTGATGGGCAAGGGCGTTTCATACTGCGCGACATGCGACGGATTTTTCTATTACGGCAAAGATGTCATCGTTCTGGGCGGCGGCAACAGCGCGCTGAACGATGCGCTGTATCTGGCGGATGTCGCGAAAAACGTCAAAATCGTCTATCGCAAAGGGGCCTTTACCCGGGCCGAGGCGGTATTGCGCAACCGCGTTTCCGAACGCGAAAACATCGAATGTTTGTTTAACACTGATTTGGCCAAGATTCAGCAAACCGATGATAACCGTCTGATTGTGACCACAACCGATGGCGCCGATATCACCGTCGACGGCGTTTTTGTCGCCATCGGACACGAGGCGAATACCGATTACCTGTCCGAAGACATTGCGCGCGACAACATGGGGCGTCTGGCGCCCGGTTCCCTGCCTGCGGGTCTGTTTGTGGCGGGCGATGTCCACAGCGATATCAAGATGCAAATTGCGACCGCGGTCGGCACCGGATGCACGGCGGCGATGGATGCGATTGCGTACCTGAATTCTAAAAATTAAGGGCAATCCCCTATCTGCGGGGCGGCCGGGATGCTGAATGTATATCTGATACAGGACGCACCCCGGCCGACCCGTATCGATATCATCTATATCCCTGTGGATTAATTTTTTATCCCCCCGGTTGCGGTGGGTATTTTTTATCAATTTATTCCTAAAAAAAATCCCAAAAATACTAAATATAGGTACAAAATGATATTGTGTCGTCAAAATATTGATACCAAGGGTAATTTTGTGTCAATATTGATTGATTCGGATATGTCTCAAACATGCAGAAATCGGCCCCCAAATTAAGTCAAGCGAAAATTGTGACGTGACCCCTAATTTTTTTTACCGTCCTAGGCGTAAAATACTATATATTGTGTTCGAATCAGTAAAAATAACACTATCTGTTGATTTTTTGTCGAAAAAGGAGGGGCAAAAAAGAAAACAGGCAAATACCAAGGGGAAAGGGCGCGCAACATGAACGAATCTTTGAAGTTGTTGTCGGATTTGACGTATTATATGAAATATTCCAAATACATGCCGGAAAAAAAGCGGCGTGAAACGTGGGAAGAAACCATTTTGCGCAACAAGCAAATGCATTTGACACGTTTCCCCCAGGTTGCAGACCAGATTGAACGCGCGTATGAATTGGTGTTGGCTAAAAAAATTCTGCCGTCGATGCGGTCGATGCAGTTTGGTGGCGATGGGATTTTCCGGAACAATGCGCGCATGTATAACTGTTCCGCCATTGGTATCGACAACATTGCTGCCTTTTCCGATTTGTTCTATTTGTTGCTGTGCGGATGCGGGGTTGGTTTTTCCGTACGTCGTAACTTTATCGACAAATTGCCCGACTTTGCCCCGCGCACCGGGAACAAGATTGTCTTTAAACCCGAAGATTCTATCGAAGGCTGGGCCGATTGCACGCGCGCGCTGTTCGATGCGTATTTTGTAACGGGTAACGATATCGAATTTGATTTGTCCGCCATTCGCCCAAAGGGCGCCTTGATCCATTCCAGCATGTGCGCGGCGCCGGGTCCCGAACCGCTGCAAGGGACGTTAAACAATCTGATGAAATTGTTGGATGCACGCATCGCGTCGGGGGCGACGCGGTTGACGTCGCTGGATTGCTATGACATCTGCTGCTTTATATCCGAAGCGGTTCTGGCCGGCGGTGTGCGTCGCAGTTCGATGATTTGCCTGTTTGACAAGGATGACGAATTAATGCTGCACGCCAAAGAGGGTGAATTCTGGAACGAAAACCCCCAGCGTGCGCTGTCCAACAATTCGGTTCAATTTGACCGGACCAGCACAACACGCGCGGATTTCGACAAGGTATTCACCCAGTGTCAGAATTCGGGATGCGGGGAACCGGGCATGGTGTGGACCAACGCGGACGATTGGTTGGTCAATCCCTGCTGTGAAATTTCGATGCCGTCCAAGGGATTTTGTAATCTGACCTCTGTGAATTTGGGCAGTGTTGAATCCCAGGATGACTTTAACGAACGCGCCTATTATGCGGCGGTGCTGGGGACACTCCAGGCGGCGTACACAGACTTTAAATACATTGACCCCATGTGGAAAAAGAACGCCGAAGACATGGCGTTGATTGGGGTGTCGCTGACCGGGATTGCGTCGCATCCGGATTTGACGGCGCTGGATTTCGGGGCCGCGGTGGACGCGGTCAAGCGGGCGAACGCAGACATTGCCGGCGCCATTGGCATCAAGACCGCCGACCGTATGACCACCGTCAAACCTGACGGGACAGGTTCGCTGGTGTTGGGAACGTCCAGCGGCATTCACGCCTGGCATGCGAAACATTATATCCGCCGTCTGCGTGTGAACAAATTGGAACCGCTGTATAACTATATGGTGGAAAATTTCCCCGAAATGATTGAAGACGAACAGATGAACCCCGATAAAAACGGTGTGATTTCCATGGTTATCCGTGCGCCCGAAGGCGCCGTGACGCGCCGCAATGAAACGGCAATCGATTTCCTGGAACGCGTGAAATTCATCTTTGAAAACTGGGTTGTGCCGGGTCATGTGCGGGGCGAAAACTATAACAACGTGTCGTGCACCTGCAACGTCAAAAACCACGAATGGGATGACGTGCGTGAATGGATGTGGGCCAACCGCGATAAATACACCGGGATTTCGCTGTTGCCGTATTCGGACGCGACATATATCCAGGCGCCGTTCGAAGACACCAACGAAGATGTGTACAAGGCCTTTACCGCACATGTGCGCGATTTGCACCTGGAACGCATCGAAGAAGAAAAGAACTTTGTCAATTTCGGGGCCGAAGCAGCATGCAGCGCCGGCGGATGCGAATTGATTTAAAACAGGCAAAAATGTTGTATGCGGGCAATTTCACCGCATACAACCCAATGGGAGAGATATTATCATGGCCTTAATAACCACCAAGTCCGGCGATACGGGGATGACCCAACTGAACCCGGACAGAATTGCCAGCAAAACGCACCCTGTGATTGAAATCATGGGGACGATTGATGAATTGTCGTGCGCGCTGGGGGTTTCCGGGGACCAGTTTGATGAAATTCAAACGTTTTTGTCGGAACTGATGGGTTATTTTTATTACAAGAATGTCGATGAACGCCGTGTGGCGTCGCACCTGTGGGAATTGGAAAATTATATCACAACACACAATAATTCCATTCCGCCGCACTTTATCAACCCGCGCGGATACGTGTCGTTGGCGCGCGCGATTTGTCGCCGGGCGGAACGCCTGGTGGTGGCGATGGCCGAATTTGAACGCACATGTGACCCGGCGGAAAAGTACGGCATGAACCTGACGCCGGTGATTCAGTATATGAACCGCCTCAGCGATTATCTGTTTGTGAAAAGTTTTGAACGTACCGCGGCCCAGCCGGAATTGTTCCGTGATGAAATGGCGACCGAACAAAAACTGGCCGTTATGTAAAAATCCCCGGGTGACCGGGGATTTTTTTCAGTGTTCAGAGTGCAGAGTTCAGAAGTTGCACCGGCTTCGCCGGACATTAATAACCTGGATTCCGTGGTCAAGCCACGGAATGACAACTGTTCTTTATTTCCTAGAAACTTAAAAACTCTTGTCATTGCGAGCAAGGGCGTCCATCACCTCTGTGATGGCGCCCGCAGCGTGGCAATCCAGTAAATATTAAGGAATAAATCATATTTAAACTGGATTGCCGCGCATCACCTGCCATCGTTTGCACGATGGACAGGCGCTGCTCGCAATGACAACAGTGCTTAAGAACTTCTGTCACCCCGCGATTTAATCGCGGGGCCCAGGTCATGAAAGCGTGAGCAACGCGAACACCAATGGTCCCATTCAGACCCGCCAGGTTTTGGGCAAGCCCAGTTTTTCCCGTTGGGCCGCCTGGCGGGTCATTTCGTCACGGACCAGGCCGGCAAATTCCCGTTCAATCTGTTCCAATCGCAAATACGCGTTCCAGACCATTTGGGCCAATTCATCGCGGGTGGCGCGACGAATGCGTGTGCGTGTCATTTTTTCCGGAATCATTTTTTGTGTCCCCCGTGCCGTGTCATACGGGCCGCCATGCCATGATACATCAAACTGTTTAACAATCCCCGCGGGATTGGCATACGGCCGCCCTCGATTTTCCCCAGGTCGCCGATTGAAATACCCAAACACCGCGCGGCATCCATACGGTTGATGCCCTGCATCTTGCGCCCATGGCGCAGGGCCCCGGCCATTAAACGCGCCTCATTGGAAATCACAGTCATATTTACCCCCATTAAAAAATTAAACCGCCCATGACGATTTTTAGGCGGTTGGAGGCTAGAAACTACTTTATCAATAGTGCTGTTTATTCAAATATATCACAGCCCTTCAACCACGGTTGGAGTTTTTCGATAAATGAGGCTTCTAGACCCCGCACCGCGTCATCCGGTGCACCCTTATAGTACTCTAACCCAGGGCGAATTTCAAGGGGGAATTTGTGTTCATCCTTTTTATTCATTGAATTCCCTTAAATTTAAGATATAATAAATATCGCATCGGTGAGTTGCCGATGCCGGACTTTCTAATCCGTCAAACGCATCTGGAAATACAGATGAAATCCGACCGTTGGTTGGAGTGTGTCGATATATAAAAATAAGGCACGCAATTCGTTTGATTGTTAGAAAGCTCCAACCACCCTGATTTTTTTTGGTGGTTTCTTTTTTTGAATAAAAGGAAAAAAATATGGCCCAGCAAGTGCCCACACGGACAGAAATCGCCACCGCCCTTATAAATTTGTACGAGCACATATGGCAATTAAAATTATACATGCAATCGACGGCGCTGGATGAATTGAATCGTCACAATCGGCGCGCGATGCGCCGCGCCCGGGGGCAGGGGTGACGCCCCCCTTTATTTTTTTTCAAAATATTTTTTCAGCGTGTCGTATGCGGCAGAAATCTGGGTAAATTTTTCCGCCGACTTTTTATCGCCCCCGGTGTCAGGGTGATATTTCTTGGCCAGGCGCCGGTATTGGGCCGCCGCATCACGCAGTGTTGCCGTCATGGGCAGTTCCAGCGTTTTCAACGCCGCCACAATCGGCGCCGGGGTTGTTCGTTTCACGGCCCCACGGACGCCGCGCCCCGCCAGAAAATCGTTGATAAATTTGGCCGCATCCGCGGCATTGGCCGCCGGGCGGTCAGATGCGGCGGTGCCAAACGTTTGACGTTCCCTGTCGGCCTCAATCTCTTGCGGGGACATGTTGGCGTAATAATTCCAATTCTTGTTATATTCGGCCGCGTGTTCCCGGCAAAAGAACCAATATTCCTGCAAGTCGCGCGTTTTGGGCGCGCGGCATGTTCCCGCCCGGGTACAGCCCAAATGGTCGCATTTTTTAATCATTGTCCGTTTCCCCAATATGTCCCAAAGGGTGATGCATGCGCACGGTTTGCGCCAATTTTTCCGGCATCACATGTGTGTAAATTTGTGTTGTGGCAATGTCTTCGTGCCCCAGCATCGTTTGAATCGCGCGCAGGTTCGCCCCCCCCGCCAACAGGTGTGACGCAAACGAATGGCGCAGGACGTGCGGGCTGACCCGCGTGGGGTCAATCCCCGCCAGCACTGCGCATTTTTTTAAAATTTTAAAGAACCCGTCGCGCGTGATATGACCCGATTTGCCGTTGGATGCAAAGACATATTTACTGGGCACGTCGCCACGCAGGGCCATCCATTTGTCCAGTGCCACCCGCGCGTCTTCGTGCATGGGGACAATGCGTTCCTTGGCCCCTTTGCCGTGTATCAGCAGTTTGTCGCCCAAGATTCCCGTCACCGGCAATTCGCATAATTCCGATACGCGCAGTCCCGACGCGTACAGCAATTCAATCATCGCCCGCAGACGCACCGAATGGCGCACGTCGCCGGCCGACGATATCAACAAATCGATTTCTTCGGCGGTTAAAAATTTGGGTAATGGGCGGCCGCGCTTGGGCAATTCCAAATCCGCCGCCGGGTTGATGGATATGATTTTTTCCAGCATTAAAAATTTGTAAAACCCGCGCAGGGCCGACGCCTTGCGCGCAATGGATGCCGGCTGGGCCCCCAGTCCTGTCAAATACCCCGAAATCGCGGCCGCGTCACAGTGGGTCAAATCCCCCAGGGCATCTGCCGCCTGGCGCAGGTCGCGCCCATAACTTTCCAGGGTTTTTGCCCCGCGGCCCCGTTCGGCGGCCAACGCTTCTAAGAATATGTCGATATAATTCATGGATACAAAACAATTTCGGTCATGTGACGCACCGGCGAAAACGATATCACCATCAAAACCACAATCACGCCCAGCAAGGTCCACAAAATGATTTTGTTGCGTGTCGTATTCTTTTTCTTAATCGGCATAACGGATTTCCCCTTGTTGCTGTTTAAAAACTAAATCGTGTCAAAACCGGCGATGAAAACACCACTGGCGGCAATGATAATCAGGGGCGGGGCGATTATCGCCAACATGGTCGGCAACGCCCCCGTCGCCCCCAGCGCGTTAAACATGTTGACCAGGAAATACAGCGCAAAGCACGTTAATACCCCCAGGCCGAATTTGACCCCAAAACTGTAATTTCGGCGTTGGCGCGTCTGGGAAAACGCCACCCCCAATGTCGCCATCGAAATCATCGTCAGCGGTAAAAACAACAGCGTCCATAACTGGACCCAATGGCCGCGGACGGGGACGCCCACCGATTCCATCTTTTTAATAAATCCAGGCAATTGCCAGAACGAAATCTGGTCGGGTTGCAAATACCGGTCCAAAACCGTGCGCGGGGTCAGGCGTGTTGGCGTCTGCCACGGGCCGGTCCGCATGACGCCGCGTGCGTCCCAGGTGCGCGCATCCGTCGCCGTCAACCCATCGTCCCCCAGGGTCACATGGTCGGTTTGAACACGTGTTTGGACACGAAAATCAGGGTTCTGGGTAAAAATCAGAACATCGTCAAAGGTCAAATCGTCCCCCGTGATGTGCATGTTTTTGGCCCGCATCGTCAGAAATCCGGAATCTGATGCCTCGCGCAGCCAGATGGCCCCATCCACCAGTTTTAAATGCGATGCGCTGATGTTGCGCATACTTAGGTTCACCGAATAGGGATTGACCACCGTCGTCGCAATGATACCAATGAACGCCGCGCCCACCAAAAACGGACGCGCCGCCTGGTACGGGGACAGGCCCGCACTGGACACAATGATGCTTTCACTGGATTTGGTCAGGTTATAGGACGCCAACAACGTTCCCATAAACACCGCCAGCGGCAAAAACAGCGGCACGTATTCCAACAGGCGCACCCAGGATTCCATAATGGCCGCCCCGGCGCTTGCGTTCGACGGCAGGCGTTCGACAAACGTGACGGCGAAAATGATGCCGCACACCACCAGCATGACCAGCCCCACGCCGGAAAAAAAGCGGCGGATTAAAAAACGGGTTAAAATATTAATTCGTGGCATTTCAACAAAAGTATACCCTGTTCGATTGACAATTGCAAAATTAAAATGAATACTGGGGGTTGATAAAGAACAGGATGATTTGAAATGGAGAAAAAACCGATTTCGCGCGCGGGATTTGACGCGCTGCTCAAAGAATTAAAGGACTTGAAAGAGGTCCAGCGTCCCGAAATACTAAAAGTTGTCCAGTGGGCGCGTTCCCTGGGGGATTTGTCGGAAAATGCCGATTACAGCGCGGCCAAGGAAAAACAGCGCCAAATTGACAAGCGTATCGCCTTTATCGAAGGCGTGATTGAAAACGCATCGGTCGTGGATATCGACACTTTGTCGGGTGACCGGGTTGTGTTTGGCGCCCATGTCGTGGCCGAAGACGAAGACGGCAACCGCATGCAGTGCCAGATTTTGTCCGACATTGAATCCGACGGCCGCACAGTCATTTCATGCACGTCGCCGGTGGGCCGCGCCCTGATTGGCAAATGCGTGGGCGATACGTGTGTGGTGCGTCTGCCCGCGGGCCAGCGTGAATATGAAATATTAGAAGTGAAATTTAAAAAATAAATTCCCCGTCCCGATGACTGTTCGCGTTCTGCCCGAATTTTTAATCAATCAAATCGCCGCTGGCGAAGTGGTGGAACGCCCCGCGTCGGTCGTCAAGGAATTGGTGGAAAACGCCCTGGACGCAGGGGCCAGTCAAATTGTCGTCGATGTCACGGACGGCGGGCGCACCATGATTCGCGTGATTGACAACGGCGGTGGGATGGACCGGGACGATTTGGCGCGCGCGGTGACACGGCATGCGACGTCTAAATTGCCGGACGATGATTTGTTAAACATTAATTTTATGGGGTTCCGGGGCGAAGCGTTGCCGTCCATTGCGTCGGTGTCGGACATGACCATTGATACCCGTGTGGCCGATGCGCCGCACGGGTGGCGCCTGGATTGCAACACCATGGACGTGCGCCCCAGTGATTGGGAATCCGGCACCCGGATTCGGGTGGCGAATCTGTTTGGCAAAACGCCGGCGCGGTTAAAATTTCTGCGGACGGACCGGGCGGAAATGATGTCGGTGGCGGATACGGTTAAAACCCTGGCGATGGCGCGGCCGGACGTTGGCTTTTCATTAAACGACAAATGGAATTTTCCCGCGAACCAATCGTTGGCCGCGCGTGTGGCGGATGTGTTGGGGGGCGATACGGTGGGCCGGATGCTGGAAATTGACGCCACATCGGCCAGTGATGACGCCATGCGTTTGACCGGATATATATCCGAGCCGACCCTGCGTCGCGCATCCAGTGCAGACCAGTATCTGTTCGTCAACGGCCGCCCCGTCCGGGACAAGGTTTTGGTTGGCGCCCTGCGGGCGGCGTACATGGACGTGATGCATGCGCGGGAATTTCCGCTGTGCGCGCTGTATTTGACTGTGCCGGCCCGTTCGGTCGATGTCAATGTGTCCCCCGCCAAGACCGAGGTGCATTTCCTGGAACCCGGCCATGTGCGCGCGTTCATTATTAAAACCCTGCGGGCGCGTTTGGCCCAGACAATGGATGATTCCATGGTTGCCAATTCGTCCTATGCGCCGGAAACTGGCGCATGCGTGCCGAATGTGCCGTCGCAAAAATTTGAAATTCCCCGTGCGGCGCCCATGGATTTTGGGGTGCATATGCCCCACCGCGCGCCGGACATGGTAAATATGTTTTCATCCGCCCCCCGGCGCGAAACGTCGGATTTTAATCCTGCGCCGCAGGCAACGCCTGGGGAATTGTCGGCGGCGGCCGACCCGGTCGATATAACGCCGTTGGGACGTGCGGTGGGGCAAATCGGTAACAAATATATTTTGGCGCAAAATGCATTGGGCCTGGTGATTGTGGATCAACACGCCGCCCATGAACGTATTGTTTACGAACAATTGCGGCGCCGTGCCATTCGGGGTCAACCGCTGTTGACGCCGATTATCGTGAATTTGCGTCCCGAAGAGGTGGCGGCCGTCTTGACTGTCGCCGCCGATATGCAGGATGCGGGATTGCACCTGGATGCCTTTGGCGACAATGCCATTGCGATTTTTGAAAAGCCCGCCGACTGGGACATGGATTGGGCGGCGTTGCTGCAGGCCATCGCGGCCGAGGTGCGTTCCAACGGTCATTCGGTTCAATTACAGGAACGGCTGCATTTAAAATTGGCCAATTTTGCATGTCATCATTCGGTGCGCGCGGGCCAGAAACTGGACATGGTCCAAATGGACGCGTTGCTGCGGGCGATTGAATCGACCCCGCGCGCGTCGCAATGCAACCACGGGCGCCCCGTGTACAAGGTTATTGCGCTGGATGAACTGGACGCCATGTTCGAACGCATTTGATGGGCGGACGCACTATTTCCTTTACAGCGCGTCTTTTTTTTTACTATTATTAACGCAAAAGCATAAGGATAAAAGGAGTTTTATATGAGTCTTGACGTTCAGACCGCCGTTGATGCAACGCAAAACGCTGCGGCCGCCGCGACGGGTGGCGATATGTGGGGGACGATTGTTTATTGTCTGATTGTGTTGGGGATTTTGTATTTGTTTATGGTGCGTCCCAACCAGCGGCGCATGGCGGAATATAAAAAGATGATTGATTCCCTGGCGGTGGGTAACCGCGTTATGGCCGCCGGTATTTACGGCACGATTAAAAAAATCGGGGATAAAACCATTGAACTGGAAGTGGCCAAGGGCGTCGTTATCGAGGTTTCCAAGAACGCTGTGGCGTCCGTCGAATAATCAAAAGGGTGTGTGCGATGTTTAAAAAACTGGCCATTGTTTTTATTGCGGTCTTTGGTGTTTTGTTGGCGGTGCCGACAATGATGCCGGGGGCGGCGAAATATTTTCCGTCATGGATTAGGCCTATTCCGCTGGGGCTGGATTTGCGCGGCGGGGCGCAATTATTGCTAGAAGTGGATACGCAAACCATGTTTGCAGAAAAGGCCAACCAGTTATATGATGATGCGCGTGCGGCGTTAATCGACCGGGACAAAGGGGTTATCCGCTTTTCCAATCTGCGCAATAACGACGGTGTTGTATCGCTGGTGGTGCGGGATGCGGCGGATGTGGCCGCGGCCAAGGGTCGGTTAAAAAGCGTGCTGGGCAATGCGGTCGATATCGAATCCGATGGGCGCGTGATTAAACTCTCCTATTCTGACAAGCAAAAGGCGGAAATGGTGTCCGATGCGCTGGCGCGCAGTATTGAAATTGTGCGGCGCCGTATCGATGCCATGGGGACCAAAGAACCATCCATCCAAAGTCAGGGGGGCAAATATATTCTGATTCAGTTGCCGGGTGTCGACAATCCCGAACATATCAAAGAATTAATTGGTCAAACGGCCAAGATGACCTTTCATCTGGTCAATGAAAATGTGTCGCCTGATTTGATGGCGGCGGGGCGCGCGCCGGCCGGAACGGAATTTTTGCCGTATATGGATGACGCATCGCAAAAGGTTGCCGTTTATTCCCGCGTCGAAGTATCAGGGGAATCGTTAAAAGATTCCCAGGCCGACTATGACCAGAATCATATGCCGGTCGTGACAACCGTGTTTGATGGCACCGGTGCGCGCAAATTTGCAAAACTGACCACCGAACATGTGGGTGAACGTTTTGCTATCGTCCTGGACGGTCGCGTATTGTCGGCGCCCGCCATCCGTGAACCGATACCGGGCGGTCGTGGCCAGATTTCAGGCGGATTTACCTTACAGGGGGCCAAAGACCTGGCGGTATTGCTGCGGTCGGGGGCGTTGCCAGCGCCGCTGTCGGTGGTCGAAGAACGCACCGTGGGGGCCGGATTGGGCGCGGATACAATTGCGGCGGGCAAAATTGGCTCGGCTGTGGGCGTGTTGTTCGTCATCATCTTTATGATTGTGTGCTATGGCGTGTTTGGCGTGATTGCAGACGTGGTTTTGTTGGTGAACCTGGCGATGATTATTGGGGTGTCGGCTTTGTTTGGGGCGACGCTGACGCTGCCGGGGATTGCGGGTATCGTATTGACACTGGGGATGGCGGTGGATGCTAATATCTTGCCGTTTGAACGTATTCGCGACGATATGCGCAGCGGGTCAACGCCGCTGCGCGCCATCGACAGCGGATTCCACCGGTCGACCAAAACAGTTTTGGATGGGAATTTAACGAATTTGATTTGTTCACTGATTCTGTTCCAGTTTGGTGCCGGTCCCATCCGCGGGTTTGCGGTAACGCTGTCGATTGGTGTGGCAACAACGCTGTTTACCTGCTTGGTGTTGTCCAAGGTCTTGATTGACTGGTACATGGGCGGCCGGAACAAAAGAATTGGCTTTGTAAAGAATGCGCGATAGGCAAGGGAGTATTTGTTATGAAACTGCATTTTATGAAATATCGCAAACTGTCGTACTGGGTGTCGGGGATTTTGGTGGCGCTGTCCATCTTGTCGCTGGCGACGCGCGGTTTGAATTATGGCATTGACTTTGCCGGTGGCATTTCGATGGAGGTGACGCCCACGTCGCCCGAATACACCATCGACCAGATGCGTCATGCGCTGGCCCAGTTTGGTCCCCAGTTGCAGACGGCCGACGGCGGCGCCATCTTGGTACGTGTGGGGTTGCCCAAGGGGGCGACCGACGCCCAGCAAAACCAGCGGGTTGCCGAAATTAAAAACATTCTGGGGGACAATGTCACATATTCCCAGGTCCAGATTGTCGGACCCAAAATTGGTGGCGAATTGGTACGCGGCGGGATTCTGGCGATTTTGGTGTCCTTTGTGTTGATGAGTGTTTATATCTGGATTCGCTATCGCGGCGGCTATGCGGTTGGGTCGTTTGTGTCGCTGGTGCTGGATTTCGTTTTGATGTTCGGATTCTTTTCCGTCGTCGGCCTGGAATTCAACCAGACGTCCATTGCGGTGATTTTGATGGGTATCGGATATTCTATTAATGACAAGGTCGTGAACTATGACCGTATTGATGAAAATATCAAGCGGTACCACAAAATGCCGATGAACGATTTGATTGACCTGTCCATTAACGAAATGCTGCGCCGTACCGTCATGACCAGTGTTTCGACCATTTTGGCGATGTTGGGATTGTATCTGTTTGGCGGGGCGATGTTACAGGAATTCGCCATCGCCATGACCTTTGCCATTGTGATGGGGACAGCCACCAGTATTTATATTTCAAACGTTGTGCTGTACCACTTTAATTTGCGCGATACGCAATATTAATGGGGCGGGGCGCCCGGGGGGATGCGAATGAAGATATTTGGATTACTTTTACTGGGGCTGATAATGGCGATACCGGCGCGGGCGGTGGAACTGTTTGATGCAGATGAACCCATCCAGGACGGGTTGCCTGTATTTGAAATGTCCGACACCTTTGCCGAGATTTATCAAAAACTGGACGCGGCGCGCTGGGCGGGCAAGAGTTTGGATGTCGCCCTGGAAAGTTTGGAAAATATCAACCCCGACGCCCATATTGCCGCCACCGACCAACGGGTGGTGTTGGTCTGGGGGGATGCCATCATCGCCAATTATCCCCGGCCGGCCCCGCGTGATTGGGACGAATACGGTCAAATCACAACGGCGCTGTTGTTGAAAATGCGGCAACATGATCCCGTATTACAAAAGGCCAGCCAAAGCGGTGTGTACCAGGCGGCGCTGGGGGCGCTGATGCGTGGCATCGATGAAAACGGCCGGTATATTTATTCCCGGGCGGCGGAAATGGCCGAAGACCGCCGAATTCTGACCAGTGCCGGTATCGAAGGCGACCGTGATGCGCGCGGTAATTTCCGTGTGACGGGTGTGTTCAAAGGCTCGCCCGCGGACAGTGCCGGTATCGCCATGGGTGATTTAATATCCCAGATTAACGGCCGCGCGGTGCGGGACATGACCGACGCGGATATGACAACCGCGCTGTCGGGATTTGATTCAGGGACGTTAAAGGTGACGCTGTTGACGCCGAATGGGACGCGTGACGTTGCGCTGCGGCGTGCGAC
>CAXHMP010000023.1:0-15708 GCA_964017835.1 uncultured Alphaproteobacteria bacterium
CGACCCTTTACAAACTTTCCGTTGACATATCTGCCGACGAATTTAGGCGCTTGGGGAACCTCGTCAATCTGGGGAATTTGACCCGGCTGAGCCCGAAACACCGGTTGGGGTGCGGGGGTGTTGACGGCTTCCTGTTCCTGGCTCATTTTTTTTCGTTGGGCCATAACAATGTACGATTGAATATAGTTATACATGTCATCTGACATATACTGGTCCACCGGAACCAAGGCAAAAACCTGGTTGCGGCCGTGACCGGGCAAAATAAACAGCTTGCCCGTCTTGTCCAAAAACGTATTCTGGGTTTCGAAATCTTCGATACAGGCGACCTCGCGATTATAGACCTTGTCCATCCCCAGCGCTTTCTTTTCACGCTGTTTGGTGATATCCATTGCACCCCAATAAACAAAAATGCCCATCATGGTCCAAAACAAAATCTCTTTGGCTTTTTCTGCGCCACTTTTTTCGGTCCAACTTGACATGTTTTTCCCTCTTGATTCTGTGTTTACCGCCTCTTGCGGTTACTTGTAATAGATAAATAGTACAAAAAAAATAAATTGTCAAGAAATAATTATTTTTTATTGACAAATTAATTTATAGTGGTAATTATAGGGTAACTAATAACCAAGAGGACAGAGTATGAGTATTCAATTCAAAAACGTTGTTTTGACCGCGGGCATTGCGGCCATATCAATGTTGGCCCCCAATATTGCGGCCGTGGCCCAGTCAAATAAAACCAAAACATCGGATTGGTATTCAAATAACAAGGCATCGAATTCCAAAGACCGCCATCTGGACAGCCAAGACCGGTCTTCCCTGAAATGGTCCGAGGCGCAAAAAGACGCATCTATCAAGAAAGACGGCGCGACCATGTCGTCATTACAGGCCACCGGCATGAACCGCCGCGATGCCGACGAAAACATTGAATTTGGCCATAATGAAATCGAATTCCAGTATCTGAAACGCAGATTGCTGGGGGTCAGCAAAGGAACCGAAATGCTGCCCTCGCTGGAAACCAGAATTGCCAATTATCTGGCGACGGACACGGTAACGTTCGATTTGATGATGAAGGAATTTATCGTCGCCAATGAATTTGTATGGCGGCAAAAGTTAAAAGAAGGCGATACCATCCAGGTTTTAAGCCACCAAGAATCGTTGCCCGGTATGATTGATATGCGGCGTAACATCTTTGGCCAAAACGCCTTTGCGGTGGTGATTACCCCGGAAAACCGTAAAATCATTGCGCGCGAACTGCGTGACGATATTCGTTTTACCGGACGCGGCCCTGCCAAGTTTGTTAATTACCCCAGTGAAATTATGGGCTGCAAATTACAGGGCGATAAAATGTTCGGCATTTTCACCCGCGCCGCCAAAGATTTACAGCGTAAATTGCGCGCAGTGGAATTGCGCCAGGAACAGGCGGAAATCATGAATCAAAAAATTGTTCTGCGGGAACAATTCATGCGCTAAAGGAAAACCCGGCCACGTGCCGGGTTTTTTATTTGCCAAATTCATAAACAAACAATCGATGCGGCATCTTGACACGTCCCAACGCGTATCGGGTGTAACCATGACCCACATCCACAACGCGCACAGGTGTCAAACCCGCGACCGGCGCATCCATCGTGATTAACACACGAAATTTGTCATGGTACCCTGCAACGCGTTCATATTCCCCCGGCCCCAAATAGGCAACCGCGATATCAAATGTTTCGCACCGGGATAAATAATCAAACGCATCGCACCAATGCGTCCGACAATTGGCGCGCGTTATCCAATCCCCGCATTTCGACAGCGCCGCCGACATCGGCATATTTTCCAACGCGACAACCCGCATTCCGCATTGCCGGGCCATTTTCCGCGCCATGCCGCCGTATCCACTGCCGATTTCAACGGCGGTGGCGGCGTGGGGATAATGCGCGTTAATATCGGCGACAACCGCCCGCCGCAACCACCCGACACTGTGGACATAGGGATAGCATTTACGCTGCAAACTGACCATACGTTCGATATAAAAGAAAAACGCATATGCAATGCCAATGACCAGCACCGCCACCACCAAATAAATAACAATCGTCCAAATCATGACATTACTTTTCCAATGAATTATCAAAATGTGACATCGGCACCGGCAACGAACGCGTCATGACATCGTTTGACTTTTCCATTTGTGACACACTGATGGCGCCCATATAAAAATCCAACTGCCGACAGACATGCCCGGCTTCGCAGACCAATTTGTTTATGTCTGCTTCACCGGCCGTTTTCGGGGAAAAGTTTATAATCGACAGGGTAATTTGCTGAATCAAACGAAACATATTCGATTTGTTGATGTCAAATTCCCATGTTAAATTCGGATTTTTACTGCGCGGCAATTTATTGATGTATTCCCACAACTCCGGCACAGCGGTTGTCTTTTTGGCATACATAATTGCAAACTTGGACTGATACCCCGATAATTCAAAATCGATAATCGACACACGCCCCGTCGCAGGGTCCATCAAGATATTTCCCTGGTGCAAATCATTATGCGCAAAAACCATTTCCTGGTTTTCTGGCAAATCATCCATAAATGCGTATGCATTGGTAATCTTCTTGATATTTTCTGGCGACAAAATACCACTGACTTTTTTGGTCAGCATATTAACCAAATCCTTGGAATTGCGAACACAAATGTCACGCGTCGTTTTTTCGTTTGTCCGCCGGGACCTGACCGGACGCAGTTCCGACATATCATTGATAAAATGCGCCATCGCCGGAATAAATTTATCCCAATTTTCGCACAGAACTTCATATCTCAGTTCCCGCACGATTTTGCCCTGGGCCGCCTGTTCGCGAACCTTGCCGTTTGAAATAAAGGTTTTGGGAACATCGTATGCCGGATTGGCTATGGCACGAATTTCTTGGGATATTTGGCGCGCATAGATAATGCTTTTTGCCCATTTTTCTGGGCTGTCTTTCATGACGCCATCCTGCTTTAAATGCTTTTCAACCATATCACCCCCCGACAATGTCGGATGGCGTGTCACGATGGTACTGACGCCGGAAAATGTTTCCTGGGGTTTATCGATACTGGGAACACGGACAAAATCTGTTGTTTTGATTTCCATAATGCCATTATCATACCATATTTGTCATGCAATTCCAACAATGTATCCATTATTTACAATCGCCCACAGATATGGTAAAATCAGTGTATGAGATTGGCTTTGCTGTCTTTTTTATGCCTGTGGATAATTTGCCCGGCGGTGGCTGATACCTATACCATTGACCAACGTCAATATGTTTCGCGGGGTGCGGCGCCCTATTCATCAATTGTGCGATTGGGCGGCGATGACCCATACTGTACCGGCATATTGACCGCCAACGGAATCATCATCACGGCCAAGCATTGCGTTCTGGATAAAAACAACATGATTATGTCACATCGTGATATCCACGCAGACCACGCCACATATGGCCCCCTGTTGCTGGGGATGGAACCGGTGACGGGTGCCACAGACCTGTTTCCGGGCGGAAATTTTGATTTTTCTGCAGGCTTGGTGGGCGACTGGGCGTTTTTATCGCCGCGTATGGATGTTATATCTGATGTCAATGTGGCGCGCTTTTCCGGCAATACCCCGGTTGATGTTTTGGCGGCCGGATACGGCGCCTTGAAAATCCTTAGCGACCAAGAAATTCAAAACCTGCGCCGGGCATATATGGAATACCTGCGCGGGAACAGCTTTCTGGGCGCCATCAACCCGATGTATTATTTTGGCGGCGAAGATATTCATTCTAATTCCGCAACCGGCATGGGGTTCATCTGGGCGGTGACCCAGGGTAAAATCCCCGACGTTTCCCCCGATGTATTCCAGGACAACAACGCCCTAAAAGTATCACGTTGCCAGGCGCAATCGGTATTGAATGAAAATGGCGCCAACCTGTTGGGATGCCAGGGCTGGGGCGGCAATTCCGGCGGGCCGGTGTTTTTAAATCTGGATGGCAAATGGTATCTGTACGGCATTTCGTTTGCGGGGCGTGCAACCATTTCAAACGACCGCGACACCCATGCCGAGTCTGCGAACATGGTCTATGTCAATCATTTCTGGGACCAATATGTTCAATTTCTGGACCGACATCGGGAAAACCACAAACAACGCGAAATCCAAGTCCAACAGTTGAAAAAATTACTGTCGGAATCATAACCCCTTACACAGGCAAAGGAACAAGATATGAACAGAAATATTAAAAAGATTTTACTGACCGCGGGTATCGCCACAATGGGATTGACCGGGGCCAAGATTGCAATCGACAACGCGAATGAAAAAGACGCCATGGTCAAGATTGAATATGCGCGCGGCGTTCTGGATAAAATCGAAGAAAAATTGGCATCGGACACCCTGAACCCCGAAGAACGCCATGAATTAATCCTGACACGGGAATCAATTGCCCGCGAAATCCAGGAATCAGTCCAACGTCTGTCGGCCAAAAACCGGTCGCGTGTTGTTCCCCAGGTAACAAATCCGCGTATTCCCGACATTGTCCTGGACAAAGAATTACAACGCTGAATCACGCCGCCCCACGGGGGGCGTTTTTTTTGACTTGAATTTAACAATATGTCGCATACAATGAAACCCATCTGGGGGAAACGATGAAAAAGATATTGACCGCTTGGATTATATGCGCCGCCACCATGCCTGCGATGGCAACCAATTATGATGTGATTTACGACGACACGTATGATTATACCGCATCGTGTCCCGTATGCGACTGCGCCAACAATTCACGCGATACCTATATCGGTGTGCGTGTTTATAAAAATGAACACAGCGCCTTTTCATATAATCATCCCAACGGCTCCAAAGAAAAATTCAAACGTGACAACTTTGCCTTTGGCACAACGACGGGCAACAACTTGGCCGATTGGATACGCGTGGAATATGAAACCCTGTACATGGGCGGCCAGAAAAACATGCGCGGCATCAAATTTGATTATGATTTATGGGCAAATTTTGTAAATGCGTATTTGCTGCGTGATTTTGACGGCGTTGTGGCGCCATATATCGGGGCGGGTTTGGGCCTGACGGGGATATGGGGTGATATCGGCGGCCAAATGGATAACGATTTTGATTTGTCGTACCAGGCCTTGGCCGGCATCCTGTTTAAATTAAATTCACGTATTGATTTGGATATTGGATTTAAATATGTCAATTATGGCAAGGTCAATCACCGCGACGCCGTAACCAAGATTGACGCCACCCAGATTTACCTTGGCGCGATCTATAAATTCGGTATGTAATTTCTGAATTCTGATTGGTTTGGGATTATTCTTAATTTTCCAGTAACTTAAGAACTCCTGTCATTCCGCGGCTTGACCGGGCCCCGCAAAAAACATTAGGTTTTTGTGGGTGGGTGTCCGCGGAATCCAGGTTATGAAAGCGTGAGCAACGCGAACACAAATTATTTATAATAAGGATAAAAACATATTCACCTGGGCCCCGCGATTAAATCGCGTGGTGACAGGGGAGTTTTTAAGTTTCTAGAAAATAAAGAACAATGTCATTCCGCGGCTTTACCGGGCCCCGCAAAAAACATTAGATTTTTGTGGGTGGGTGTCCGCGGAATCCAGGTTATATGCCCTCATTCTTTTTACACTTATTCCGTATCCCATGACATATCAGGCTGTTCAACACCCGCCGCGGGATGACCATCCGACCACCCTCTATCAGCCCCAATTCCCCCAACGTTACGTGCAGCCGCCGCGCGGCGTCCATGCGACTGATGCGGTTCATGCGGCGGCCATGTCGCATCGCCCCACCAATAAGCCGCGTTTCATTCGATATCACTGGCATTTCATTACCCCCAAATTAAAAATTCCGCCGTGATGAAGGGCGGTTGGAGGTTAAGAACTACAATACAATAGTGCTGTTTATTCAAATATATCACAGCCCTCCAACCAATGGTGGAGTTTGTTTGTATTGGAGGTTATGACACCTCACATCGGGTATCACCCGGTGCATCATTATTATATTCTAATCACAATAGAATCGCAAGGGGGAAATAAAAAAATCCCGCACGTGGGTGGCCATCGGCGGGTTCGGCGGCGGGGCTTTTTAGGCGGCTTTTTTCATGTCCCGCTTAATCCCGCGGACATATTTGCGCAATTGGTCAATGGGGACCAGGGTGCCGTCGCGCTTTTGGGCGGACCAGTAATCCCAACCGTTGAAACTGACACTGCGCTGTAATTTGGCCGCCATGACGTGGATGGATGCCTTGCCATGCAGGGGATGCGTCAATTGCGCGTCGCGCGTAATCATGACGCGTTCGCCGCGGGGGCTGACCAGTGTTTGGCCAACGTACAACGCGCCCGCATCAATTAATTCCGAAAAGGCAACACGGATTTCTTCGCGTTTGGGGGCGGCAACCTCGATTTCCGATAAATCAATCGGGGTGACGGATGCCACGCGTTGCCG
Source organism: uncultured Alphaproteobacteria bacterium (assembly GCA_964017835.1). GTDB lineage: Bacteria > Pseudomonadota > Alphaproteobacteria > Rs-D84 > Rs-D84 > Enterousia. The sequence continues at coordinate 6,453 of CAXHMP010000023.1, forward strand.
GGCGGCGTCGACGTATGACGCATCCCGTTCAAATCCGATAAAATTACGACCCAGTTCGCGCGCAGCGGCGGCGGTGGTGCCACTGCCCATAAAGGGGTCCAGAATAATGTCCCCGGCGCGCGTCGACGATAAAATCACGCGGCGTAATAAATCCAGCGGTTTTTGCGTGTTGTGCAGGCTTTTGCCATCCGCGCCCTTGACCCGTTCTTCGCCCAGGCAGATGTTGATATCCCAATCGGACCGCATTTGTTTGCCGCCGTTTAATTTTTTCATTGTTTCATAATTAAACGTGTATTTGCCGGTTTTGGCGGGCGTCGCCCAAATCAATGTTTCATGTGCGTTGGTGAAACGCGTGCCGCGAAAATTCGGCATGGGATTGATCTTGACCCAGACAATGTCGTTTAAAATCCAAAAGCCCAAATCCTGCATAATCGCGCCCAGGCGGAAAATATTATGATAACTGCCAATCACCCACATGGCGCCGCCAGGTTTTAAAATACGCTTGCATTCGCGCATCCATTGGCGGGTAAATTCGTCGTATTCGGCCGGGGATTCAAAGGCATCCCATGCGTCGCGCACCGCGCGCGCGGCCGTTTGGTCTTCGGGTCGGTACAGGGTTTTGGCCCCCAATTGCAGGTTGTATGGCGCATCGGCAAAGACCGCGTCGACCGACGCGTCCGGCATGCCGCGCATCAGTTCAATGCAATCGCCGTTTAAAATCTGATTCAGATATTTATCCATCCCTTGAATCCCGTCCCGTGGTTACTGTCTATTTTATCATATTTGGGGCCTAAAAATTGGGGCGTGCGTCCGGCGAAATTAAATAAAAGACTTGATTTTTATAAAAATGCGCTTTTTTTTGGGATGACCCGGGGTGCGTTTTATGCTTTACAGGGGCGTCTTTGATTGTTATCTTATACCGTGCAATGAGATGTCCATATTGTAATTCAACCGACAGCCGGGTGACCGATTCCCGTCCCGACACCGAAGACGCGATTATTCGCCGCCGGCGTGTGTGCAATCAATGTGGGGCGAAATTCACAACCGTTGAACGCGTCCAGATGCGTGATTTGTCCGTGCATAAAAACAGCGGAAAAATTGAACCTTTTGACCGGGAAAAGCTGCGGCGCAGTATCAAGTTGGCGTGTCGCAACCGTGATGTCAGCGATGACCAGATTGAAAAATTGGTGACGTCCATTCATCGTCGGTTGGAAACCGAAACGTCTGATGACACAGTGACGTCGGGGGCCGTCGGGCAAATGGTGTCGGATTCGCTGTTGAATCTGGACCCGATTGCGTTTGTGCGCTTTGTATCCGTGTATCGCAAGTTTTCCAAGATTGCCGATTTTAAAAAAATTATTAATCAGATACCCGAAGCGGCGGATGACAACGTCGATACGTGTGCGTTGCCCCAGACCAAGACATCGCTGTTTTAAAAATCATGAAGAAAATATTTACGTTTTTGTTTGCGCTGGTATTGCCGCTGGGGGCGTGGGGTGTTGATTTGCCCGTCGTCCTGGGGGATGAAAACGCGGCCCTGTACCGCCAGATATTTGATTTACAGGCGCGTGAAAAAATTGATGCCGCCATCAAATTGGAAAAGAAATTAACAGACAATCTGTTGATGAACGAAGTGTTGTATCAACGCTATATTTCCAAAACATACCGCACGCGCGGTCGGGAATTGACCGATTGGATGACGAAATATTACAACATGCCGGGCGCGGAACGGATGGCGGCTCTGGCCAAGATTAAACAGGCATCCGTCCGGTCGCCTAAATTACCGCGCACGGTGTCGGGAACATCCATTGAAACGGCGCAATCGGAAAACTGGACCGCCAAGACGTACACCGGCGCCGCGGCCGAAAATATTACCAAGTTTAAAAAGGCCATTCGACGCGGCAGCACCAAGACCGCGCGCTTGATACTGGAAGATGCGGCGTTTCGTCGGCGTCTGACCGAATCTGATTACGGGCGCCTGGCCGGTCGATTGGCATTTGTGTATTACACCAACGGCGAAATCGAATTGGCGAAAAAATGGGGCTTTGTCGCATCCGACGCCAAATCGGAATACGGATTGTGGACAATGGGATTGCTGTATTTCAAAGAAGAAAAATACGGCGAGAGCCAGAAATATTTCAGCGAAATTTTAAAGCTGGACCAAATCAACGATGCCCGCAAGACCGAGGCGGCGTTCTGGGCCGGTCGTGCGGCCGAGGCAAACGACGACCGCCGCGCGGCGAAAAAATTCTGGGGCATTGGGGCGACGCATCCGATGGCTTTTTACGGGGCGTTGTCGGCGACGATGCTGGGGGACCGGCCGCGGTACGAATTCTTTGAACAGGATTGCACCGATGATGAAATCAACGCGCTGCGCGAAACCAAGTATGGGAAAATGGCGCTGGCGCTGATTCAGGTCGGGCAAAAGGACCGGGCGGAACAGTATTTGAAATATTTAATCACCGCCAGTGCGTCTGACCGCACGCTGCACGCGGTGAATTCGGTGGCCACGGCGTATGGGTTGCCGCGCGTGTCGATTCAGGCATCCGGCGTTGTGCGCGACCGTGGTATTTTGGAAATTGACGACGATATCATTTATTCGGCGCAATATCCATTGCCGGATTGGGAACCCATGGGCGGGTGGTCAATTGACCGGGCGCTGTTGCTGGCCATCACGAAACAGGAAAGCGGGTTTAAGACCAATGCCAAATCAACGGCCGGCGCCAATGGATTGATGCAGTTGATGCCCGGCACGGCCAAGCGTGTGGCCCGTCGGTCGAATGTGAAATTATCCGATATTGACATGTCCAAGCCTGAACACAACATGTTCCTGGGGCAGCAATATATTGTTGATTTGTTGGCGCATCCCAATATCAACAACAATATTATCAAAATGTTGGCGTCGTATAATGCGGGCATGGGGACGGTTGTGAAATTTGAAAAGACATTTGATACATCGGACCCGTTGCTGTATATCGAAAGTTTCCCGGCATACGAAACGCGCGGTTATATCAAGCGTGTGATGTCCAACCTGTGGCTGTATCGGGCGCGGTTAAATCAGCCGTTGGCATCGATGCAGGAATTGGCCGATGGACAATGGCCCCTGTATAACAGCGAAGATGAATATGTCCAGCGCCAAATGGCGGACCGATTGGCGATATAAAAAATCCCCGGGTTCGGGGAATTTTTTTCATTTAACGCTGATTATCGCTTTCATTGAAAAATCTTTGGGCCTGGGTTCGATAATCTGCCCATTTAATTCCGTGATGCAGACCAAACAAGGCCGAGAAAATCGATGCCGCTATCAAGGCGGTTTGATGCTTGGGGTTTTGGTCGTTGGCGCCCGACAGCCAGATGCTGCACCCCGTGCTGATACTCAGATAGATAATCACTGCCACCAGATGCCGTTTTGACAGCCGCAATAATCCAATGCCGGGCTGCATCTGTTTGTATTCGTCACAGCATTTTTTTGTGTCGGCGGACATTTCGGAAATATCACGTTCCATTGATTGAATCAAGATTTGATAATCTTTGTCTTGGGTCGGGGATAATTTACCGGATTTTTTTGCCATGGCATAGTGTTCTTTTGCCTGGGCCAGGACCGTCCGCATTTCCCCCAGGGTTTTATCCATTTCATTTAAATTTTTCTTTAAATTCGGCATTATGTCACCTGTTTAACGTTGGTATTTTTGGTTGTTTGCGAAATCGCGCAGTTTGGCGTTATAATTTCTGGTCTGTTGATAGTGATACAAACCAAACAAAGCCGATATCGTCGCGGCGGTTTTAAATGCAAGGACATGTTTTGAATCAGAATAAGATTTGAAAAAGGTTCCCGTACAAATTGCTGCGAACAACAACATCGCGTAAAAATTTTGTTTGACACGACGCTTCAACACCAATCCTGGATAAATTTTGTTGTATTCGGACTGGGCCTGGCTCAGGTCGGCCTGAGTCTGGGCAATATGTTCGGCAACAATTTGGCTCAATGAATCCAATTCGGCCGCTTCGCCTGCGACGTCCAGGTCGGTGGTATCAGCGGATTTTAACATTTCCTGATTGGCCTGAATCTGGGCCTGCAATGTTTCTAAATCGGTCAAAGATTGCTTTAATCTTTTTAAGTTTTTATTTAGTTTGTTCATGATTATTTAACTTTTTCAAAGGTCTTGATATTGATTTCATCCAAGCGTTTGTTGATTTCTTCATAGCGGTTGACATAATCTTGGCGTGCCTTGGAATATTCCGACAAATAATCATAACTGCGTTTGCCATGATGCGCAGACAAGCAAGTCAGCGCCACCGCCACTGTCATCAGCGTTTTGGCTTTGCCATTGTTATCTTTTTCGTTTTGTTGATGCGCCCCATGAACACTGGCAATCATTGCACCAAAAAACATGGCCGTAATGACCAGATGACGCACCGCCATGCCCCAATTTTTTCGACCCATGGCAAACTCGGTTTCTGCAACCGTCATATCGCTCATAATATCCTGGGTTTTTAATAATTCTTGTTCCAATTGCATCATTGCCGGGGTGCATTCACCCCGTTGTTTGGCGTTGTCAATTTTGGCCAGTTGAATCGACGAATCCGAAATTATGTTGGCAACTGTGGCCATTTTTTTCGCATAACGCTGTTTGAAAGATTTTTTCATTTTCAATCCTTGCTTTTCTTTCTTTAAAATTTAGTACAAAAATACAAAATGTCAACAAAAAAGTCGTTTTATTTTATGGGGGTGCGTGGTAAAGTGGGACCTGATGAAGGAAAAGCCAGATTTTTCTTTGGAAAACGAATGTGGGGGCGTTGTTGCTGGCTGTGACGAGGCGGGACGTGGCCCCCTGTGTGGGCCGGTTGTGGCGGCGGCGGTGATTTTCCCCGGCCGCGATATTGAAATACCCGTCATTATTCGTGATTCCAAACAAATGACCGCATCCCAGCGGGCGGCCGCGCGCGCCTGGATTTGTGCCAATACCATTTGGGCGGCCGCAATGTGCAGTCCCGCTGAAATCGACGAATTGAACATTTTATGGGCGTCCATGCGGGCGATGGAACGCGCGGTGGCGGGGCTGTCACGCCGGCCGGACATGACGCTGGTCGACGGAAATCGTGTGCCGGCGGGGTTCGTGGGGCGGGCGGTGGTGCATGGCGATGCCAAATCATTGTCGATTGCCGCTGCATCCATCGTGGCCAAGGAAACACGTGATGACATCATGCGGGATTTGGCGGCCCAATTTCCCCAATACGGATGGGACAAAAATGCGGGATACCCCACGGCGGCGCATTTGGCGGCCATTGAAAAATTTGGAATCAACGAACATTACCGGCGGACATTTGGCCCGGTCAAGAAAAGGATAGAAAATGAAACTGCGAACGATTGAAAATTTAGATGTTCGGGGCAAATATGTTTTGCTGCGTGATGATTTTAACGTCCAAATTGTGGATGGACAAATCACCGATGGATTTCGTATTGAACAAAGTATGCCAACCATAAACAAACTTCGTGCGGCCGGCGCGCGCGTGGTGATTGTATCGCACCTGGGGCGGCCCAAGGGGGAACGAAACATGGAATTTTCGTTAAAACCCATTGCGGATTATATGAAAATCGGGTTGATACCTGATTGCCTGGACAAAGATTTTTTGCCCAGTATGCATGACGGGGATGTGGTATTGTTAGAAAACGTGCGTTTTTATAGTGGCGAAGAAAAAAATGATGCCGAATTTGCCGCGCGTCTGGCGGCGGGGTATGACATCTTTGTCAATGATGCCTTTGCCGTGTCACATCGTGCGCACGCCAGTACCGTTGGCGTGGCCGAAATCTTGCCGGCATATGCGGGCCAATTGTTGGCGTCGGAAATCAAACATTTGTCGCACGTGATGGAAAATCCGGCACGGCCATTGTTGGCGATTGTCGCCGGCAGCAAGATTTCCACCAAAATCGACGTGCTGCGTGCGCTGGTTAAAATGGCAGATGCGGTGATTGTTGGCGGCGCGTTGGGGACAACGTTTAATTTTGCGCTGGGGGACCGGGTGGGGGATTCCCTGTATGAACCTGACCAGGCGGACACGGCCCGCGAAATCATCGATTTGGCACGTGAAAACAATTGCGATTTGATGTTGCCCCTGGACAAGGGGGTGGCCCCGGAATTCAAGCGTGATGCCCCGCGTACGAACAAAAACTTTGACGAAATTGCCGACAGCGATGTCATTATTGACGCGGGTGTTGCCACAACGGCGCGCAATGTCGACGCGGTAAATAATGCCGCCACCGTGATTTGGAACGGCACCGTCGGCATGGCCGAATGGACCCCGACATGGAGTTATGGGACATTCGCCCTGGCGCATGCGATTGCGGACCGGACGCGCGGCGGCAAATTGGAAAGCATCGTGGGTGGCGGTGATACCGTTGCCGCATTGTATGCATCCGGCACTCAGGACGACATGTCGTACGTGTCCACCGGGGGCGGGGCGTTTCTGGAATATATCGAAGGGCGCACGTTGCCCGGTATCGCCGTATTGGCCGATGAATAAAATCAAAGCCCCGTTTGGGGCTTTGATTTTATCTGTGGCTGAATTTGCTTTGCATCCAGTATAAAACGCGCAGGGCGGGGCGCACAACACCGGGGCGCATCGCCAAGGTGTGGGCGCGGTTGATACACGCTTCCCGGGCGCGAAAGTCAGAATTGTCAACCATGGCATCGTTTAATTCATAATGATATTGATGTAACATGGCCAATTCGCCAAACGATTTCAGCAATTTTTTGCACAGGGCGTCGCGCCGTTGATTGGCGGCGGTAATTTGATTCTGGTTGTTTGTCCACGCAGACAACAGTTTGCCCAATGATGTCCAATAATCAAATTCAGGCTTTAACGCACGTGTTTTTTTATGAACTGTATCAATGCGCGGTGTAATCCGTGCCGTTTCAATCCAATAAAAACCATTTGTATGATTGTCTGTCATTTATTTATACCTTTTGTTTAAATGTAATACATAAAAACTAATTTGTCAATTTTTTAATAAAGGTATCATAAATTCGCGAATCGGGATTTTGTGTGGTATAGTTTCTTAGAAAATAAGTACAAAAAGGAATCGATTATGTCATTAATTCCAATGGTTATCGAAGAATCGCCCCGCGGGGAACGGTCTTTTGACATTTATTCACGACTGTTGCGCGATCGGATTATCATGTTACAGGGCGAAGTGAACGAAGCAATGGCGAACACCATCATTGCCCAAATGTTGTTTTTGGAATCGGAAAACCCGAATGCGGATATTTCGCTGTATATCCAAAGCCCGGGGGGCAGTGTTTATGCCGGTCTGGCAATTCTGGACACGATGCGTTATATCAAACCGAACGTCGCGACCATCGGGATGGGCATGGTGGCATCGATGGCGTCGATTTTGTTGGCGGCCGGTGAAAAGGGCAAGCGCAGCGTTCTGCCCAATACCAAGGTGATGATTCACCAGCCCCACGGCGGCGCCCAGGGCCAGGTGACTGATATCGAAATTATTGCGCGCGAATACCAGGAATTAAAAGAATTGGGGGCGAAATTATTGGCGGAATTCAGCGGCCAGCCGGTGAAAAAATTGGTTGCCGATATGGAACGCGACAATTACATGACCGCCACCCAGGCCAAAGAATACGGTTTGGTGGATAACGTCTTGGTCAGAAAATAATTTTATTGGGGGACATACACGCATGAGTGACGATAAAACAAAATCCCAGGATAACGTCGGTCAGTTTTGCAGTTTCTGTGGCAAAGCCGTCTATGAAGTCAAAAAATTGGTCAGCGGGCGCAACGTTTGCATTTGCGACGAATGTATCAATTTGTGCAACGACATTATGGCCGACGATCGCGCGACGGAAATCACCCGCGATGCGACAAAATTGCCGACCCCGTCCAAGATTTATAATTTCCTGAACGATTATGTCATCGGCCAGGATGATGCCAAACGCACATTGGCTGTGGCGGTGTATAATCATTACAAGCGCGCCCAGGCGGCGACCGCATCAAACGTTGAAATTCAAAAGTCAAATGTGTTGATGATTGGGCCGACCGGGACCGGTAAAACATTGTTTGCCCAAACGTTGGCGCGCGTGCTGGACGTGCCGTTTGCGATTGCCGACGCCACCACATTGACCGAGGCCGGATACGTCGGTGACGACGTTGAAAGTGTTTTGACGCGGTTGCTGCAAAACGCGAATTTTGACGTCGAACGTGCGCAAAAAGGAATTATCTATATCGACGAAATTGACAAGATTTCGCGCAAATCGGAAAACCCATCGCTGACCCGCGACGTTTCCGGCGAAGGCGTGCAGCAGGCCTTGTTGAAATTAATCGAAGGCACCGTTGCGAACGTCCCGGCCGGTGGCGCCGGGCGCAAGCATCCGGGCGAGGCCACTGTCCAATTGGACACCAGCAAGATTTTGTTTATCTGTGGCGGGGCGTTTGACGGATTAAACAAAATCATCGGCGCGCGCATGGATGCCCGGGCCGGTATTGGATTTGGCGCGGCCGTTCAATCCCGCGAAGAACGCGCGAACAAAGATTACCTGGCCGATGTTCAGCCCCAAGATTTGGTCAAATTTGGTATTATCCCCGAATTAATCGGCCGGTTGCCCATTATCACGACTTTGCGCGAATTGGACGAAGATGCGTTGGTTAAAATCTTGACCCAGCCCAAGAACGCCATGGTTAAACAATTTGCCGCCATGTTGGAAATGGACGGGGTGAAATTAAATATCACAGACGACGGCCTGGGGGCGATTGCCGGATTGGCGGTGGCGCGCAAAACCGGGGCGCGTGGATTGCGCAGCATTTTGGAAAAATTGCTGTTGGCGCCGATGTTTGATGCCCCAGACCAGGATGATTTGACCGAAATCGTTATTGATGCGGACGTGGTGGCCGGGAAAAAGCCCCCCATTGAAATCCACAGCGATGCGAAAAAGGCTGCATAAAAAATTCCCGGTTATCCGGGGATTTTTTTTGTTTGGGGATGGTGATTTGGGGCGCGGAAATATACAAAAATCCCCCTTGCGAAAAACGCGTGCATGCGGTATAATCTGTGCGTTTGGATAATATGACACTATGCCTAATCCAAAGGGACGTTTGGAATCGACAATAATCCCAAAATAAAAATCCCAGATTTCTGCATCTTTTTCCTCCGACTTTATGCCTAATCCAAACGTCGGTTTGGGTGCGGCGTGGGCCGGTTGCACCGTAGAGCAAGGTTTTATCCGCAATTTTTCCAGCAGTACAGCGC
>CAXHMP010000024.1:0-15240 GCA_964017835.1 uncultured Alphaproteobacteria bacterium
GTTGTAATCAAATCCGATAAATTCCAGCAACTGTGACCGGCGGCGCGCATACGTTTCTGTGTCCATCCCGCGCAGGGCCGCCGCAAAGTCAAAGTTTTCCGCGACCGACAATTCGTCGTACAACGTAAAGCGCTGGGACATGTATCCCACCATGCGCTTGATAACGTTTTCATGACCCGGGACAAATTTATGTCCATCAATAACGACGGTGCCGCGCGACGCCGGCAATAATCCGCACAGCACGCGTATGGTCGTCGTCTTGCCCGCGCCGTTGGCCCCCAGGAATCCAAAAATCTCGCCGGGGGCAACGGCAAAGGTCACATCGCGCACGGCATAAAATTTGCCAAATATGACGGACAGATTTTTGACATTGACCATGGTTCCCGATTTCTTCATGACGCCCCGCCCCCGCGTTTGATAAAGAAATTATCGAATGTATCCGCGCCCCCGCGCCGCAGCAATTCGCGTGGTTCACCCGCATCCAAAACGCGCCCGCGTTCCATCAGTACCACGCCCCCACACCGTTCGGCTTCGTCCATGTACGCCGTTGTCATGATGACCAAGATGCCACGCTGGACCGAATCGTGCAGCAGATTCCAAAATTCGCGCCGACTGATGGGATCAACGCCGTTTGTCGGTTCATCCAACAGCATCACCTGCGGCGACCGCAACAACGCGCACATCAGCCCCAGTTTTTTATACATTCCCCCTGACAGATTGCCCGCCGGCATGCCCAAAAATTTATCCAACCGCGTCAGTTTCAGCAATTCCGAACGCCGCGCTGCAAAATCGGTGACATTAATACTGTACAGCCGACGAAAGAAATCCAGATGTTCATCCACGGATAAATCGCCGTACAAACTCTGGCTTTGCGGCATATAGGCGATATGGTGTCGAAAATCTGCGAAATCAACGGGCGCACCATCCATGCGGTATTCAACCGCCCCACCGGCCAAATTCATCAAACGCAACATAATCCGAAACAGGGTCGTTTTACCCGCCCCCGCCGGGCCGATAATCCCGTACAGATTGCCGCTGTGGAAATCCATCGACACATCAGTCAACGCATCGACATCGCCAAAGCGTTTTGATACATTGGAAATATGGATTTCAACGTTATTGTTCATGCATCAAATCGCTTTCAATCGTCATGCCGGATTTCAATGTCAAATCATCATTGTCAAACTTGACCTTGATGCCATAGACCAAACGCGTGCGTTCTTCGCGGGTCTGAACATTTTTGGGGGTAAATTCGGCCTCTTCGCTAATCTTGATAATGCGGCCGGGGAATATGATGTCTGGGGCCTCGGGCAAGGTGCCGGCAACAATATCCCCCACATGCAGTTTGTATAGCATTTCATACGGCACGTAAAAATACGCCCAAATGTCATAAGGATTGGCCACCGACATCATAACGGTCCCGGGTGCCACGACTTCGCCCACTTCGCGGAATTTATTGATGACCATGCCGTCGATGGGCGATTTAACAATACACCAATCCAGTTTCAGGTCGTTGTCCTGTTTATTGCGGGACACGACGTCAAATTCCGCCTGGGACATATGGCCGCGCCCATGCAGCGTGCGCGCCCGTTCATAGTCGCCATCAATCTGACGCCCCAGGACTTTGTATGTATCACAACTCAGCTCCATCAAGGCATCGCCGGCGGCGACAGTATCGCCTTCGATGGCAAAAACACGGGCAACATCGGACGCCACGCGCGCCGACAAATAAACCTTGGTCGTTTCCAATGTTCCGGCATAGACAAACGGCCGGGCGGCCAAAATACGATGTATAATAATGCCGCCAGCAATGGCGATTGCCACCGCAATCCCACCACCATAAATCAGAATTTTTTTACGTTTTGGGGTCATAAAATATCCTTTTGTAACCCCATTATGCCAAATTATTTTTGTCTATGACCCAGGTATCAATTCATAATTTTATCGTGTGTGATTTTGCGTTATCATGCGTGACATCATATCGGGGCCCACACGAATGACGCGCCCACAGACGGGTTGAAAATCTTGTCTGCCCCAGACCAGCCAAATAATTTTTTGCCCGCGCAAATCGCTGCGTGGCATGCGGCCGGGCGCTTCGCCATCGGTAAAAACGATTTTGTTGATATTTTTACGCTTGGAAAAAGACCGCACCGCCAAATCCCAATCGGTCCCGCCGCATGGCGGAATCCGAAACGTATTGATGTCGCGGTCTGATTTAATATCGACAAAGGGATAAAATTCATCGCTGAAACACCCAACGCGCAGGTCACTATCGCGTAACAGCGGGCGCAATTGCCGCAAAAAGTGACGCAGGAATTCATCACTGACCGACCCGCTGACGTCCAACAGAACCTCGGTTTCGGCGCGGTCTTCGTCATCCAATTCTTCGACGCGGGGCATATAATCATTGCCGGCCGACGACCGTCGATACGACCAACGGTCGTTTTCCTGGGCCAGTGATTTTTTCAACACGCGCCGCCAATCCATTACCGCCGGCGCCCGCCCAACATCCCCAAATTCGGTCATCATTTCCGAACGGATATCTTGACTGACCTGGTTCCGACGTGCATCCAATACACGACGCATTTCTTCGGCAATACGTTCTCGTTCCGCGCGATTTTTATCAGAAAAATCTTTTTCTTGAACCGCAACAGGGGTTTGTTCTAGCTGTTTTTTTAAGTCATCGGCTGACGGCTTGGAACGAGCCATCTGACGTTCATGACGACGTACCGCATCATCCCATATTTGATGATTGTCGGGACCATTGGGCATTTGTTGATTATTATCCCCAGAATTGCCGTCATCGGATTGCGATTGATTATTGTGTTGCGGTTGGGACTGGGCATCCTGGGACTGACCAGATTCGGGATTTTGCTGTGATTGATTATTGTGTTGCGGTTGGGACCGGGCATCCTGGGACTGACCAGATTCGGGATTTTGCTGTGATTGATTTTCCTGTCCTTCGCCGGATTGTTGGTCGTTGCCCGATTGAGGCTGGTCTTGCTGACCGGCCCCTTGTTGGTTCTGTTGGTCTTGTTGGCTGGCACCTTGCTGTTTTTGTTGGTCTTGCTGACCGGACTCTTGTTGGCTCTGTTGATCTTGTTGGCTGGCACCTTGCTGTTTTTGTTGGTCTTGCTGCTGCTGGTTCTGTTGTTCTTGATTTTTTTGCTGTTCCAGCAATTTTTCATACACTTCTTCGGCGCTGCGCCCGATGGCGTCCGCCATATTCACGCCCCCATCAATAATGGGCAGATTTTCCCCCATCAACATTTGGTTAATCACGGCATCGGTCGCAATGTTCCAAATCTGGGGATTACGGTCGCGACTGCGCAGGATATGATTAAACGCGACATGCATGACTTCGTGTGCGTAACAAAAAACCCGCTGGTCATTGGTTAATGTGTCAAAGAATTTTGGCGCGTAATACACCACTTCGCCGTCGGTGGCGGCGGTTTGAATACTGTCGCTGGCCACAGTTTTTAATTTCGCCATCGTCGTCCCCAGCAATGGGAACCGGGCCAAGACCTGGTCACGGATGGCATCTATTTCCATGTCGCACCGAATGGCATCCGCCGATTTACGAAATAAATTTTTCAAATTACAATCAGACATGATACACCAACGCCACCCGTTTAATTTCATCGGCCACGCGGTTTAAATCGGATACCGGAATTAAAATCTGGACCGTGGCGGGTAATTTATGCTGGCCGCTGCGCCGGTCCTTGACCAGGGGTAAAAACTTGGCCTGGGCCGCCGGGGACAATGTATCGATGCCATCGATAACCAGCGTGACATTCCCGCGCGCCGCCACCATGTCCGCCAATTCGTCTGGCCACGTGCCGGTATTTAAATCCCGCGGCGAAATTGATGCCGGCATCACGGCGCCATCCAATTGGTCGGCGGACACACCGACCAAGATAATCGGATGGGTGCGATTGGATTCCAGAACTGTTTTCAATTTAATTTTACGTGTTGATATTGCCATGATTATTTCCCCTGCCGATTATTTTGGGCCATTAACTGCGCCAAACGCGTGGCATCATTGCCGGCCCAGGCTGATTCAAAGACCGCCAAAATTTCCGCCCCCAAATATTGGCTGATAAATTGCCGCACCGGCCCAATCTGGGCGCCGTCGGCATCACGCAGATTCATTGCCAAGGCCAATTTGGCTGAAAAAGAACTGGGGATATCATTCAGACCAAAGTTTCCGGTTAAAACGTCCTGGACCGTCAAGATGGGCATCGTGGCATACGCCATCAGTGCGGCCGTATTTTCCGTCCTAATTTTATTGGCCAACAATTCGCGCCGCAATACATTGCCATTGTCGTAAATGATATCCGACACCTGGGTCCATCCGCGCGGGTCCAACGCCCATTTTTCCGGTTCTTCTTCGTTATATGTTGTATAAAAACAGTCGGGATTATTGGCGACAAAATTCGCCACCAATGGATGCACCCGGTTGCGCCCCGGCGCCACAGGCGCCGCCCCCCATTCCAACCAATCGGCCAAATCCGGTTCCAAATAGATATGCCCCGGCATACGTCGGAACAGCGGCGCCGGCATATTGTACGCCGCACCCGAATCGGCCTTGTCATTACCGGCCAAGACCACAACCGCATTTTTCGGCAATTTACCGTTACTGGGGCTGATTGACCCCTTTAACACAATATGGAAAATCAATGACTGAGTTGTCGGTTTGGCGTTGGTCACTTCGTCAATAAACAGAACGTGCTTTTTATCCGGACTGGCGGCGCATTTCTGACACAGCACCGTGTACCAGTCGGGCGGCACCCACACCCCGCCGGCCGGAATTTTTTTCCCCGCGGCAAAGGCATCATCACCATCGGCACGCCCCACCCCCAGCGACTGTGTCGCCCCATCGGGAAAGCTTACCTTGCCCACGATATCTTCGGGCAGAACCCCATTCCACAGCGGCACCGCGGTCAAATCGGGATCGATTGTTTCGACCCGGCCGGTTTTTCCCACACCCGACGGTCCATGCAACATAAATGATTTGCCGTTTTCAATATAAAACTTAATCTGGTCGCGGACCGACATTGGGGACCCGTCAATGGTGACCCCAAATCCCGTGCGCGGCGGCATTCCGATACCTCGGTAATCCAAAGTACTTTCTGCCGCACTCACCGACGCAGCGGACGTAAGAATCAACATCGGACGACGCCGACCAAACGTAGCCTGCCCTCAGGCCATCAGTGGTTCTTTCCCCATTACCCGTCAACATTCCACCCAACAATACCGCCAAATCAGACAATCCGACCGTCGTTCCGTATTTTTTAAATATCCCCAGGGCCTGGTCGCCCCAAATCTGTTCTGCGGTCAGAAATGTTGCACTCATAATATAAAAAACCTTTTCTAATACACGGCGAAATTATATCACAAATTTGATGTATTTTCAAACCATTCTTATAACGTGTGCGATTTGCACAACAATGACAAAACGGCCTGATGGACGCCCCGCCCAGAATATCACTGTTACGGTTCCCGGAACAGTCGCGCTGGGTCAACCGCGGTGCCGCCACGCCGCACCTCTAGGTACATTTCGGGCCGGTCGGGGTTCATGCGCCCGATGGGTTCCCCGCCCAAGACATCTTGGCCGACCAAGACGTCAATCGTTTCCAAATTGGTCATCACCGTGTTGTAACCGTTTTTGTGTGACATGATGACGACACGACCAAATCCCTTGAAACTGTCGGCGAATTTCACAACGCCGTCGGCCGGCGCCATCACCAACGCATCGCCACGTGTCCGCACACGCCACCCGTCGGATTTCAGCCCCAACGCCGTCTTTTCCCCGAATCGCACCACGACACGCCCCCGCACCGGCAGATTTAATTTACGCCGCGAAAATGATTCGTCGGACGACATCTGGGAACTGCCGACGCCGGCGGACAATTCCGAAATGCTTTTGGCGCGCGCCGATAAATCACGCAACTTTTTCTGGACCGCGGATTGTTGATTTTTTAATTTTTCGTTCTGGGCCGACCGGGTACGCAGCAATTTATCCAACTGTTGCTTTTCATCGGCATATCGTGCCGCCATGCGGTCCAGTTTTTCTTTTTCCACGGCGCGCGCATCACGAATTTGTGTCAATTCGCGAATTTTTTCCGTCGCATCGCGTACCGCATCATCAAATCGGGCGGCGGCCCCAGTCAACACCGCCGACGTTAATACATAATCGCGCATGCTGTCGGAATCAAAACTGGGGTGGGATGAAATAAACAGAAAACTGGCCGCGGATGCCGCAATGCGTTCCTGGTTTTTATTTAATTCCCGGTTTAACGTATCGCGCCGGGCGTCCAATTCATCGATATTTTTGGTAATGGCGGCACGTTGTTCTTCGAGGTCACTGACGCGGTCGGCGGTCTTGACCAATTTTTTCTTGGTTGCGGCGACATCGCGTTCAGACGTTTTAACCTGTTGTTCTAATTTTTTATTTTGCTGTTGCGTCTGTTTTATCTGGGCATTGATTTTGGACAATTCGGTGGCCGCAGGCGCCGGTGACACCCGTGCCACGCATAACGCCAACCCCAAAATCGCCACCGCACGCCGCATTAGCCGCGCACCACCCGCAGGAAAATTTTCTTGCCCCGCTGAACCATGATTTCATCAGCCGGCGCGACCATTGCATACGGGTCAGTAATTTTCTGGCCATCGATTTGAATACCACCCTGTTCGACCATACGGCGCGCCGCAGACCGGGATTCAAACATGCCAATCCCGCACAGGAAATCGACAATCCCCATATCATCCGACATTTTAAATTCAACCGTCGGCATATTTTCCGACACCGCCCCGCCCCCGAACAACGCATCGGCCGCATCGGCCGCCGCCACCGCGGCATCGTGTCCGTGTGCAATTTCGGTCGCGGCGAATGCCAACGCCTTTTTCGCAGTGTTTAATTCGGCCCCCTGTAACGCCGCCAGCCGCGCAATTTCATCCAACGGAATTTCGGTAAAGATTTTCAAGCTTTTTTCAACCAAATCATCGGGCATATTGCGGAAATATTGATAATATTCATATGGCGATGTTTTGTCTTCGTTAACCCACACGGCATTGCCGGCCGATTTGCCAATTTTGTTGCCCGCCGCATCGGTAATCAGCGCCGTGGATAAAACAAACGCCTCTTGCCCCAGTTTTTTGCGGATTAATTCAATTCCCATAATGGCGTTGCCCCACTGGTCCGCACCACAGGTTTGCAACACACACCCGTATTTTTTATATAATGTCAGGAAATCAACCGCCTGGAACGTCATGTAATTGAATTCCAGAAATGTCATCCCGTTATCCAAGCGCCGCTTGACACTTTCCATACTTAACATACGTGGCACCGTGAAATCGGTCCCGAAATCACGCAGGAAATCCAAATGACTGTACGTTTTCATCCAATCATAGTTATCGACAATCACCGCATCAGACGGTCCGTCACCAAAATGAAAGAATTTCGAATACGACTTTTTCAAACCGGCAATGTTTTTGGCCAAAACATCTTCGGTCATCATGGGGCGCCCACTGTCGCGTCCAGACGGGTCGCCGATACGGCCCGTTGCGCCGCCCACCAACATAATCGGCCGATGGCCGTACCGCTGCAGCCAGCGCATCATCATCACCGGCACCAAATGCCCCACATGTAATGAATCCGCCGTTGGGTCAGACCCCAAATATGCCGAAATTTTTCCCGCATTCAGCGCGTCGTTCAACCCATCCAGATTTGACGTTTGGTGGATAAAGCCGCGCGCCTGTAATTCATGTAATAATTCATTCTGCATTATAATAAACCTTTGGCTGCATTGTACACCGCACGCAATCAATGTGCAATAAAAAACGCCCCAATGCCATGCGTTTTTTGCCGCACCGGTTGCCCCACCCCCGGCAAATAGAGGAAAAAAAACTATATTTTTTGTTGACAAATTAATTTTATAGTATTACATTGTTGGTCAAGAAATACAAATCAAGGATTTTGTAATCATGCAAAAACACTTAGAAATGACACAATTTGATTATGATCAATTGATGCACTATACGTTATTGATGCAAAAGTATGATTTAAAGGCCGCGGCCGAAATGGAAAAAATTTTGCATGGTATCCGTGGCATTCAATTGACCGGCGAATTGACAGATGAAAAGGTCCAAATTTTATTTAACAACGCCCAATCAAATATCGTCCTGTACAATTTTGACAACGACACGTGGAATTGCAAAACATATTTGGGATGCACACTGAACAATCTGGGCCTGGCCAAGAAACAGAACCAGCGTGCTAAAATTGTTCTGGAAAAAGAACCGTGGTTCAAAGAATTCGAATTGGTCGCGGCGATTGTCATGACCGTCGACAGCCGTTATCACAACGGTCCCGGCAAATTGGTCCGCAACCCGGTATTTTCACGTCGTGGAACGGCCAATGTCGGCACATTTGTGGCCCGAAATCGTGAAACCGGCGCCCTGATTGGGTCCAATGGCGTGTACCAGTGTTTGTACAACCATTTGTTCACTGACGAAGCGGTGGCCAATTCTGTGACCGATTTTGCATCATGTGTGGCCCAGAATTCCGCCTATCGCGCGGGATTGCGTTCAATGCTGAAAATGATGACAGGCATTGAAAAATAACGATTGTTTTGTTGTAAAAGTCACCCGGGACCACAATCCCGGGGATTTTTTTATTCATCAAACGATAAAAGGCTTGAATTCCGGCCTATTGCCGGTGTAAGATATATCTTAATCAAAGATTACCAGGAGCATCCAACATGGCAGACGACACAATCCAGAAAATTCATGACCGCGAGGCCAAGTGGCAACACCGCTGGCGCCAGGCGCGTGCATTTGTTCCTAAAAACGACGGCACGCAACCACGATTTTACACTTTGGTAGAATTCCCGTTTTTGTCTGGGGCGGGTCTGCATGCGGGACATATGATGAACTATTCCGGGATTGACGTTTTGGCGCGATTTCGTCGGGCGCGCGGGTACGATGTCCTGTTCCCGATGGGATTTGACGCGATGGGTATCGCCGGGGAACATTATGCAACAAAAATCGGGCGCCATCCGGCCGATGTGGCCCGCGACTTGGTGAAATCGTATTCGGAAATGATTGACCGCGTCGGTTGGTCGGTCAGTCCAGAAACCCGTGTCGCGACATCGGACCCCGATTATATTAAATGGACCCAGTGGATGTTTATCCAGTTTTTCAAGGCGGGATTGGCGTATAAATCCGAACTGCCCATGAATTGGTGTCCCAATTGTCGCACCAATCTGACCAACGAAGAATTGGAAGACGGACACTGTGAACGGTGTCACGGACCGGTTGAAAAAAAATCCAAATTACAATGGAATCTGGCGCTGTCACGCTATGCGGACAAACTGTTGTCGGGGTTGGATACCGTGGACTTTGATGCACGCATTAAAAAAGACGAAATTAATTTGATTGGCAAATCCCACGGCGCCGACATTGACTTCCAGGTGGGCGATGACGTCATGACGGTCTATACCACACGGCCCGACACGATTTTTGGGGTGACATTCTGTGTTATTGCGCCGGAACATGCGCTGGTCAAAAAATGGCTGGATACGGGACGGATTAAAAACGCTGATGCCGTGCGCGATTATATCCGGCAATCTGCGGCCAAATCAGAAATCGAACGGACAGACGCCACCCGGGATAAAACCGGTGTGCGCCTGGATGGAATTATGGCAATAAATCCCTATAACGGGCGTGAAATTCCGGTCTTTACGTCTGATTATGTTTTGGTTGATTACGCATACGGAACAATTATGGCAGTGCCGGCACATGACGGGCGTGATTGGGACTTTGCCAAAAAGTTCGGCTTGGACATTATCCCGGTCTTGGCCGGTGGTGAACCGGACGCGGTCTTCGAAGGCGACGGCCCCCATATTAATTCCGAATTCTTGAACGGCATGGACAAATCGGACGCCATTGCGGCGGCGATTAAATACGGCACCGACCACGGCTTTGCCCGCGGCACCACGAAATACAAATTAAAAGATTGGGGCTTTTCTCGCCAGATGTACTGGGGCGAACCGATTCCGCTGATACATTGCGACAAATGCGGATGGGTGCCGGTCCCGGATGACCAATTACCCGTGATGCAACCGCATATGACAGATTTTCGACCGACCGACGACGGGGAAAGCCCGCTGGCCCGTGCAACGGATTGGGTGAATGTGACCTGCCCGTGTTGCGGCGCACCGGCACGGCGCGAAACGGATACGATGCCGGGCTGGGCGGGTTCATCGTGGTATTTTCTGCGGTATCTGGACCCGCATAATGACAATGAATTTTGTTCCCGCCAACAGATGGAAAACTGGATGCCGGTAACGCATTACAACGGCGGGCACGAGCATAATACGCGCCACCTGATTTATTCGCGTTTTTGGCATCATGCATTGTACGATTTGGGGCTGGTCAATACGCCTGAACCCTATGCACGACGCACCGCCCAGGGATTGTTAATGGGCAATGACGGATACAAAATGTCCAAATCCCGCGGCAATGGGTTTATGGTTGCCGACCTGGTTGAACAGGTTGGCGCCGACGCAGGACGCGTAACGGTGCTGTCGCTGGGGCCGTGGGAAAATAACGTGATGTGGACCGATGGGGCGCTTAGCGGGGTTCAACGCTTTTTAAAGCGCGTGGAAAATCTGTCGGACAATCTGACCGATGACGCCATGACCCCGGACCAGGAACGCCGCACCCACCAATTAATTGCCGACGTCACCGAACGAATCCAAGGCATGCGGTTCAACACCGCCATTTCGGCCATGATGGAATTCATCAATGCCTTTGGTGGCCAAATGCCGCGACCGGCGTATGTTGCGCTGGTGCGCGTGCTGAACCCGTTTGCACCGCATTTAACCGAAGAAATGTGGGAAAAATTGGGCAACACAGAAATGTTGGCGTTCGCCAAATGGCCGACATTTGACCCGGCCAAATTGACCAAAACCGAAATGACCATTGTGGTGTCGGTCAATGGCAAACGCGCGGCGGACTTTGTCGTGCCGGCCAACGCCGACAATGACGCGATTGTCGATGCGGCGAAAAACGCCGCCGGGGCAAAATTGGACGGTGCCACAATAATCAAAACAATTGTCGTGCCGAACAAATTGGTCAATTTCGTGGTGAAAAAATAACCCCCACCCGGCAAAAAAATCCCCCACACGCCCCCGCACAAACAGGCTTGACCGTCGCAGGGGCCATGTGGGGGATTTTTTTAATATAACCCTATTCGTTGCAGACAACAATATACGGTGGCAAAGACCGTGATGCATCAATGCCACGCGACCCGCAGTCAAAACAATTAAACTTGCGATTTTGCGAATGAATTCGGTCCAATGGCACGCGAAAATCCGCCACCGCCGGAACCCGTGCGGCATAACTGCGGCTGGGGAATCCGAAATAAAACGCACGTGTCGGTCCATCACATGCCGCCGACCCGCCCGGATAGCATTTCGGGTCATTTATTTTTGTTGGATTAGGAATACAATACGATGCACAGGTATCGGTGTTGGTAATCATTTCTTCGCAATCGGTACATGATGTCGTCGTGATGCGCAATGTCGCCCCCAACGGTCCATAGACCGCCCCACTGGCCGCCGCCGTGCATTTTTTAACCGGTTCTGTGACTGACGGGTCTTGGACGCATTCCCATTCCAGCGTTGTATAATTCAACCGCGCGACCATATTATCGGCACAGACCTGGTCCGGAAAGGGGTTAATGCATTCCCACATATCGTCAATCATCACGGCGGTTTGGCGACTGGCGCACAGGGGCTTGCGCGATTCATCCGGCACACATTCCATAATTTCCGAATCCCAAATCATGTCCCCGGCGCAATTTGTCTTTAAATTCACCCCAACGCATTGCCAACGCCCAAAGCGGTATGATTTAACACTGCCGGCTGGGCAATCAATATCCGCCGCATCCGGGGCGGTAAATTCTGTTTCAATATCCGGCAATGCAAATTGCGTCATATAAATCAATTGACCATTTTCAACGTGTGTCGTGTCAATAACCGCCTTAGGCACCGTTCGCTTGGACGTATTGCCACCCGACACGATGACGCCATCCTGGAAAATACCAAACGTCCCGGCATTTGGGAAATCCGCCTCTAGGATTTCCATCATCGCGTTATAAGAATCATCCGCCACGGGCGCGGCGGTGGTAATAATATAACTGGCCGCAGGCTTTTTATCACGAACGACTTCGCATTTCATGACCACGCCACGGTCATTCAGACAGATTTGATGGTTGCTGATATTATTCTGGGTGACACAGACATCATTAAATTCCTCGTCGGCCAATGCAGCACTGTGGGCCGTTGCCGTACATTGTGCAATCGTGCGCATGTCGGCCGTTTCAACCGCGGTCTGGGTATCATGGGCGGCGATATGACGACTGGGGGATTCCATCAGGAAATATCCCGCCATAAACAACACCACCATCAGCAGAATAAAAATATTCATCATTCCCTCTTGCGATTTAAGGAAAGTCTAGCTAATATAACAATCAAGTTCAACAGGAAAACAGATTTACACCAGCCGCATGAAAAAATATCTGATGATTTTACTGGTCGCGGGATGCGGATTTCAACCGATGTTCACGGGTACCGCGACCAATGTTTACGTTCCCCCCATCAGTGGGATTAACGGAATTGAATTACGCAACGCGTTAAACGTCGAATTCGGCGCCCCGCATGACACAGATGCCGAATATGTGCTGACGGTGCATCTGGCCGAACCCGTTACAATGTACAAGGCACTGGAACCGACCGGCGACGCATCCTGGCGCGAGGTGAAATTACGCGCCGACTATACCCTGACGCATGACGGCATAACAATTGCGCGCGGTCACGAATCTGCATCGGAATCATATGCCTTTGTCCGGTATCTGGTGGCGGCAAATGCGTCATACAATAACGCCGTGGCCAACACAATCAAGGTATTGTCCAATCAAATCAGCACCCGCGTTATTGCGGAAACTCATCGTTATTCATCCCAGACCACGGCCGCCCAATGAAATGGAAAGAAGCGGATTTTAACAACGGTATTGCGACCATCCGGGCGGTGTTAATTTACGGTCCTGACGCTGGCCAGGCGGACGAGTATTGTGACCGCGCCATTGAAAAATTGGCCATCGACCGCGACAATCTGTTTGCGGTTGATTCCAACGACCTGCGGGATAAACAGGACGCCTTGTTCGCCGAAAGTTGCAGTCCGTCCATGTTCGGCGGTCGAAAAATGGTCATTATTTCCAATGCAGGCGACGCCGACGCACGTCTGATTTCAGATTTGGTGACGCACCCGTCCCTGGGGGCGACCGTCATCGTATGCGGCGGGGATTTACGCGCGGGCGGCGGGTTGCGCACCTTGTTCGAAGGCGGGGACAACATTGCCGCCCTGGCCTGTTACACGGACGATGCGCGCACGTTGGCCGCATTGATACAACGGGAATTGTTTGCTGCCGGCATCACCCAGATTAAGCCCGACGCCATGGCGTACATGACCGCGCACCTGGGGGGGGACCGCGGAATTACGCGCGGATTTTTAACTAAAATCGCCCTGTATGTTGATGATAAAAAGACCGTTGACATTGATGATGTGGAAAAATGTTTGCCGGATACGGCGGCGGCTGATACAGACGAATTTTTATACTCGTTGACAGCGGGTTATATTAACCAGACGTTGACGGCGCTAGACCGGCTGTTTTACGACAATGCCGAGCCTAATATGCTGGTGCGTATGCTGGACGCGCACTTTAAAAAATTACTGACCGCCGTGGTCGAAGGTCAAATGCCCCGATTGTTCTGGAAAGTCGCCGATAAATTCAACCTGGCGGTTAAAATATGGCCAGAATCTGAAATATCGGCCGTATTAATGCGGTTAAACGAATTGGAACGCCAATTACGCACCACGGGCATGCCGGGTGAAATATTAATGCGTGATTTTGCATTAAAGTTGGCGGTACGCGCGGCCAAAATGTCACTAAGGAGAAGAAATTAATGCTGTCATCGGTTTACGCCCCAAAGGATTTCAAACGTCTGCGTGCATCGGGTGATTTGGTCGCCCGCTGTTTTGATTTTATTACCCCGCATATTCGCGCAGGAATTTCCACCGGTGAAATTGACCGATTGGTTGCCGAATTTTTGCGTCAAAACGGGGCGCGTTCGTCGGACCTGGGGTACCATGGATATCCCAAAAGCATCTGTACGTCGGTCAACGATATTATCGTTCACGGCATCCCCAGTGACGACGTGATTTTAAAAGACGGCGATATCGTCAACGTTGACCTGACGGCCGAGTACAAGGGTTTTCACGGCGACGCATCGCGGATGTTTATGATTGGCAATGTCGCCCCGCGCCATCGTGAATTGGTCAATGTATGTCAAGACGCCATGAACAGCGCCATTGCCGTCTGCGCGCCGGGGGTGCCGCTGTCGGAAATCGGCAAGACAATCGAGGCCGTTGTCGCCCCACACGGTTTTTCCATTTCGCGTGATTTTGTGGGACATGGCATCGGCAAGGTTATGCACGACGACCCCCAAATTTTTCATTTCTATGACAAGCAATGGGACCGTGTAAAAATGGTGCCGGGATTGGTGTTCACCATTGAACCCATGATTTGCACAGGCCGCCCTGATTGCCGCATTGATGACGACGGATGGACGGCACGAACGGTTGATGGCGGATGGTCCGCCCAGTGGGAACACACAATCGGCATTACCGAAGACGGCGCCATTATCTTTACTGAAAAAATGGCATAAACGCGATGACGGACGAAAAACGGGTGGTGGCGGACGACGACTTGTTTCAACAGGGACACCGCGGGCGTCTGCGCCAAAAATTTTTAAACGGACAATTGTCACACGACGACATGTTCGAATTACTGCTTAGTTATCCGATACCGCGGCGTGATGTGCGTCCGCTGGCGCGGCGGTTGATGGCGACATATGGCGGTATTCACCAGGTATTAAGCGCACCCATCGAATCATTGGTCCAAAACAACGGCGTCAAAATTAACACCGCCATTTTTCTAAAAGTAATTCAGCAAATCATGCTGATGGATTATCGTGAACATCTGGAACGACAAGAGGTCTTTCGCGATGTCACCAACCTGACTAATTATTGCCGCACCCAACTGATGGGCAAAAAGATAGAAGAATTTCACGTTTTATATCTTAGCGATACGTACAAATTATTGGCCGACGATTT
>CAXHMP010000025.1:0-14468 GCA_964017835.1 uncultured Alphaproteobacteria bacterium
ATCATAGAACAAATTCGGAAACCGGGGCAAGTATAAAAATTCGGTCTGAAATTATTTTGTTACCTGGTCCGCGATGCGTTCAACCGCGTCGTTGGGGCGATACGCCTTTTGCGCCATTTTTTCCAACCGCGATGGGTTATCAAACAATTCAGTCAACGTTGCCGTGGCAAAGCGGGGCGTGAACTTGTCCTGGGCAATGGTGATGCCGCCGCCGGTCCGTGCAAAGGCATTGGCATTGGCAGCCTGGTCTGGGTTAATTCCCAACGGGACCAGTATCGCCCCACGACCCACCGTCTGCAATTCAACGACGGTGCTGGCGCCGGCACGGCCAATGACCAAATCTGCCCCGACAACCGCGCCCGCCATATCATGAACAAAGGACAAAACATTGGCGCGAATTTTATTGTCGGCATAAAACTTTTGCAACCGGGCGACATTTTCGGGGCGCGTTTGATGGGTGACGAAAATCTTTTTGTTTTTCATTCCAACGATTGCGACCGGCACAACATCGTCCAAAATCTGGGCGCCCAATGACCCGCCTGTGACAAAAATGCGCTGATTACCGGTAATTGGCGTTCCGGCCACGGCCAAAAATTCGGCCCGCACCGGCAACCCGGTAAAGACCGTCGTTACCCCCGTTGGCACACCTGAAACATCCGTAAAACTGGTCATCAATGTCCGCACCCAGCGCAGCGCGAATTTATTCGCCCGACCAATGGCGGCGTTTTGTTCATGCAGATATGTTGGCACCCGCCACAGGTGCGCTGCAAAAATTGCCGGCACCGACGCATAGCCCCCGAACGCCACCACGCGGTCGGGCCGCGCCACCATAAACCGCACCGTCAACGCCGCCGCCGACACCCCGATTTTAAACAAGGCCCACATTGCGCGCAGCCGGCCCTTGGCCCCCACCCCCGACGCCCAGACATGAACCGTGCGTGCGCTGCTGGGCGCGGCACCCTGCACCATGCGCCGCACCCGTCCATCACACGAAATGGCCAATTTATGACCACGCCGGGCCAATTCGTCCGCCACCGCCATCGCCGGAAACACATGTCCGCCGGTCCCGCCTGTCGCAATCCAAATTTTCATTTTTAACCCCTTGCTTTACCTTTACCGCCATTTGTCCTCGCGCACCACGGCCAACACCATGCCGAACAACAGGCAAAAGGCAACAAACGAACTGCCCCCGTATGAAATAAAGGGCAACGTCATCCCCTTGGGCGCGAACAGATGCAGCGCCGACATCAAATTAATGCACACCTGGGTGCCGAACAGCGCAGCCGCCCCGCCCGCCACGTAAAAGACAAACGGGTCACGCGCCCGCGACGCATCTGTCACCAATCGTTTTAATACGTACAGCATCACGCATAATAACACACTGGCAACGATGGCACCACTGTCTTCGGCAATGGCGGAAAAGACAAAATCCGTATGCGCATCGGGCAACGATTGTTTGACAAAGGCGTCGTCCCCACTGCCCAACAATCCCCCGTGACGAATGGACGCGATGGATTTTCTGATTTGGTAATCGTCGCCCGCACCGGTAAAGAACCCGACAATACGGTTATGCACGTGCGACATGGTGAAAAACGCGAACAACCCGAAAACAGACGCGCACCCGATTAGCACCGGAATCATCACCAGCGGCAACCCGGCCATAAACACCATGGCCGACAAAACCATGAAATACAGCGTCGCCGTCCCCAAATCGGGGTGGGTTAAAATAATGACAAAGGCCCCTGCAAACACGGCCAGATACGGCCACCATGATAACCAGCGCAGACGCCACACCTCGCGATTAAAAAAGATATTCGCGCCGTATTTTTTCTGCATCATGGCCAAAAACCATGCCGTGATAACAATAAACCCGGGCTTCATCAAATCCGACGGCATGACCGACGCCACCCCCAGGTCGACCCAACGCGCACTGCCCTTGACCGCGGCGGGCGCCACCAGCGTCACCAACAGCAACCCCAGACATCCCACCACATTCAACGCCGACAGCCGCAACACCCATTTTTTATTCAGCGAACTGGCCACCAACAGCGTCACCAACCCCACCGCATAAAACGGCAAAGCCTTGACAATAAAAAAGTGCCATGGCTGACCGATACGTTCGGCCGCGACCGACCCGGCCGACACCATGGCCCACATGCCGATGAATATCAGTCCAATCACGCACCACAACAACGGGCGGTCGATTTCAAAATACCAACTGGTTAATTTGCTTTCTTCGCTGCGTCTTAACATATCGCCCACATTATATCATGTTTTTTATGAAAATATACTGTTGCCGATAAAAAAATCCCCCACGGCGTGGGGGATAATCATCAGGCGAATTTCAACAGCACCAACGCCAGTCCTGAAAACAGCACCGATATGATAAAAAACCGTTCCACGATTTTGGATTCACCCCACCCCAGTTCTTCGAAATGGTGGTGCAGCGGCGCCCGCCGAAACACCCGGCGCCCTGTTCCGGTAATTTTACGCGTGGCCTTGAAATACATGGTCTGGATAAACGAGGACATCAATATCAACACCATCATTCCGGCGGCGACACCCATGATGATTTCGGATTTCAACAGCATGGCAACCGTTCCCATAAATCCACCCAGCGCCAGCGACCCCACATCCCCCATAAAGATTGATGCCGGCCGCGCATTGTACCACAAGAACCCCAGCACCGCGCCAAACGCCGCCCCCAGCACCGCGTACAATCCCGACGCCCCGGGCAAAAACATCACCGTATCCATAAATCCGATGCGCGTGGCCCCATACAGCGCCACCACCAAAACCGCCAAGACGGGCATGTACACCTTGGCCAATAATCCGTCCAGCCCGTCGGTGATATTGGTCGCATTGGCCGATCCACAAATCACGAAATAGGCAAACACGTAATAAAAAATTCCCAACGGCAAAATCAGCCCCGCCCCCAGCGCCAGCGAATATTCAGGAATATACGGGGGCATTGTGCGGTTAATCAGCCACGCCAAGATAACAACACACACGCCTTCGGCCACCAAACGCGTCAAAGGCGACAACCCGTTTGCGGCCTTTTTCGATTGGCTGGTGACCTTTTTATAATCGTCAATAAATCCGATTGTCCCAAACATAACCAAGGCCAGCAAAGCAATCCATCCCGACGCCAAATTCATCCGCATGAACAACAGACTGGGGATAATAATGGCCGCCAAGACCAGAATCCCGCCCATGGTGGGGGTGCCGGCCTTTTGCTGATGGGCGGCCGGGGCGTTTTCACTGATGGGCTGGCCCTTTTTCTGCCAGGCGCGCATCGCGCGGACAAAGGGCCGCCCGCCCAACAACATAATCAAAAACGCCATCCCAAACCCGGCCGCCGCCTGGGTCCATCCACTGGCGAAAAATGTGCAACCATGATTGATGAAAAATTCCGTTAACATTCTATTAGTCCCCCTTTGTTATCGGCAATTATTTACATTCGAATGCTTCGTCTTGGCCCAAAAACAGCGTCCAGTCATCACCCTTGCCCCACAAGGTCACGGCCGTATCGTTCAACACGCCGTCATATCGGGCGCCCGACGCCGCAACCGTGTGACGCAAATTGACCATGTCGCCGTTGATATCGGCGCGCAGCGTGTCGCCATCGTCGCAAAATTCCATCCCGACGCTGTACGCACCGCACTGGCGACGCATGGCGCTGTCGTCATGCGTTTCACAGGCGGCGACCGCCATCACGGCCATCATGGCACAGATAATTTTTTTCATTGGCGCAATCCTTTCCTTTGACCCCATTATATCATATCAAATGATGCCGATGCATTAAAATACACCGCCCACGGTCACCCCCGCGGTCCGCACCTTTTCCGGTGCCGGGTTGGGGGATTGACCTTGTTTAAACGCCTCCAGAATAATCATGCCATCGGGGTCGTCCTTGGCCATGGCACCACTGCGGCGGTTGACGCGCATAAATGTCATGCCGTCCGGGACCGCAAAAGGTTGATTCTTGGTATCATTTAACGCCACGCGCATAAAGTCCGCGAAAACACGTGCGGCCATATGACTGCCGGCGCCCCGCCCCAGGGGCCGCGGTGTATCAAAACCCAAATAAACGCCTGCAATCAAATCCTTGGAAAATCCGACGAACCAGACGTCTTTGACATCATTGGTGGTGCCGGTTTTTCCCGCAATGGTGTGGCCCGAAACGCGCGCCTGTTTTCCAGTACCGCGTTCAACCGCCCCCTGTAAAATGGAAACCATTTGATATAAACTTTGTTCATCCGACAACGGCGCCGCATCAGATTGACGCACCGGGGGCAACATATCATCATCCCACATTTCAATTTCCGGGGCATGCCCGCCCACAACCCGACCATAGCGGTCTTCGACATAGTCAACCATTTTGGCACTGATGGCCCGTCCGCCGTTTATCAGCGCCGAATACCCCAACACCAACTTTTCCAACGTCGTTTCACCCGACCCCAGCGCCATGGATAAATTAACATCCTTTAAATCCGGTGGATAGACGCCGAACCGCTGGGCCGCCTCAATCGCGTCGGCGACACCAATTTGTTCCACCAACCGCACCGCCGGCACATTGCGCGATGTTTCCAGCGCAAACCGCAACGGCACATCCCCCAGGAATTTTTTATCATAATTTTCTGGCCGCCACACACTGTCATCCGCGCGCCGCCCGACAATTGGCGCATCCAACAGCATCGCCGTCGGCGCCATCCCGCGTTCCAACGCCGCCAGATATACAAACGGCTTAATTGTACTGCCAATCTGGCGCATGGCCTGGGTTGCCCGATTAAATGAACTTTCGCCAAAGGACCGGCCGCCCGACATCGCGACGATGCGCCCGGTATGGGGATTCATGGCGATAATCGCGCCCTGTAATTTTTCCGTGCGGCCTTCGTTATAGGCATCCAGTGCCTTGTTCAGCGCGGCGGCCGCGGCCCGCTGGTATTCGGGAACAATGGTCGTTTTGATATACAGGCCCCCGTTATACAATGCCTCGCGCCCCAGACGCGCCAACAATTGCCGGCGCACATCTTCGGCAAAGTATTGAAAGTCAGCCTCCATCTGGGCGGTAAATCCGCTGTTGATGTTTAATTCTTGGGCGGCGGCGGCATCGGCCTGGGCCTGGGTGATATATCCTTCGATTACCATACGCCGCAGGACATAGTTACGCCGTTCCACCGCGCGGTCGCGGTTGTTCGGCGCCTTGGGCAGGGATGCCAAAAACGCGCATTCCGCCAAGGTCAGTTCCGACACCGGCTTGTTAAAATACATCAATGCCGCCGACCCGACACCATACGCGCGCGCACCCAAAAAGATTTGGTTTAAATACAGCGTCATGATATGCCGCTTGGAAAATGTGCGTTCCAGACGCAGGGCCAAAATCGCCTCTTTCACCTTGCGCGATACGGTGCGTTCCGGGGTCAGGAAAAAGTTTTTTGCCACCTGTTGCGTGATGGTTGACGCGCCGGAAAACCCGACCTTGAATCCCATAATGCGCAACAAATTACCCGCCGCCGCGCGGGCGATTCCCTGGACATCAATCCCGGGGTGGGTCCAGAAATTCTGGTCTTCGGCCGCGACAAAGGCGTTAACCAATTGGGGCGGCATATCGACAAAGTCGATAAAGACGCGCCGTTCTTCGGCATATTCAATCAACAGCGACCCGTCCGATGCATACAGGCGTGTCGCCACCGGCGGGGCATATGTCGCCAATTTTTTATAATCGGGCAAATCATTGCCGTATATCAGCACCAGCACCGCCGCCGCCGCAATGGCCGCGGTTATCGCCCAAAACACAATATTAAAAAAAACGCGTATAACTTTTTTAATTTTCATCGTGTCCCCAGAATAAGACAAAACTTTTCAGAACGCAAGGGGGCCGCCCCATTATTTTTTACGAATGGCCGCCCACAACTTTCGCGCGGTCGCCGTGGTGTTTTTGCCAATGGTTCGCAAATCTTTTTCGAACTGCGCGCCTAGGGCGCCGTCAATTTGCCCACCGATTTCGCGGGCAGTTGCATCGGCTTTGTTGGCCATATGCGCGATTAAGAGGCCAGTTATCAATGTGATAATAAATCCATCTGCCCCCGCGACCAAGGCCCCCGACGCATCCACCCGCATAACGCCCGCCAACAACGCCGCACACACCGCAATCACAATCGACAGCGACACGAAATAAATCGCCGCGTTGATAAATCGCATAATTTGCTTGTTTAAATCTTCGGTTTTAAACAGGCCCAAAAATCCGTTGAAAATATCGCCGGCAATGCCTTTGTACGATGTCTTGGACACGGTTTCGGCAATCGCGGTAAAGGGCAGCATCAGCATCGCCAAAAACAAATCCGCAATCACCCCCAGCGCCATCAGCGCGAATTTCCACATATCATAAATAAATACCACCACCGCCGCCGCCCCCAAGACAAAGGAAACCGCACTGTGGCCGATGCCGGCAATCATCCATTTCCACCCGCCCATCGCCGCAGCATAGAAAAATCCCGACAACCGCGTTGGTACGCACATCAAATTGGCCGCCGCATCGGCCGTCATAATCATGTCGGGCGGCAAATTGGCGGCCGCATAGGCATGAACGGCGGCGCATGTATCGGGAATCTGGACCCCGGCCACCGACCCAACGGCATTTAAAATCAAATCGGACAAATATGTCCCGACCCCGACCACCGGCCCCAAAATCCAGACGAATATCTGGGCGGGTCCCTGTTCGATAATTAAAATCCAGACGGTAATCAGCACGCCTTTCTTTAAAATATCTTCGCCCAGTTTTTGAATATTCTGGCCCTCGCGCATCATGTGGTACGTTTCAAATAAAATCCAGAATGCATACGCGATAACCAGGAAAATTGACACAAACCGCACCAGCGAATTGTCCAACACATCCCCAATCAGCGTTAATCCCGCCATAAACGCCAGGCCAACTTTGGCCTCGACCGGGACATAATTGGGGGCGGAAATGGTCACGGGCGCGGGGCCGGCGAACTGCGTCATGTCGCGCGACAAATCGGTCATGAACACATCGCGGTTGTGCGCGGTCGCCCAGCCGCCAAAATCATCAATATCCCCGCGGGGGATATTGGTGGCCGCGGGCGCCGCCCCGGACAAAGTCCACACCAGTCCAAAAATCGATACCATGGCCAAAATGCGTCGTGCGAATGTCACTTGTTTCCCCCCATGGCCTTGGTCAAACTGTCTGTCAACTGCTGGGGGATGCGCCAGATGCGCTTGCCCAAATCCTTGGCCCAGGTGCCGAAATCGAAACTGTCCGACCCGCCGCCGCCCAAAATGCCATCGACCTTTTTATCCACAACATAATAATACAACCAAAACAACCCAATCATCAGCAGTAAAAATTCCAATCCCCCACTTAAAAAGTCAAAGGCTCCGGGATGCGCCCGCTCGGCCGCGGCCCGCTGGGCGGTAAAGCAATCTTTAAACGCCGCCGCATCCATCTGGCCGGACGCCAAGCCAACCTGTTCGCATGTGGCAAACACGTTCATCACCGTGCGCGCGTTGGCGTCCGTGGGCGCGCTGACCTGTCCCATCATGGGGGGTAAAATCGCGCTGTATCCATCCACCGGCCCCGGCAGTGTTGCGTCCGCCGCATACGAAATGGTCGCATAGATAATCAGGATTTTCAACGTAATCGCCACAATCCGCACCGCCGATTTGACCAATACATCAATGGCGTTCTTGACAATCCCATCAGCCAAGGCCCACGTCCCTTCGAACGCGGCCGCCGCCAGCAACAGCGGCATGAATATAATGAAAAACACCAACTTGAATACAATGGACAGGATTTGGAAAAACAAATCAAATCCGATAATCAAAAACATCAGCACCAACGCCAGTCCCGCAATCC
Source organism: uncultured Alphaproteobacteria bacterium (assembly GCA_964017835.1). Taxonomy (GTDB): domain Bacteria; phylum Pseudomonadota; class Alphaproteobacteria; order Rs-D84; family Rs-D84; genus Enterousia. Next base: position 7,877 of record CAXHMP010000025.1, read on the forward strand.
AGGTAAAGGCCCCGCCGCCCAGCCCCAGCCATGCATAGTTCATCATCGCAAACCCGCCGCCGGCGCCCGCCAACATAACGCTGTTTAAATTCCCCACCACACACATGAACGGGCGCAGCACCGGGCTTAACACATCGTCCGATTTTACATCACCTGCAACGCACTGGGCCGAATCCGACACACCGGTTGCCGCCATGGCCAATTCGGCCCCGGCAATCATGACGGGGGTGATTGTGATATTGGCAACTGTGCGCAGCGCGGTTGTCCCGCCCAGCCCCAGCGTCCCCATCATCACCCCTACAATCATGATCCGCGCCCCCAGGCGCCACACCTTGTCAAACCAGGGGGCGAATTCGATTTTACGTTCTTTGTCATCCCCCGCGCCGGCGGCCGACGCCGCGTCATAGAGGTATTTGGCACTGTATAAAAACAGCCATATACCAAACCCAATGGCCAACAAAATCCAGATATGGTCGACCATGGCGGTCCAAAACCGTTGGGCGCCGATTCCGATGGCGGCAAACAATTCCTGGACATAGCCACACAGGAAACATCCGTTTGCCGACGCAATGTCGCCATTTCCCGCCCCAATGGCGTTCATAAATGCCGGCATGCTGGTGTACGTCAAACTGGCCCCACCGATGGACGACGACAAATACCAAATGCCGATTCCCAGGGCCGCGCCCCCCATAATAAACCGCACCAAAATCGAAATCAGTTTCGCTTTCAGCATTTATTTCCCGCCCGATTTTTTGTCGTCTTTTTTATCATCTTTTTTGTCCGGGGCGCCTTCGCCGGCCACCGCGGTTTTAATTGTTTTCTTGGCCAAATCGGTAATGGATTTTGTAATGCCCATGGCACTGGCCGCGACCGCGTCGCCCATTTTCGTATCTGACGATACGCCAAAAGTATCGGTCACCATCTTGGTCACCTGGGGCGCCAGGCCAGATACAAAATTCACGACATAGACCAGCACAACGGCCCCCATGATACCAATTGCATTCAAATTGTCGTCCGACAAATCGGCCGCGAACACGTCGCCGGTCATAATCTGGTGCAACAGGTCACCGGCCGATGCCCCGGGCGCACTGAAAAATTTCGCAATCAGCATCATCACCACCGCATAGGTTAACACCGCCGCCGCCAAGGCGACGATTGCATTGATGACTTTTTTAAATTGCCCGACGCCCACCGTCTTGCCCAAACCGGTCATCCATTGGGGGGCATTGGAATCCCGAAACGCAAACAGCACCAACGACAACGGAAAGAAAAATGCGAAATAGGTCATCGCCACAATGATGTCGGCAAAATAAAAACAAAAATTCACAAACAGTTTAAAGAACCCGTACACCAAATACAGTCCCGCAAAGAACAACAAAACATGCCGCAACAGCGCCCCCACCCCCACCAGCGCGTTCCACGTAAAGGCCTTGTCCATTACCGCAATTCCCAATTTCATGTACGACTGAAACTGGGTGATGGTGGTCTTCATCAATTGAATAATGGTGTTGCGCAGTTGGGGACGATAAAATCCGGTGTCCGACATGGGCTGGGGCTGGTACACGACGCGTTCATCGACATCGGCGGCGTTCATCTGGACGACACTCTGGCTGTACATCAATGCGATTTCGGCGGCCGGTTCAAACGTTAATGTCGTCACAAAACGCGGCACATACACCCCCATGGATAAAAACGTCAACGCGAACAGCGCCGCCCCCAGCATTGGTTGCACGGATTTGGTGTACCACGGATCGGACATGCCCGATTTCATGTTCTGCCACACCGCGTTCAGAATAAAAAACGCCATCAACACACAAAACAAAACAATGCACATCGTCGCAAAGGGCCGGTATGCCGCGGCGGCCGCCTGGCTGATGACATCGAACAGCCGGTCAAACACCGGACAGCCCCAACACTGCACCGAATTATTCACCAAAATGTCGGCCCATTCGTTCATTACTTTTTAATCCATCCGGCGGCTGTGCCGATTTTCTTGCCCCAGGCTTGGGCGTTTTTCCATAACGTCCGGGTGTCGGACGTCACGTTTTTATACATGCCGTCCATGCCGGACGCGTATTTGTTCAATTGGGCGCGCGTCCGGTTGAAAATCTGTAACATCAAATAGAATGTTAAAACCGACGACAGCCATAAAATCGAATGCGCCCCGAACCCAACCGCCCCCGAACCCGACGGCATGTTGGTCATCGCGGTGCCGGACGCGGCGGTCACAAAGACCGACGAATTCCATGAAAACAGCGCGCGCACCACCGCCACGTTAATGCACAAAATAAACGCGCACGCAATCATGGTCACGACCAAATCCTTTAACGCCTTGACAATGCCGGAAAACGCAGGCCACACGTCAAACCATTTTTCGGAATTTTTGGTATTGACCACCCACATCAACACCTGGAACGGATATAAAATCAACGCCATGCCGAAATTAAAGATTCCCTGGATAATCAGCAACGCCATAAACAAATTCGACCCGACAAAGGCGGTTATCAGCAAAATTCCCGTGATGATATTTAAAAAATCTTCGCCGCCGTGCGGTATCGGCGTCAATAATCCACCCAGTCCCCGATTGATAAAATCAAAGCCACGCTTGATAACCTGGTTGTTGGCGTGTGACAAATCGGCGACCGGCTGGACCAGGAATGTGCAACTTTCCGGGGATATCCAATCGTTTTTCAACACGTCCGCGGGGCATTCAACACGCGGTGCCGGTGACCCGGGGACAGAAACAGCCTGACTGATGCCGGCGGTATACAACGACCCCAATTGTAAAAACGGATTAACCAACCATTCGGTCACAAACACCGGCCGAATTTGCAACAGCACCAACGCCGCAATAACCGCCCGCAGCGCCGGCCGAAACATGTTTTCGGCAATGACGCCGGCGGATGCCTTGCCGTCCCACATGTCGCCGCCACCTGAAAAACCAAGGAATCCCAACCATGATTTCGGGAAATATAATTTGACCAGATACAGCCCCATCGTCAATCCCAAAAATCCCCACACCAGGATATAGATGATGCCGTCGCCCCGGCCCACAAAGAATTCATACGCCCCCATCGCCACCGTCATCAACGCATCCAGCACCAGCGGCACAAACGGCGACAAATCCAGCGCATCCACAATCCCCCACGCGGCATGCGCATCACAGCCCCCGGCAATTATCATCGCCGTGGTCGCCAAACACCGTAAAATCCATTGGTTCAGGCGGGCCATTCTCTCTTATTTTTAAATCTTGATTTCAATTATATCACAATTGGGACAAAATATGATATACTTAAAACGAATGAAGGGAATAAAAAAAATCTGGATTGCGTTGTTTGCCCTGCTGCCGTCGACAGTTATCGCGGCGGCCCCGTTTGTCGTGGGTGGTATCGCAGGCCTGGGGATTATCGCCGGATTTTCAATTTACCGGTCCGCCGCCCCCGTTGACATGGCGGGCGCAATGAATTTCTTTTCAACATGCTGGACATGCCAACTGTTTTCCGACGTCATGATGACGATGTCCGATTTGCTGCCGCGGGCGTATGACGCCATCGGAACCGTTATCATCCCGTTTGCCGTGGCACTGACCGCGATTTGGTTTGCCTGGCAATTGCTGTCGGGATACATCAATGCCCAGGTTGACAATCCATGGACCATCACGACGAACTTTGTCCGACACCTGATTAAATTGACGTTCGTTATATCATTGCTGGCGTTCCCGCTGCCGCGACTGATAACCGGCGTTGCCATTGAACCGGTCTTTAACATCGGATTGGCCCTGAACCGCGCGGTGGGGGACCACACGCGCTTTGCCGAATGTATTGTGGCCGCCGCCGTCGCCGACCCATCGGCGGCCTCAACCGCGGCCGCCGAAAATGGGGCCTTTTCGCCGCGCCTGCGGCACAATTTGGCATGCGAATTGGCGGGCATCCACCAAATGACCGCCCTGGGGATGACGGCAGGGTGGACGATGCTTAATTCCGCATTCGACCAAAAATACATGCATAAAATTATGTGGGATATTCCTGTGTTCCCCAACGTGTTGATATTCTTTGCCGGATTGATGATTTTGGTGCTGTTTTTGTTCGCCCTGTTGCCGATACCGCTGTATTTCCTGGACGTGTTTATCACACTGACCATGGATTTGATTATGCTGCCGCTGTTTTTGTTGGGCTGGTTGTTTTCAGGCTGGAAAATCATCCCCGGGGGCGGCGGAAAATCCATCCAGACAATTATCAACGACGTGGTCAAAGGAACGGTTGGCATCGCCCTGGTCGGCGTCTTTGTGACGTTTTCGGTGATGTTTTTAAATGCCGTGTTCGGCACATGGCACGGGGCGGACGCGGTTGGGGCGGCATTGACGGCAAACGACCCGTCGATATTGCTGGACGGATTGATGCTGCGCAACACGCATTTGGTGACAATTATATTGATGGGCCTGTTTATCGCCATGTTTATGACGATGATACCCAAATTGGTCAATGAACTGTTTAAAATCAATATTTCCCAGACAACATACGACAATGTGAAAAAACACCTGGATACCCTGTGGAAAAACGCGCAAAAGTGGTACGCCGCGATAAAAAAATAAAAAATCAAGCGCTTTATTTAACATCCCCCCCTTTTTTGTGACATCTGTTTCTGATATAATTCACATCGATGAAGACGTTTCCGATTCTTTACTGGCCGCGTAAAACATACAACGACCCCGAATACCAATCGGCACGTCGGGCGATTGCCACCGCCACGGGCGTGATGCCGGACGTGATAACGGACGATTTGGATTTGGCGGCGATTTTCGCCCAGACGCCAAACGCCCTGGTTTATTATCCGGTGTTTTGCGAATCGACGGGCTGGTGGGGGGAACTGTTGGGGGCGGACGCAACGGTGACGGACAAATTAATCGTGTCGCCCGAATGCCAATTGATGGTCATCGCGCCGGGGGCGCCCCGGTCGCGTGGCGGCAATCAATTGTTGGCGGCGGAAATCCACCCGGCCAGCGGATTTTTCAAAAAAATGAATTCCGGCATTGCGACGGTGTCCGACATGCTGGCAACGGATGCAGGAACGATATTGGCGCTGTTTTCCGGCCGGAATCAGTCCCAGTTTATTCGTATCCTGGAATCGACGGGTAATTCATATCTGGGGTGCATTGGGCGGTATTAATAACATGGGGCGCGGCCCCTTTAATAATGCTTGCTTTCCGTAAAATTGCCTGTATAATTATCGGGCTAAAAGTAAGATAAAAAGGGTTATATTATGAAAAAAGGTATTCATCCCGCGTACAACGCAATTAACGTCACGCGTACAGACGGTTCTGTGATTCAAATTTATTCCTCGTCGGACAAAGACTTGGTCTTGTCGACGGACAACCTGAACCATTCCGCCTGGACCGGCCAGCGTTCCAACGCCGGCGACAAGGGTCAGCGCGCGGCCGAATTCAAAAGCAAATTTGCCGGTTTCAAATTTTAATTGACGCTTTTTGGGGGGAATTTGAAACATGGAATTGCTGATCAAGGGTTCAACAGAATTAAACAAAATGTTTGCCGCGTTGCAGCGTACGGCCGCCGGCCTGCGCCGCGATTTTGGCGAGGTTGAAAATCTGCAGCAATCCCTGCGCGGGGCGCGTGATTTCGTGGCCCGTGCCGCCACCCGCATCGAAGAAAGCATTTTAACCGACCTGTTGCTGGTGCGACCCAACGCGGGTCTGTTGACACCGAACATGTCGCGCGCGGGCGACGGGCGTGATGAATTCGTCCTGGCCCTGTCGGGGGCGGCGAATTTTGTGCGCGGCAATTCCAATTTTGCGATTTCGTTGGCGCTGCGTTCAAACGACGAAACCAAAATCGCCTTGGTCTATTCCCCCATTGACGAAAGATTATATTATGGCGAAGCGGACGCCGGCGCCTATGCCTTTTCGGCGTATCATTCGGCGCGTCTGCGGGTATCGAACCTGAAAAACCCGGGGGATTTGACCATTGGGTATCATGACACACTGCCCGTGGCGAATATGGGTACGGCGCGCATGACCGGTTGCCCGGCAATGGATTTGGCCTGGGTCGCGGCGGGTAAATTTGACGCGTTTATGTCAACCCCATTGGATTATGCCGAAATTGCGGCGGGCGAATTATTGGTCCGTGAATCCGGGGGCAAGATTGAAATGGGCGTGGACTTAATCGCCACCAACGGCATTGTGGAATTATAAAACTCCCCGGCAAAGGCCGGGATTTTTTTATTTATGATTTCTGATTGGGTTGGGGCGGCGAATAGCCGACACATTCTGGTAGTGTGCTTGTATTCTTCCAACCCCTATGGGATTGGAGGTTGGCGAATATATTGAATAAGCCACTTGCATGGTATTGTGCAGTTACTAACTCCAATCCCGCCCATGTTTGACATGGCGGATTTATATTTTACCACTTTCATTTTTTTCCTGGTAAATCTCTTACAATTAGGATATAGTACTTATAGTAATAGGGAACCTATTATGCGAGAATAGCATCTCGCCCAACCAGCGCCCGCGCGGGCGTTACAGCGCCAACCTCCTATGGGTTGGAGACGGTGAATATATTGAATAAACCGTGAGCATACT
>CAXHMP010000026.1:0-14161 GCA_964017835.1 uncultured Alphaproteobacteria bacterium
CCAGCAATTCGCCCGCCGCACCCCCCAGGATTTGGTTTGTTGCCTCGTCATCGGTGCCGGGCATGTCGGTTATGATGACCAGGCCCCCCGATTTGCCCCAGTGTGGTGATACCGCCCGCAGCGCCCCCGCCCGCAGCGGGTGATTAAACGCTGCAATTGCCCTGTCCAGGGCGTCCGGTGTTGTGGCGCCATCGGCCGCGTCGGCCGCATCCGATACACTAATCGGCGCGCGCGGCGGAACAGGTGTCGCAACACCGGGTGTGGCCGATGTGGTTTCCACCGCCGCGGCCGCGGTCGCGGCGTCATCACGCAGTTCCCAATGCACCCCCGCCAGTTCCAAATCACGCAGTCCGTCGGTATTCATTAAATGATTCCCCTTGATTTTGCACCCATTTTATTATAGACTAGACCACGAGCAACAGAAATACAAGGGAGTATTTTTATGAACATCAAAAACTTTGCTATGTTGGCGGGCGCGGCGGCCGTTTTGGCGGCCTGCGGCGGGTCGAACATTGTCGAACCGGCTGATTTGAACAACCAGCGTGTCTATTTCGGTTTTAATTCGGCCGAAATCACAGACGAAGCGCGCGACAACCTGTTGGGCCAGGCGCTGTACATGAAAAACCACAAAGATACCAAGATTCAGATTGCCGGTAACTGCGACGCACGCGGTTCGACCGAATACAATCTGGCCTTGGGCGCGCGTCGTGCCAATGCCGCCAAAGAAGTCATTGTCAAAGACGGCATCGATGCAAAACGCATTTCCACCATTTCGTACGGCAAAGAACGCCCGTTCAAAAAAGGCACCGGCGAATCCGTTTGGAAATGGAATCGTAACGCGACCACAACCGTTAAATAATGAATTTCGGTTTGTTATGAAAACACCGGCATTTGCCGGTGTTTTTTTGTACTTTTTTAATGTCTTAAAAATTTATTGACAAATTGTGAGTATGTGCTATATTATTTGTCAATAAAAGAGTTTGTTTTTATGTACAATTTAACACAGATGATTAATCAGTTTCAGCGGCGCGTCTTTCCGGTGGCCCTGACGGTGCGTGATTTGCCCTTTTGCCTGGTGTTCAAGACAACCAATTATTGTTGGTATTCATGCCGTCATTGCTGTGAATCCAGCGGCCCCAATCAGCCCCGCACCTTTATCCCGGCCGATGTGGTGGGCGCGTATATGGATGCGGCCGCCCGGTACCCAAATTTTGATAAAAATGTTGTTTTTACCGGGGGCGAAATTATGAGTGCCTATCGCTTTGGCCCCGCGAATTATGTACCGCAATTGCTGGACAATGCGCTGGGGCATCAAATGGGCGTTGATATCAAAACCAATGGTGCCTGGGCGGGCGCGGCCTTTGGTCAAAAGATTTTTGACGATTTGGCCGGGGTGGTTGCGCGTCATGCGCCCTATTCCATGTCGATATCGCTGTCCTTGGACGATTATCATATTTCCAGTGTGACAAACATTGCCAAAATTATCCAAGAAATGGCGCATCGCCCCAACCAGCATGTTTATATCCACCTGTCGGGATTTGACGCCACGTTCAACCCCCTGATGACCCAGTTAATGGCACGCCTGCGCCGGGCGAACATTCGGCCCGAACAGGGAATGATTGTCCAAGGCAATCAGACGATGCCCATATTGTGCGTGGGGGATAAATTGCGCATTTATTCATCAACGGCCACCCTGTTTGCGCATGGCCGGGCGTCTGATTTGGCCAATGCACGGCCGGTGGTGAATTCCCGGTTTCAAATCTTGTCCCCAGACCGGTCTGTTCTAATGGCCTTTGACCCGTCGGGGCGCGTGACGTTGGGGGAAAATTCGGGGCCAAAAATTTCCGCCCCATGGCGCGCAGGAAAAAATATACGCGGATTGGATGCCATACGTGCGGATTTGATTATGGGCGCCGCCCGCAATGAATTGATGGCCTGGATTATGGGAACGCATCCCTTGGGCCGGTAAAGGCATAAAAAAATTGGCGGAATTAATCCGCCAATTTCATTTTTTTTGCCATCTCGCGCAGTAATGGCGCCTGGACCCCCGCGGTGTCCATCCGCTGAATCAACCCGCGCAGGGCGCACATCCCTTCGACAGTACCGGTGGGCGCGCCGCCCGATGCAATGACGCGGCCGGCAGAAAAATTCCGACTGGTGACCGATGTGGCGGATAAAAACAGGTCCCCCACCCCGCACAATCCCAAGAATGTCCGCAATTCGGCCCCGCATGCCACGCCGTAATCGGCAACTTCGCCCCAGGCGCGCGTCAACACCGCCGCGCGTTCGTTTTCGCCGGCCGCCGCAATCGACATATACCCGCAAATCAAGGCCACGGCATTTTTCCCCGCCCCACAAATTTCCGCCCCCAGGATGTCGTCGGTTTCCTGCATAAACATGGCGGGCAAGGCCGCCGCCCCGTCCCGGCGGGCGCGCGCCGTCCCGGCCAGGGTACTGGACGTTGGGACATGGCGGGCCACTTCGGCCGCGAACTGGGGACCGGACAAGACCGCGATGTCATGGGCATGGGGCAGTTCGTCGGCCAAAACTTCGGCCATTAATTTGTTGGATGGCACCTCTATGCCCTTGGTGCAAATCAAGATGGATTGATTGTCAAAGTACGGGGCCGCGCGGCGCAATGTTTCCCGAAAAAACGCCGCCGGGACCACAATCATCCACAGCGCGGTATCTGCCAATTGGGCGATATCATCTGTCATGGTGATGTTTGACGGGATAATCGCCCCGTGAAAATCGTCAAATTTGTTGTTGTATGACCACAATGTTATATCGTGTCCCGCGGCGGCGGCGGACAAGGCCAATGCACTGCCCCAGGCGCCGGCGCCCAAAATTCCAATTTTCATTTCAATTTCCTTAACTTTTTTTCGACCGCGGGGCGACTGGTCAAACCATCATCGGCCAGGTCAATGGCCCGCGTATACGCATCGCGCGCCAGGCGCATATCCCCGCTGGCCGCATATAAATCCCCCAGGCGTTCAAACAATGACGAACATGTGGCGGCAACCTCGCCCACGCGGGCCAATAATTCCAGCGCGGCGTCCACCCCTTCGCGTGCGGCAACCACTGCCCCCAGGACGTCCCACGCCGCCACGTCGGCCGGGCTTTTGCGCACCAATGCCATGGCATAGTCGTACGCGTTATCCAATTCGCGGTTTTGCGCCGCCCAAATTTTCGCCTGTAACCCCAAAATTTCGGCATCCACCGGCAAAATGTCCGCCGCATCGTGAATGTCATGCTGGGCCGCATCCAAATCACCAAAGACCAGATTGACCCCTGCCCGGCTTTTCAGGAAAAAGGCCCGGCCAATATCGGTCAGATTTTTATTCCCCAACGCCCGCGTCAGCGTTCCAATCGCGCCGCGGCGGTCGCCATCACGAACCTGGCCGGCCACCAGTTTATTGATTGCCGGCACAAATAACGGGTGCGCATCCACAACACGCCGCAGCGCCGCCATATCCTGGGTCGTATCCGCCATCCGCATCGCCGCAAAGGGGGCAAAGGGACTGGTCGGGGAAATCGCCCGGAAAAAACGGTCGTCATCGCCGCCATTGTTATAAAAATATTGTCCCACATAATAATTGATGGTGTCGGCGTTGTTGCCGGCCCCGTTGTGAATGATTTGGGCAAACCGCAACAGCAAAAGCGACAAATCCGAATACATCATAATCTGGGTATGCGATACATTTTGTATCAGCCCGAACGCCAACGAGTTGTTCATCCCGTCAAATGTTTCCCAATCGGGCGCGTCCGGGTAATCCAACATAAACATACTGCCGGGGCGCCGCGTAAAATCGTCACGCAGGCTGCGGGCCGCGTCCGGCATATCAAAATGCGTGTAAAACGCCATCAAGTATTGATAATCATTGATGTTTAAAAAATCCGTGCGCACCTTGGCAAATTCGGCGGCGGCCGCGGTCGCATCGCCGGTTGCGGCATAAATCTGGCCGCGGACAAAGGATTGCCAGGATTCGTTTGTGTTCAGCGTTTTGATAAAGGCCAATGCCTCTTTCCGTTTCCCGACCGCCACCGTCGACCAAATGCGCAGTGGCGCCGACAGGGGGGATTCATCCTTTTTATGCCGGTCATAGACCGATTTCCAATCCCCTTGATTAATTAAATAGGCATCATAAATCAACCGCGACGGCGCCCCCTTTTCATCCCCCAACAGTTTTGCCGTATCGGGCATCCGTCCGCTAAGGAATTGGGCCAGCAACAGGGTATTGGTGACCGTCGCAATACTGGCCACGTCCGCTTCGGGAATTTTTTGGGTAAATCTGGCCGCACGGTCAAAGTCATTGACATAGACCGCATGCTGGGCCGCCAAAAAGGCCCCGTATTTAGTTTCACGGATATATTCGGCGGCATCGTAATGGTCGGGGGGAACCGGGGCAACAGCAAACATCACCCCCAGTGCGCCCAAAATCACCAGCGCCGAAATCGATATAAATAAACTTTCTGTTTTTTTCATAGGCATTGTTATGCTACAATAAACTTCATGAAAACAAAAGAAAAATTTAATCGTTATGCCGCGCTGCTGCGTGAATGGGGTGCGCGCATGAATCTGGTCGCGCCCAGTACATTGGCCGACATTGAAACACGCCACTTTGCCGATTCGGCCCAATTGGCGGACATCCTGCCGCCGGATGCGCAAATTATTGATTTGGGCAGTGGCGCCGGTTTTCCCGGTGTGGTGTTGGCCGTGATGGGTTGGCACGTGACATGCATTGAATCAATCGGGAAAAAGACCGCGTTTTTATCCACACTGAAAACCGAATTGGATTTACCAAATCTGACCATCTATCACGGGCGGGTCGAAGATTATATACGCACCCTGCCCCGCGATGCGTCCAATACGGTTTTTACCGCCCGCGCCTTTGCCCCGTTGGTTAAAATTCTGGATTATGTTTCGCCGGTAAAATACCCCATTTATCTATTAAAAGGCCGGGAAATCGAATCCGAAATTTGCGAAGCCCAGAAAAAATATACCTTTGATTATAAGTTAACCCCGTCCAAAACGGGCGACGGGTTTATTATTCAAATCGAAAATTGCCGGTTATTTCATGTGAAATTACAAATAAATTATTGAATATACTTAAATTTAAATAATTTGCCACTTATTTCATGTGAAATAAGTGGTATTTCATTGATTTTACTAAGAAAAATATTTTTATATTTTAATATCTTGACTGGTCTGGGGGTTTATTTTATTCTGATGTACGAACAAGATAATTGAAATAAAACGGGTAACAATGACCAAAATTATTGCATTTGCAAATCAAAAGGGCGGGGTAGGTAAAACAACCACGGCCATAAATATTGGGGCATCGCTGGCGGCGATTAAAAAACGCGTGCTGTTGATTGACCTGGACCCCCAGGGAAATGCCGGCACGGGACTGGGCTTTGTGCGCGCGTCCCATTCGCAAAGTGTTTATGGTGTTATTATGGGAACAGCCAGTGCGGCGGATAATATTTTGTCGACGGCGGTGCCGAATATGCATATCTTGCCGTCCAGTCCGGCCTTGGCCGGGGCCGAGGCAGACTTGCTGGATATGGATAATCGCGAATATCGTCTGCGCGATGCGCTGGCGGCGGTGCGGGACCATTATGATTATATTTTATTGGATTGTCCGCCGGCACTGGGGTATTTGACGCTGAACGCGCTGACCACGGCCGATTCGGTGATTGTTCCGCTGCAGTGCGAATTTTTTGCGCTCGAAGGGGTTCAGCATTTGATTAACACCATCAGTGAAATTCAAAAAAGTTGGAATCCGAATTTGGATATTTTGGGCGTCTTGCTGACGATGTACGATCGGCGCTATGGGCTGACGCGCGCGGTCGAAGATGATGTTCGCGCCACATTTGGGGACCGGGTGTTTAAAACGGTTGTTCCGCGTAATGTTCGCGTATCCGAAGCGCCCAGCCACGGCAAACCGGCGCTGTTTTATGATTTTAATTCGTCCGGCGCCCAGGCCTATCTGCGGGTGGCGACCGAAATTATCCAGCATACAGAACAAGGAGAAGAATAATGGCATCAAAATTTGGCCTGGGCAAGGGGCTGGCGGATTTAAAGGCGGAAATGGGGTCTATTCCCGATATTTCGGTTTTGACCGGTGGTGAACGCGTTACGGTGCGTCAAATTCCATTGGCGCAGATTGGGGCCAACCCGGACCAGCCGCGCAAGACGTTTGACACCGCCGAATTGGAAGATTTGGCGGCATCCATCCGCGCCCAGGGCGTGTTACAGCCCATTTTGCTGCGCGCAGTCACGGGGCGTGATCATGCGTATGAAATTGTGGCTGGCGAACGCCGCTTTCGTGCGACAAAATTGGCAGGATTGGCGGAAATTCCAGCATTGGTTAAAACATTGACGCCGGAAAATGCGATGGAAATCGCCCTGATTGAAAATGTCCAGCGTGAAAATCTAAACCCGATAGAGGAGGCCGCCGCCTATAAAAACCTGATGGATACGTGCGGGTATGAATTGGGCGATGTGTCGCGTCTGATTGGAAAATCGGAAAGTTATATTCGCAATATGATGCGCCTGGATTCACTGCCCCAATCGGTCAAGGATATGGTGGCCGCGGGGGCGCTGTCGGCGTCACACGCGCGGACCATCGCAGTGGCGGAAAATCCCGATGAATTAGCACATGCCATTGTTGATGAAAAATTGTCGGTGGCGGACGTGGCCCGCCGGGTCAAAGATGGCGCGCGGTCTAAATCCAGTCGGTCATACACCGACCGAACAATGGACACGGATACCCTGCGTGAGTATCGGGAACGTTTGGCGCGTCATCTGGGGGTGCGGGTCGATATCCGGGAAAAGCGGGGCGGGGCAGGGCAGATTATTTTGTCCTTTGACTCGCGTCCCCAGATGCAGGAATTAATTGAAAAATTGACCGCATAAAAAGACCGGCATTTGCCGGTTTTTTTATGGGATTTTTTGCATCCCCAGATAAATATTTGCAAACGCCCAAATATAGTATATAATTTAAAGGTGTCGGAGAGGAAATTGTTCATTCTTGCGTCTGGATACCCCCCAGGGCGCAAAAACGAATAATTTATCTCCGCCAGATTAATGCAACAAAAATGGAGTAAAAAATGTTGTTTGGTATGTTTAACAAGGATGGGAAAACCCATTTGAACAACCCGATTGCGGTTGAAATTCCGTACGGGGACGAAACATTGCGCCTGGAAACAGGACGCTTGGCGAAACAGGCCAACGGGTCTGTTTTGGCGACCATGGGCGGCACGATGGTTTTGGCGACGGTGTGCGCAGAAAAGTCCGCCGTCGAAGGCCAAGATTTCTTTCCTTTGACCGTTGATTACCAGGAAAAATACGCGTCCGCCGGCCGCATTCCGGGGTCGCGCGACCGCCGCGAAGGCAAACCGTCGACGGCCGAAACATTGACGGCCCGCTTAATCGACCGGCCGATTCGTCCGTTGTTCCCGGACACGTTCAAGAACAAGGTTCAAATCACGGCCCAGGTCTTTTCGTATGATAAAAAGAACCAGCCCGACATCTTGGCGATGATTGCATCCAGTGCGGCGTTGGCCCTGTCGGGCGTTCCGTTCCAGGGACCCATTGGCGCGGCGCGTGTCGGATACAACGATGGCCAGTATGTCTTGAACCCCTCGCGCAAGGCGACCGAAGATTCCGAAATGGATTTGGTTGTGGCCGCGACCAAGGACGGCGTGCTGATGGTGGAATCGGAAATCGGCGAATTGGACGAAGAAACAACGCTGGGCGCGGTGAAATTTGGTTTTGACGCGCAACAGGCGGTGATTGATGCCATTAATGAATTGGCGGCCCAGGCGGGCAAAGAACCGTGGGCGGTCCCGGCGCCGGCGGCCGAATATGTTGAAATGCAATCGGCGTTTGAAAAGTTTGCTGGCGACATCGAAGCGGCCCTGGGGATCAAGGAAAAATTGGTCCGTCTGGACACGTTGGCCAATATCCACGCGGCGGCCAAGGCGGAAATTCCGGCCATGTTCCCGGAAACCACTTTCGCGGCGTCAACGTTGGAATCGTGGGCGGATGAAATTGTTGAAAATATCACGGCGCGGATTATGCGTGGCAACATTTTGGCGGGCAATCCCCGTATCGACGGCCGCGATAATAAAACCGTGCGTCCGATTGAAATCGAACTGGGCGTTCTGCCCCGTGCGCATGGGTCGGCCCTGTTCACGCGCGGCGAAACCCAGGCCTTGGTGTCGCTGACGCTGGGGGGTGGCAAAGATGCATTGCCGATTGAATCCCTGGACGGTGCCGAAGAAAAAGATTTCTTCTTGAACTATAATTTCCCAGGTTATTCGGTTGGTGAATGCAAAGGGTTGAAATCCCCGTCGCGGCGCGAACTGGGGCATGGGAATTTGGCGTGGCGTGCGCTGCATCCGATGGTGCCGACCCGCGCGGAATTTGACTATGTCATCCGTGTTGTGTCTGATATCTTGGAATCGAACGGGTCATCGTCGATGGCGACGACATGCGGTGCGACATTGGCGATGATGGACGGCGGTGTGCCGTTGACACGTCCCGTTGCCGGTATCGCCATGGGATTAATCAAAGAGGGCGATGATTACGCCATCTTGACCGATATCTTGGGTGACGAAGACCACTTGGGCGACATGGATTTCAAGGTAACGGGAACCGACCGCGGGATTACCGCACTGCAGATGGATATTAAAATCACGTCCATCACGTTTGAAATCATGAAAAAGGCACTGGCCCAGGCCAAAGACGGGCGTATGCACATCTTGGGCAAGATTGAAAAGGCCATCAAGACGCCGCGCGACCATGTGTCGGAATTTGCACCCCAGATGTACACGATGAAGATTAATCCGGACAAAGTCCGCGAAGTCATCGGCAAAGGTGGCAGCGTGATTCAGGCCCTGACGCGGGAAACCAACACCAATATTGATTTGGAAGATGATGGTACCGTCAAAATCATGGCGACCACGCGTGAAGACGCCGATGCCGCCATCGCACGGATTAAAGATATCGTTGCCGAACCCGAGGTTGGCGTCATTTACGCCGGTACCGTTTCGGGTGTCAAGGATTTCGGTCTGTTCGTTAAAATCATGAACGGCTTTGAATCCATGGTGCATATTTCGGAAATCACGGGGGAACGCCTGGCGAAAATCGAAGATGCCAAATTAAAAGAAGGCGACAAGGTGTTTGTGAAATATCTGGGTCTGGACAAGCGCGGCAAAACCCGCCTGTCGATGGTCGGGATTGATCAAAAAACCGGGGCCGAGGTGAAAAAGGCCTAAATCAACACACCGGGCCGGGACGGTTTCGTTTCGGCCCGTTTTAAAACCACAGGGGGAAAGAATGGATATGAATGAATTAATGGCCCAGGCGCAACAGTTACAGGACAAAGTTGCCGCCGCCCAGGATTTATTGGCCCAGACAACGGTCAAAGGCCTGGCGGGCGCCGGGGATTGCATTGTTGAAATGTCGGGCAAATACGATTTGTTGAAATTGACGATTAAACCCGAAATCCTGGGCAATGGCGCCGACAGCGTGGCCCAGACGGTTTTTGCTGCGTTCCAGGATGCCAAGGCCAAGGCGGATGCCGTTATCGACCGCGTCATGGGCGAAGCGACCGCCGGCATGCCGTTACCGGAATAAAAAAACATACAAAAAAGCCGGCAAATGCCGGCCTTTTTTTATGCTTTCTGAATTGTTTTTTTGGGGCAATTAATCCTCGTTGTCATTGCGAGGGTGCCGGCAGAGCAACGCGGGGCCGCGGCCAAAGGCAATCCAGTTAATAATAAGGATGTATGCATATTTACCTGGATTCCGGGGTCGGCATCACCCGCAAAAATCTGATGATTTTTGTGGGACCCGATACGCCCCGGAATGACAACTCTTTTTAAGTTTCTAGGAAATTAAGAATCTTTGTCACCCCGTGGCTTGACCACGGGGTCCAGGTCATAGAGCCTATTCATCCTTTTTACACTTATCCCGTATCGCATGGTACATCAAACTGTTCAATACCCGGCGCGGGATGACCATCCGGCCGCCCTCGATAAGGCCCAATTCCTCTAAACTAACCCGCAAGGCGCGGGCGGCGTCCGTGCGGCTGATGCGGTTTAATCGTCGGCCGTGCCGCATGGCGCCGCCAATCAATCTGGTTTCATTCGATATCACTGGCATCGTTCATTTACCCCCAAATTAAAAAAATCCGCCGTGATGAAGGGCGGTTGGAGGTTGATAACTACTGAAACGGTAGTGTCGTTTATTCTGATATATCACGACCCTCCAACCATAAGTTGGAGTTCTTTGTTTCAAGAGGTTATCACACCTCACATCGGGTATCACCCGGTGCGATGGGTATTATATTCTAATACTGGGGGATTGGCAAGAAAATAGAGCAGGGCATTTGTATTATTTATTGACAAAAAATTGTTTTTTGGTACAAATAAGTTCATGTCAATGACCCATGATTTATTTATGAATTGTCTGAACGGGCGATTTCAATGGTTCCCGTTTTTCAAACTGACCAATTTGTGTAATTATCAGTGCGCCCATTGCTGTGAACGCAGCGGGCCTGATTGTCGCCCCGCTTTTATCCCTGTGGCGGACGTTAGCGGCATTTTGGATGCCATGGCCCAGACGCGACAATTTATGCCGGTGGCGGTCCTGTCGGGGGGGCGAACCCATGACGGCCTATGACCATAAATCGGCCAATTATATCCCGCGCGTCATGAACGCATGCACCGGGGCCGGTTATTGCATCGAATTAAAGACCAATGCTGGATGGACCCTGGGGAAAAACGCGCCGGTTATCTTTCGTGATTTGGAAAATTTGCCGGGGCGCGGCTGGTCGGGGTATTTTGCCTATCATTTATCCCTGGACCGGTTCCATCCCAACGCCCATGAAACAACCGTTCGCTTTTTACAATGGTACGCGACGACGCGCCGGCTGCCGCGGCGGGCGATTGTGCATATCTTTTATGACGATGCCGCGCGCCTGGCCGATATGTTCACGGATTTGTTGCGCCGGTATGAATTGCGGATTGATATGAACGAGGGGACACGCCCCGCGGCCGAATTTGGCGGGTTAAAGGCGTGGCGCTTTGTGGACAGCGCGCGTTTGGTTATCCCCACCCCCTATGGCGAGATTGATGACGCCGGCCGCGCCCATGATAACAAAATTGCGACACGCGCCCCGGCGTTGGTGCGGGATGTTATTCAGACACCTAACACCCATGCAGCCCTGTTTTTTGATACGGATGGCATGGTCATGCCCATGGGATGCGATTGGACGGATATTGCGACGCCCTATAAATTAAACGGCCGTATTCGCCCCATCAGCCAGATTAAGCAGGAATTATTTGAAAAAATGTGGCAAAGATATGTGGCCCAGGAACGCATGATGGGCCGTTAAGTCAAAGATAAAAAAACACCGGCATTTGCCGGTGTTTTAATTATTTACGCAGACCCAATTTTTTAATCAGTTCTTCGTATTCCGCGACGTCGTTCTTTTTAATATACGCCAACAACTTTTTACGACGGTTCACCATCAGCAACAGACCGCGTTTGGAATGCTGATCCTTGTGATTGGCCTTCATATGGTCGGTCAGGTTGCGGATACGTTCGGTCAGAATGGCGACCTGGGCCGCGGCACTGCCCCCGTTGTCTGTGTCGGTTGTTTTGAACGATTTCACCAATTCGGCGGTTTTTTCTTTTGTAACGGACATTGTTTTTTCCTTTTGCGTTTAAAGTGTTCGTTTCGGACGCAGAACCTGGGATGACACCATGCCCATGCCAATAAATTTATCACCGGCATAAACACGTCGTGGCCCATCGGCCGCATCCACATTGACAAAGCCACCATGGATATACAAATCCGCGTCTTTGTCGTTCAAATTCCAGACCGGAATGTCCCCCAGCCCGAAATCCGGCGCATGCAAATAATCGTATGCGTTGCCCCCATTATTGACCAGATTTTCCAGAAAATCAAGTGTCACAGCATCTTTTATCCCAAAACCGTTTGTCATTGTGCGCCGTATCATTGTGACCGTCGCCATTGACCCCACTGCGCGCCCCAAATCGCGCCCAATGGACCGGACGTATGTCCCCATGCTGCAACGGACACGGAAAAACCATTGATTGCCGTCGATTTTATCCAATGACAATGCGGCAATGTGTACCGGTCGCGACGGAACGTCCACCGCCACCCCACGTCGCGCCAAATCATAGGCGCGTACGCCCCCAACATGCACGGCGCTGAAACAGGGCGGCGTTTGCATCACGCGGCCCGTCATGGTATTGACGGCCGCCAAAACGTCGGATTTTGTGGGGATTTTGTCCGTTTCATCCACAACGCGGCCCGTGATGTCCAGGGTGTCTGTTTCAAACCCGAACCGCAGGGCGAATTCATATTCCTTTGGGTGATTTTGGTCCATAAAGGGAATCATTTTTGTGGCGCTGCCCAGTGCCACAATCAACAATCCCGACGCCATCGGGTCCAGTGTCCCGATATGCCCAAATGTCGACACGCCAAACAGCCGCCGGACCCGATTGCCGGCCGCGCGCGAGGTTATGCCAGCGGGCTTGTCCAACAAAACAAAACCGGAATGCTGGACCATTTAACGACCGCCCAGGGTTTTGGATATGTTTTGAATTTGAAATTGCTGAAACCGGGCAAAGGTCAAAAAGCGCTGTAACACGGACCGCTGCGGATTGACATGGGGCCATACCTGGTCCAGGCGGGGGGATATAACGGCGTCGAATGCCCCCAGATTGACGTCTTGCCAGGCAAAGTCCCGTGTTGTTGTTTGGGTTTTGGGGTCATAATCGATATCTGTCGGGGTCAAAATTTTTCCGTTTTGAATGGCCAACCCTATCAGAAACCGCGGCCCCCATTGGATATCCGATTGAACGGAATAATTTTCCAAATTAAATTCCAACCAGGTCCCCAGGCGAAATTGGGCAATTTCCGACGGATGGCGCATCAAGTCATAAGGGGCGGTCCAATTAATTGTTTGCAAAAAAGACAGCATATCGTTGGCCGTGTCAAACGTCCGGGGGCCATTGACCACAACGCCGTCATAGGTCACGGGACAGGGGTGGATAAAAGATTCAAAAATAAATTTTGGCTGGATAATCATGTTGTTAATCCTGGGGTAATTATTGAAATTATTAAAACAAATTTTTTCCTTTTGTACAGGTTTTTTTAATGTATAATTCGTGATGTCGCATGGGTTATGCGGCCGGGCTTCACAACCTGGGATTATAGGCGTCCACTGGACGAAAAACTCCTGCATCGTATCAGGCAGGAGAGTCGTGTCATAAATTCATGAAAGCACGACGCTATTTCCTATAAGATAGTTGTGAATCTCCTGCCGCCAATTTATTGACGGCTTTTTTTGCATATTGGGGGAATTGATGAAAAGTTTAATTATTATCGGTGTGCCGCGGGCGGGAAAATCCACATTGGGGGCGTGCTGTGCGCGTCAAATTGGCCGGGCGGGGTATGCCGTATCGCTGATGGGGGGTGATTGTCTGATGGGCGGAATCCAGGCCGTTCACCAGGCCAGTCCCCTGTACCGCGCGTTGTACCGGCCGATGAAACATATGGTGCCAGCGCTGGCGCGGGCATACAATGAAAGATTGTGGCGGGATTTAGCGGCCTTTACCACCCGCGCCGTATCCGAACAGGCCGCACAGTCCGTTGTTATTTACGAGGGTGTTTATCTTTCCCCGCGGGTCGCCGTCAAAATGTTTGACCCTGCGCACTTTCGGATTGTGGCTGTTGCGTATCCCAATGCGGATATTGATGAAAAAATGCGGGACATTCGCGCCTTTGATGTCAACACGCCCGCATCGCGGCGGTCCGATGCCCAATTGCGTCAATATATCGGCCGCTATGTCGAATCCAGTCGCCATTTGGTGCATGAATGCGAAAAATATGGCATAACCGTGGTTGATACATCCACCGATTACACCGGTCAAATTAATCGATTTGCAGATAATGTGATGGAATTTTTAAAAGAATAAACGCCCCATTTGGGGCGTTTTTTACCCAAACAGGTTCAGTTGGGGCTTGTCCGCCGGTTTTTTCTCACAGACGCCGCCCCGTTTTTCCGCATGCGGGGTGGTCTGGGTGTGGGTGGTCACAAATCGGTTGGATGT
>CAXHMP010000027.1:0-13375 GCA_964017835.1 uncultured Alphaproteobacteria bacterium
GGTACTTTGGCTTAAGCCACGGAAGAGTAGGTCGTCGCCAGAATAAATCCAGTTGTGATATAAAAACCATTCCTAAAGTAAAACGTCCGATCTCCACCGGACGTTTTTTTTATTATTCCGGCAGTTTTATGATATATTATTCTATTTTTATCAAAGGGATATCGGATGCGGTGGAAAATATATATTCGACAGATGCCAATAATGACCATGATGATGATATATCCTTTGATTATGGCGGCCAAACCTGGGCCAGAACAGGACGGGGCCCCAACCCAGGCCACGAGTCAGGTTGATTCAATTAAAAATCTGATTGCCCATTTAAGTCCAGAGAAGTTGAAACAATTGCGGGCTCTTTATTCTGAAACATACGGTCAGATAACAACGGCGCGTTTGGCAAGTTCAAACCCAACCAGTGCATATACCCCGTCGCAGGACATTGTTCACCTGGATGGGAAACGTCGAAAGAGTGAAAAGTTGCGAAATATTGAAACCGTTCGGCGGTACAATCAATCTGATTCCATCGTTATTCATAATGATACAGCCTATATTCCCGAGAATCTGAATTTAGAGAAGGGATTTTCTTGGGTCGGGGGCATGACATATAATGATATTCCTCAGATCGATATAAATTATTTTTCTTATAAGGGAAAAAATAAAGCCTTAAAAAAAGTAGCCCAGGTATATAATAGCATGCGTCTGGGCAATTTGGTGCATGAATTACAGCATGCCAAATATAGAAAGATTCGATATTCGTTGCCGATACATCAGCGGTCGCGTAATGTATGGGCCTTGGACGAATTGGGGACTATGATATGTTCGGAATTAAATAATTGGTGCTTTGTTAAATTGGATAATGTTCCAAAGAATTGGGATAAACAATACGAAGTGACAATTAAGTTGGATGATATCAATTATAAAATCCCCAGAAAAAATCTTCAAACCGTGGTTAATTTGGCAATTAGTAATGCTGTACATAGATTATCATCAGATGTCATGTATCGACACGAATTTATAAATTTCGAAAATAAGGCGTTTTCTAACGAAGACCTGGCCGATGCACCGAATAAAACCGGCACGTATGCAGAGGCAATATCCAAAATGCGGTCAGCGTTCAAAATTAATGGCAAAAAGGTGGATATCTTTTCCCTGGCATCGGACAATGTGCGCAAACTTGCCGAAGACTTTATCAATGACCGGGACGAGGATATGCGTCTGGTTATATTTGCGCACGATAATAAGATAAAGTTATAACATATAAATGTTTATTCCCTTGTCTGGTGGTGGGGATGGGGCCCACCGGACGTTTTTTTTTATTATTCCGGCAGTTTTATGATATACTATTCTATTATTATCACAGGAGTATCATATGAAGTGGAAAAAATATGCCTGGGGGCTGAGTTTGACGATGGTTGTCACCTTGGGTATTTATGGCGGAATGGGGGCGTATCAGCCACTGCGTGAAAAATATATTATGAACCGGTTGAATGTGTCGAGGGAAAAATTAAAAGAACTGCGTGTCTTATATCAAAGTGTTTATAATAATGTTGATAAAGGTACCAAATTCCTGGGGGAAGGTGCCCATAAAATGAGTACAAAAATAACGAATGAATATTATAAAAAAGATTCAATTGCGGTTCATAATGATACGATTGTTATTCCTGAAGATTTTGATATCCACCATCATGACCCTGTTCAGTATGGAATTTTATCGACCAAATATCCCCAAATTGATATCAATTATTTTCTTTATACGGGCCAGAACAAGGAATTGGCCGCATATGTAGCCAAAATGAATTCAGAGAGAAAAGCGAGCCTGATTCATGAAATGACGCACAAGGAACATCAAGAAGATATCTATCATGTGCCAGTTGAACAGCGGGAACGTGGAATTTGGGCGGCGGACGAATTGTTAGCCATTGTGGGCGAGGGGTTAAGCGATTATGCCGTGTTCAAGGGAAATAGTGCCGGATGGGATACCGCATATGAAACCGCGGTCCATACCAATGATTTAGAATATGTGATACCGGCGGATAAAGTTCAGGGGGCGGTCGATTATGCCATTAACGAAGGGATAGACAGATTATCGGCTATGCCTTTTTATCGTCATTTCTTTATTGAATATGAGGGGGAGGGACGACTGTCTTGGAAGGATCTCTTTAGCCCAGAAGAGAGGCGGGGGAATATGCCGGATGCCCTGAAGAAAATGCGTTCCCATTTTAAGATAAACGGCAAAAAGGTGGATATCTTTTCCCTGGCATCCAAGGAAGTGCGCAAACGTGCCGAAGACTTTATCAATGACCGGGACGAGGATATGCGTCTGGTTATGTTTGCGCATGATAAAAACATAGAGTTATAACATACAAATGTTATTCCACTGTCCCCTGGTCACAGGAACGCCCCAGGGGGCGTTTTTTATTTCTTATTAACTATGAACCTGTTATAGTTATTTAGGTCAAAATATAAGCGTTAGGGTTAAAAATATGAAATATGTCCATCAAGGTTCCTTTCCCACACAGCAGATGAGCATTGATGAAACAATAACCGAATTGGATGATGTTATTGCGATTGCGGTGAATATATTAAGTTCGCTGGATGCGCCAGAAAATGTTGCCAAGGAAGTTGAAACCGCATTGCTGAATTTAAAAGAAGCCGAACGTTATATCCCCTATATTCGTCAAAAAGTTGAAATTGCCATGAAATCTGTCCCGATAGATATCCAGGAACAACAATACCTGTAATTTTATCACCCGACGCGTGTTATATAGGATTAAATTATGGAAACCAATAAAACAATGGTTGTTTGATTAATTGCGCAAAATATGTTTTGGCATCCAAATTTTTGGAATTGGCGCCATTTCAAATACCGGTTGTATGTTCTGGGCCATGAAATTTGGCAAAATCCCCTTTTTCGGCCCGCATTCGACCGACCCGTTTGCGGCGCGGCTGAAAAAGTTCGATGCTGTGATTCATGCCGCGCGGCCGGCGCGTTATCCGCCCCATGCTTTGATTGCTAAATTAAACGCCCCGCGCGCGAAATAGGGGTTGACGGATACAAATTGTGGTGTAATTATATCAATGGACCTTTACCCAAGGAGATATATAGCATGCAGAATAAAAAAGAATTTTTTGGCAATGGCGGCACGGTTGCCATGTATCAAAACGGGACCCAATATTCGGTCGACAGTGAAATCGAACAGGCGCCCGGGATTTTCAAATGCACCAGTGTGCCGTTTATGACCGCAGACGCGGCTCAAGAATATTATGATAAGTGTGTCAAAGACGTCCAGGATAAAAAGATGACCATGGCGGCATGCGGGATATTTCAAAAAAAGCATTAAGTGTCATACGCCCCCACGTGGGGCTTTTTTGATTTTTGCGCTTTATGTGGTATAATTCCATGAGATAAAGGCTTGGTTCATGAAATGGGAAAAATATCAACGATAATCGAAATAACGCCGGGACGCATGCGGGGGCAATGTCACAAATGCGGTCACGGCTCAAAATTAATGGCAAAATGGTCGATATCTTTTCCCTGGCGTCGGATAATGTGCGCAAACGTGCCGAAGAATTTATCAATGACCGGGATGACGATATGCGCCTGGTTATGGTTGCGCATAAGCACAAGATAAAGTTATGAAAAAGTTTACGTATTTTGACTATGGACATCGGGGGGCATTGCCGCCGGATTTGGTACCGCTGATTGGCGACCGGTCGCGGGCCGCGGCCACGCGCGAATTTATTGATGCCATAACGAAAGTCGCGCACGAATACCATGCGTCCGTGGATTCGTATAAAATGACACATGCAGATATTGCGCGTGTTAAATTGCATGCCCCGGACATATTCGGGCAACAGGCCAAGATTGACTATATCGCCAGCGGAACCGCCGCCAGTGTTTATAAAGTAACAATTGGTGACGTCGCCTTTGCATTAAAAATTAATCGTCAGGACCGCACGTGGGCATCAGATTTAGAAGATATGCATAACGCACGCGCGGCCCGTCATTTGGCCAACCGGCCCCATATTGGGGCGACATTTGATGTTGATGGCGAAACGTATTCGTGGATTGTATCGGACTATGTCGCGACGACCCATCCCAAAGATTATGCGCGTGCGCGTGAAAAATTGTATATGGCGGCGCTGACGCGGGGGATTGATTACACTGATTTGACCGATGAAAATATCAAAGGCGGCAAGGTTATTGATATATCCGGATTGCGTCGTCATAAAATTGACCTGGGGCGCGGGGATTTGGACCGGGTGAAAAAGTTTGTCTATAAAATGCGTACCGGTGATTTGAATGGGTTTGTTGCCCTGGCCCAAGATGCACTAACCGATGCCCCCGATGTTTTGCGTCACCTGTATTGGACGATGCAGGATTTAAAGCGTGATATGTTTATTGAACGTTTTGCGCCCTTTTATGATGTGGTGGCGGCATTTTATCGGATGATACCCCATACAATCGGGTCGGGCCAATCACGGTAATTCTGACATCTGATTGGTTTGGGGTCAAAAGCGCCATACCAAAAAGGGGGAATATTAAAAGGCACGGGAAAAACCCGTGCCTTTTTCTGGGTTGCGGATAGAGTAAGACTCGCCACGCAATGCCACGATTGATATTTCAATATGACTTATCAATCAAAGGGATTATCCGCTTTTTTGTATTCAATTACAACAGGCAAGTGTTCCCAGTGCAGCGCCGTTGCCAAACCGCGGCGCAAATACCGCGTGTATGATTCAGGGATATCCGACGCCCCGCCCACGTTTATGGTTATCCGCATCGGGTGACGGCCTGTTTGGCGGGCAAACTTTATCTTCATCGGACGTTTCAGACGCGACATCGGCGGCTGGCGGTCGGTGACCAATTTTTCGATGATGCGATTCACCAGACTGGTCGGGGCGTCCGCGTTCGACAGGTCCCATTGTTCATAAATCCGGCGGAACATGTTTTGGACGCCGGTTCCCACCTCGGCCGAGATGGCCAGAATCATCGGCTTGATAATCTGGTGAAAGGAATTGGCAAATTGATGTTTCAGGTGCAGCAGTTTTTCATCACGAACCTCGGCCGGGACCAGGTCCCATTTGTTTAGCGCAACGCATAAAATCTTGCCCGCGTCGTAAACGCGGCCTGCAATCCCCAGGGCCTGGTTTTCAATGTCGCGCGTGGCGTCCACGACCAACACAACCACGTCTGCGCGCGTCGCCGCGTCCAATGACTTTAACGCCGACAGCGTTTCCACGTCGTCGGTGACGCCTGCCTTGCGCCGCAGGCCGGCCGTATCCATCAGCACAATGTCGCGCCCGTAAAAACGGGTCGGGATTTTGACCGTGTCGCGGGTGATGCCGGGGGCGTCTTGGACAATCTGGCGCTGTTGCCCCAGGATGCGGTTGACCAATGTGGATTTGCCGACATTGGGTTGGCCCATGATGGCAATATGGACGCGTTTGTCATCCGCCGCCGCCACAGTATCCGCAGTGTTGGCGGGTAAAATATCATCCAGAAAATCGTAAATCGCGTCAAAGCCGCGTTTATGTTCGGCCGAAATCAGGTACGGTTCACCAAACCCCAGTTTGTAAAATTCGTCTGTATCGGCCATGCGGCGCGACGATTCGGATTTGTTGACCAATAACCGCACCGGCGCCCGACCCGCCCGGCGCACGGCCCGCGCCCAGTCCAAATCGGCATCGGTTAATCCCACGCGCCCGTCCACCACGAACAAAATCGCGTCGGCCGATGCAATCGCATTTAACGCCATGTCGGTTGATGCCGCCGCAATGCCGGATTTCGCGCGTTCCAGTCCCGCCGTGTCAAACACATCCCAATCGCGGTCGGAAATTTTTCCCTGGATAACGTCGCGGGTGACGCCCGGCCGGTCATGGACCAACGCGTCCCTTGTCCCCGTCAGGGCATTAAACAGGGTTGATTTTCCAGTGTTGGGTCGTCCCACAATCGCAAGTTTTTTCATGATTTTTTCCATTGATTTTTTATAATTATAAAGCAAAAATACAAATAATCAAACCGGAGTCGCATTATGCAGAAAAAAATCCACAATTGGCTGTCGGCTATCGCCGGCGTTCTGACCCAGCCCAAACGTTTCTTTACCAAAATTGTTGCGGATGGGAATCTCGAAGAATCCATGTTACGCGCGTTTATGTACGGGTTGCTGGCGGGATTGTTGGTTTTGGGGCTGCGATTACTGGGCGGCGCGACGGTGACCATTGGCGCGGTCTTTACGGCGATTGTGATTGTGCCGGTGTTGGCGGTGGCGCTGTTGTTCGTGCTGGGGGGGCTGTTGATGCTGGTGTCGGAAATCACGGGCGGCGAACGTGATTGGGAAATCGCGATTAAGGGGTTGGCCTCTATCTTCTTTATTTATCCCGTGATATTGGTGTTGAATGCGCTGGCGTTCAATTGTGTGTCGATGTGGATTATCTCTCTGGCGGTGGACGCGTATCTGATTTTCCTGTTTTATAACATCAGTTTGTATTGCATGAAGGGCAAACGGAACAACGTTATTGCCGTGATGGCGATTATTGTTCTGTTTATGGCGACGATTTATGCAACCGATTACCGGACCGGTTGGTTCCTGATTAAAAACGCGGGTGCGACATTGTCGTGTTTGCTGTAATAAAAAAACGCCGGTCGGCGTTATGAATAAAAAAATCCTGCCACACGCGGCAGGATTTTTTTTCTTTTACCAGCCCACGCCGGCGCAACCCGAAATCCCCGGCAGGAATTGCAGCACCATCCCAATTCCGAACAGCAATGTAAAGCCGACCAGCAGCCCCGTACCCTTGTTCTTTAATTCTTCCATGGCGACATCGCCCTTGGAAATAAAGCCCCAGGCCCATGTGGCGATAAAGAACGCCGCGCCCGCAAACGCCAATGTACGCAGGGTGCGGAAAATGCCCTGCATCCCCACAATCAGAGCGCACGGGTCGGCCGCGCCGGTTGCGCTGGCCATGGCGGCGCCGGATGCCATCATCACCGCGGATGCCGCAAATACGATTTTTTTCATGTTTTCCCCTTTGTTTTTTATACGTTCATTTTATCACAAAAAAAGGCCTGTTGCAACCGCAACAGGCCATGGGAAATCAAAACCTGATTACATGGTCGGCATAATGATGTACCGACGGCGCAATGCCATATTGCACGGCATGTCACGCGGGGCGGTTGTCGCAATGCATCCGCACGGGGTGTCTGGGACCGTCGCGGCAGGGGGCATTGCCGGTGCGGCCGCCGGGGTTTCGACCGCCGTGGTGGCGTCGGCAGATTCCTGGGATTCATCCGCGGCCGGGATGACCGTGCGGCGGTCGCGACGCGTGGCGGCTGTGTCAAACGTGTCGCGCGCATACAAATCACGGCACATGGTGTTGCGGTACACAATCTTTTTTTCAATATCCAAATGACGAATGTCAGATGAATAATCGTTACCGGTTTCATCAATATAATAAACGCAGTCCGCGCCATCCTGGACATAGCGGACGTCGCCGGTGTAGTAATCGTAACGGCCCGCGCATCCCGCCAGGGAAACCAGTGTTAATACGGAAATCAAAATCTTGTTCATTTATCGCGTCCTTGTGTTTTGGTGTGTCGCGTGTTTCTCTCTGGACCCCGATTCGGTATTATTGTTGCACAAATTAATTGGTTGTCAAGGTGTGCGCATTGCATACCTGGTCAAAATATGGTAAAATTATCCGGAAATAATGTAAGGGATAAAAATGTCATATTCTGATTTCGGATTGGTCAACACGCGCGACATGTTTACGGATGCCATGCGGCGCGGGTACGCGGTGCCGGCGTTTAATTTTTATAATATGGAAACATTGTCCGCGATTATGGCGGCATCGCGCCGCGCGGCCAGTCCCGTTATTTTGGCGGTGTCGGAATCGGCATTGAAATACATGGGGCCGGACATGTTGATGGGCATGGTGTCGGGATTAAATCTGGTGTCGCATGGTGTGGCGCTGCATCTGGACCACGGGGGCAGTGTGGATGCATGCCGCACGGCGGTGGATTTGGGATTTTCATCCGTCATGATTGACGCCAGCAAACTGTCCATGAATGATAATATCGCGGCCACGCGTGCGGTTGTGGAATACGCCCATGCGCGCAACGTTACGGTCGAGGCGGAATTGGGAATCCTGGCCGGAATCGAGGACGAAAACACCGCGTCCGAATATGGCAACTATACGCATCCGGACGACGCCGTGCGCTTTGTCGCAGCGACGGGGATTGATTCCCTGGCGGTGGCGGTCGGGACCAGCCACGGGGCCTATAAACGCAAAAGCGATGATGAACAATTGCGCTTTGATATTTTGGATGAAATTGCGCAGCGCCTGCCGAATTTCCCGCTGGTGCTGCACGGGGCGTCCAGCGTGCCGTCGCATTTGGTCAAAACAATCAATGAATTTGGCGGCGATATGGGCAGTGCGCGCGGCATCGCGCCCGCACAGTTGCGCCGGGCGGTTCAAATGAATGTCTGCAAAATCAATGTCGACAGCGATTCGCGCCTGGCCTTTACGGCGGCGGTGCGTAAAAATTTGGCCGAAAATCCGGCCGGATTTGACCCGCGCAAGTATTTAACCGCGGCGCGCGATGGGGTTCTGGAAAACTGTATCGACGAAATTTGCAATATTATGGGGTCAGACAACAAATTAATATTGCAATCCTAAAATTCTTTGTTATAATTTGCCCCGCCTGGGTGGTTAGCTCAGTTGGTCAGCCGCGTTACGTTGACATCGTAAAGGCGGTTGGTTTCTGGGACAATGGCATCTGGGGACAGTTTTGGGTGGTTAGCTCAGTTGGTTAGAGCGTTACGTTGACATCGTAAAGGTCGTTGGTTCGAGTCCAATACCACCCACCATCCGTCTTTGCTAGCGCAAAGCCGCGATTTGCGGGTTAAGCCCCAGAGGCAGAATAAAATTGTAAAAAATGATGCGAATGCAAAACTAATCTTTCAAAAAATTCAACGGGATTCATTGGACGCCCCGTTGGCGTCTATTTTTTTATCAAAGGGACATATCAATGACAGACAAGAAAAAGGTTTTAATTACATCCGCGTTGCCGTACGTGAATGGCGAATTACATCTGGGGCATTTGGTGGGATGCTGGTTGCCGTCGGACGTGTATGCGCGGTTTTGCCGGGCGCGCGGCGACGATGTGTTGTATGTCTGCGGGGCGGACGAACATGGCACACCGGTCGTTGTTGGTGCCATGAAAGAAGGCATGTCTATCATTGATTACAGCAATAAATATTATGAAAAGCATTTACGCGCCGTGCAGGATTTTAATTTGTCCTTTGACCTGTATGGTCGCACGCATACCCCGTTACAGGAAAAATTAATTCACGAATTGTTTTCGCGGCTTGACGCCTTGGGGTTAATCGAAGAACGCGAAACCATCCAACCCTATGGCGTGGATGATGGCATGTTCCTGGCGGACCGGCAATTGGTGGGGACGTGTCCCAAATGTGGCTTTGACGCCGCCCGCGGGGACCAATGTGACAAATGCAGCGCCACGTACGAGGCAACCGAACTGATAAACCCGCGCAGTGCGATTTCGGGTGGGGCGGTTGACATGCGCCCGACAAAAAATTTGTTCTTTTTGGCGTCCCGGGTCCAAGACGTCTGGCGCCAATGGCTGCGGGATGCGGCGCCCAAATGGTCGAAAACGGCCGGCGCGATTGCCCAGGGCTGGGCCAATGACGAATTGCTGGATACGTCCATCACACGTGATTTGCCGTGGGGCATTCCCGTCAACAAACCCGGATATGAAAACAAAGTGTTCTATGTCTGGTTTGACGCGCCGTGGGGATACGTTTCGATTTCCCAGGCGGCCAATCCCGATTGGGCGTCGTGGTGGAAAAATCCCGACACCCATTACGCACAATTCATGGGCAAGGACAACGTAAAATTCCACGCCGTCTTTTTCCCAGAACAGCAATTGGCCGTGGATGACGGATGGAAAACGGTTGACCAATTGAAATCCATGAACTTTTTAAATTTCCAAGGGGGCAAGTTTTCCAAATCGCAAAAACGCGGGATTTTCCTGGATGCGGCGATTGCGGACGCGCCGGCGGATGCGTGGCGCTATGCCTTGATGGCGTCGGCCCCGGAAACGGACGACACGGATTTCACGATTGAACGCTTTGCCGATATCGTGAACAAGGATTTAAACGGCATGCTGGGGAATTTTGTGTCGCGCGTGACGAAAATCGCGGCGAAAAATTTCGGGTCGGCGGTGCCGGCGGCCGGCGAATGGGATACCGATTTAGAATCCCAGATTAATGAAAAAATCGCTGAATTAACATCCGCGCTAGGCGCGTGCGAATTCCGCGCGGCGATTGTGGCGCTGCGTTCGCTGTATGCCATCGGCAACGAATACATGACCAAAACCGAACCGTGGGCGTTGGTCAAAAACGGCGACATGAGTGGCGCGGCGGCGGTATTAAATACCTGTTTCCAATTAATTGATTTGTATGCGCGGGTGTCGGCGCCGTTTATCCCCGATGCCGCGGCCAAGATTCGCGGTGTGTTTGACGCGCCGCACGACCAGACGTGGCCCAGCGCGTTTGAACGCCGCATAACAGATGGCGCGGTGTTCCATGTGCCGGATAACCTGTTTGAACGGATTGACGACGCACGCGTCGCCGACATGATTGCCAAATACGTACCGAAATCAGACGATGAAATTCGGCCCATTGTGGCGCGGATTACCGAATGCGCGGCGCACCCGACGCGTGATGACCTGCATGTTTTGACGGTGGACGACGGGACCGGAAAAAACAAACAAATCGTCTGTGCGGCGCCCAATGCCCGGGCAGGGTTGGTATCGGTGCTGGCGCCGGTTGGGTGCAAATTGCCGGGTATGAAAAAGCCCATTGCCCAACGCACCGTCGCCGGAACAGAATCTTTTGGCATGATGTGTGGGGCGGCCGATTTAGGCACGGGCGACGACGATAAAAACATTATTGAATTGGACGCGAACGCCAAAATCGGCACGGAATATAAATAAAATGAAACTGGTGTTGGTCTCTTGCTGTGCGCCGTGCAGCGCGGGCGCGATAAAACAATTGGCGGATGGGCAAATCCCAAACGTCGACGATTTTGTCGTCTTGTTCTTTAATCCCAATATTTATCCCGCGGCCGAATATCAAAAACGGATGGCCGAACAAATTCGGTATTGTGACGCCATGGGGGTCAAACACGTCGAATTGGAATACGACCATGACGCGTGGCGCCGTGCGGTTGCGGGACTGGAATCCGAACCCGAACGGGGCCGCCGATGCAGGGTGTGTTTTGAATACCGGTTTGCCCGTGCGTCGGCCTGGGCGCGCGACAACGGTTATGACGCGATTGCGTCGGTCCTGGGGGTGTCGCGGCACAAGGACCAGGCCCAGGTTGACGCCGCCGCCGTCGCGGCATGCGCGGATGTTTGCTATACCCCCGTGCGGTGGGACGAAAATTTGCGGGTGCAAATGAACCGAGCGTCTGATTTTTATCGTCAAAATTATTGCGGTTGCGAATTTTCCATTCGCAAGATATAATATTTTCCGACAAACAAAGGAAAAAATATGTCATCTATTCTTGTATTCCCAGGCCAGGGGTCCCAATCGGTCGGTATGGGACGCGATTTATATGAAAATAATGCTGCGGCGCGCGCTGTCTTTGACGAAGTGGACGACGCCCTGGATCAGAAATTATCCGATATTATCTTTAACGGTCCGATGGATGAATTAACCCTGACCGCGAATGTCCAGCCGGCCATTATGGCCGTGTCCATCGCGATGATGCGGGCGGGCAATGTGGAATTAACCCCGTATGTGGCGGGTCATTCGTTGGGGGAATATACGGCGCTGTGTGCGGCGGGCGCGCTGTCGGTTGGCGATGCCGCAAAATTGCTGCGCGCGCGCGGCAACGCGATGCAGGCGGCGGCGCCGGTGGGCGCGGGCCTGACCGCGGTGGTGCTGGGGTTGGATATTGACGTGGTGCGCGACATTTGTGCAGACGCGGGGTGCGACGTGGCGAACGACAATTCCCCGGGCCAGGTTGTGATTTCGGGCGCCAAATCGGCGGTGGAAAGCGCCATGGTCGCGGCCAAGGCGGCGGGCGCCAAACGGGCGTTGCCGTTGGCGCTGTCGGTGCCGGTGCATTGCCGGATGCAAGAGAGTGCGGCGGACGCCATGCGCGCGGCATTGGAATCGGTGACGTTTAACGCGCCGCAGGTTCCCTTGATTTCCAACAAAACGGCCGCCCCCATGTCGGACGTGAATGAAATCAAGGATGCCCTGGTGTACCAGATGACGCATGGCGTGCGCTGGCGCGAAAGTGTGTTGGCGATGCGGGACCTTGGCGTCACGGAAACCATCGAAGTGGGGCCGGGCGCAGTCTTGACGGGATTGACCCCGCGCATTTGTTCGGAAATGACAGCAAAGAAATTGGAGATATAAATATGTTTGAATTAACAGGCAAAGTTGTTTTGATTACAGGTGCCACAGGTGGCATCGGGGGCGCCATTGCCCGAAAAATGAAGCAAGCCGGCGCGACCGTCGTCGTGTCGGGGCGTAACGTGGCCAAAATGGACGCGGAATTTGGCGATGAATATATTAAAATTCCGGCGGATCTCGCGGCGGAAGGCGGCGCGGTCGAATTGGTCATGAATACAATCGAGGCGGCCGGGAAAATCGACATCTTGGTCAATAATGCCGGGATTACCCAGGACACGCTGCTGATGCGGATGACGGACGAACAGTTTGACGATGTCATCAACACCAATTTGCGGTCATGCTTTAAAATGTGCCGTGCGGCAATTATGCCGATGATGAAAAACCGCTTTGGCCGGATTATCAATATGGCGTCGATTATTGGCGCGATTGGGGGACCGGGCCAGGCGAACTATGCGGCAAGTAAGGGTGGCATGATTGCCATGACCAAATCCATCGCGGCCGAAGTGGCATCGCGCGGCATCACCGCGAACTGTGTCGCGCCGGGCTTTATCAAAACGCCCATGACGGACGTGTTGTCGGATGAATTAAAGGCCGCGTACCTGGCGCAAATCCCGGCGGGCCGCTTTGGCGAACCGGACGATATTGCAAACGCGTGCGTGTTCTTGGCATCCGACGGGGCGTCATATATTAATGGCCAGGTTCTGCACGTCAACGGGGGCATGGGCCGGTTCTAGGTATCATGCAGGAATTTGACGTCATCATTATTGGGGGCGGACATGCCGGGGTCGAAGCCGCGTCCGCCGCGACGCGGCGCGGGGCGCGCACGCTGCTGTTGACCCAATCAAAGTCCGATTTGGGGGCGTTGTCCTGTAACCCCAGTATCGGGGGACCGGGCAAATCCCAAATGGTGGCGGAAATTGACGCCC
>CAXHMP010000028.1:0-4110 GCA_964017835.1 uncultured Alphaproteobacteria bacterium
GGTCACGCGCAAGATTAATGTCGGCGGGGCGGCGACCTTTGCGGGTGATGTGATTGCCGATGCGACATCTGTTGCGGGGGCGGGCAATGTTAATGTTATGGCGGGTGGTGTCGATGGATTTACACTGACCGCGGTCAACAGCATTACCGTGGGCGGAAATATTATCGCACGCGCAAACGATGTGGAACGTCGTATGGTGTTTGATGCGCCGATTTTGGATGTCCAGGGCGGCGTCAGTGTCGCCAACCGCGGTTATGTGACCTTTGGGGATACATTGGCAACGAATGTGACGGTGGCGGGTGCGGTGACGTCGGATGCTGGCGGTGTTGTTGATTTCAAGGTTGATGACGTTGACGTCGGCAGTTTGACCGGAACCGGCAAAATCATCATGCGCGGCACCATGTTGACCGCCAATGACGACACGGCCATGGCGATGGACATTCAAAATGGTATCTGGATGGGGACAAATACGTCTGTGGCGGCCGGTTTGGTGGGGCTGGGCGATACGCTGACCATTCAAACGGCCGGTCAATCGGCGGATATCAATGTTGCCGGCGGTGTGTCTGTTGCCCCGGCCAAGACATTGAACCTGGATTCCCAGCATGACGTTAATATTGCTGGCGGCGTCGAAAACAACCAGGGAACAATTGGTATCGTTGCCAAGAATCATGTTGGCTTGGCCAATGATATTACAACAAACACCGGTGTGATGCGTGTGACGGCATCTGCGATTGATGTCCAAGATATTGCAAACAACGGCACAATTGAATTAACCGCCACGGGGGCCGGGGCCATTAATACCCAAAATATCAATGTCAACAGCGGTAACGTTCATATGAACGGGGGCGCCCTGGCATCGTCCAGTGTGCGTGTCGCCGCCGGCCAATTGGATGTCACGGGGGCATCATGGGATATTTATAATATGTCTGTGGAAAATGGGGCGGCGACAACGGTTAATGCCGATACCCTGACTGCGGCGGCGGATATCAGTGTTGGTGGCGATTTGGTCCAGGGCGTTCTGGGCGGGGTGACCGGTGCATTGAACCTGGTCCGTAATAATATGGTTGTGCATGCGCGCAATCTGGGGGTGAACGGCACCTTTAATGCCGTTGGCATGTCGGTGGATTATGTGATTGAAAATATGGCGCGGTTTGATGGCGGTATTACGGTTGCCCCGTCGGGTGACGCGGATTTCACCGCCAATCGGATTATGTCGGGCGATGTTGATAATACCGGAACACTGCGTTTGTCGGCCCAGAACGGTATGACGCTGGGGGTTGTGACGGGGCGCGATGGCGTCATGACATTGGATTCCGGCGCGTATTACACCAATGTCACCAGTCTGGATTTGTCGCGCGGTATTGCGGTCTTGTCGGGCAAGGGATTAACATCAACCGGTGCTGTTAATATCCAGGGCCGCCTGCAACAAAATGCCCAGGGGGCATCGGCGGGTGATATCAATGTTGTGGCACCGGCCTATGAAATCACGGCGCCGACCATGACTGTGGGCGGTATCATGCAGGCCGACGGTGAAATGGTCTTGAACACCAGTGATTTGGATGTTCACGGCGATGTTTTGGGTAAAAAATTGCGTATCATGGCCCAGGGCAAGGCCGACAGTGTCAACAACAACTGGCTGACCGTTAATATTGATGGTGATATCAAGGGCGGCGTTGAATTCGTTGGCTTGAAATCGATGGATGTCGGCGGCAGTTATATTTTTGATAACGCCAGCATGGTTCACGCGGCCATCATGCCGTCAATCAATGTCGGTGGGCGTAATTACTGGGCGTCGGTCAGTTTAAAGGACGACAATACCCTGGGGACCATCACCAATAATGGTGGGGCGAACGCAGAACCGTTGATTTCTGTGAACGGAAAATTTGTTTCCAATGTCACCCAATTGGGCGATGAAATGAACGGTGCGCCGTTAACCGCACCCCAGATTGGTATTGATATCTTTGATATGATTGACCAAGGCACAGCCATTTGGTTGATGCATGCCGATGGTGGTTTGGATGAATTGGCGTTGAAAATGCGTAATTTGTATGTCAAATTCTGTAACGCCGACGGGTCCCAGTGCTTTGATTACATCAATTCCATCAAATTGGGCAACAATGGCGCCACGGCCAAGGAAGACTTGCCGGCGTACCTGACAACGCGCGATACCGATGGCGACGGCATCCCCGACAGTATTTATATTGTCTTTGATCCGCGCTTTGGCGGCCCGGTCCAGGTCTTTAAGATTCAATCCATTGTTGGCCGCGAAACGGGGCATACCGACGGTGAATATGCTGCGGCCGGGGCATTGGATAACCTGGTGGCGGGACAGTTGGCGGCCAACGGCTTTGTCAACCGCACCCCGATTGAGGCGATTCCCCTGATTTTCAAAGACACCATTTTTGCGCAATTGGGACAACAGTTGTACGACCGTATGGAAGATTACAACACCAACCGTGATGGGGCGCCGCTGACCCAGTTCAGCCGCCTGGTCCAGCCGCGCGAAGTAGAACAGTTTATGGGTGGCATTGTGTTGAATGAACACACCACGTTCCGTGATTTCGAAGACCGTATGTTCGATGAATTCATTTGGAACCGCAACCGTAATCTGAAAAAGGTTTGGGTGGATGTCGATTATGGCATGTACAGCCAACGCGCCACCGACGGCAAAGACATTGATGGTGACCGTTTCAGTGTCGCGGCCGGATTTGATTGGCAAAATTCCCAAACCCTGATTATGGGATTGACAGGTCGCGTTTCCCACATGTCGGGCAGCAATTCCGATGAAATGGAATTGGGCTACAAGGCGGGCCAGCATATCGCCGGCCATATGGATGTCGACGTGTCGAATACAAATATCGGCCTGGGGGGATATTTGCTGAAAACCCTGGGGACCAAGGCACGCCTGTACGGGAACGCGTTTGCGGATATCCACTTGTTGGATGTGACACGTCACCAGACATATGTTGATGAAATCAGCGGTGATGGCACGGCGTTCGCGTTGACGACCGAATGGGGATTGTTGCACGATTGGTTGAACCAGTATATTGTTGGCAATCTGTATGCGCGTGCGGGGTATAATTTCGGATTTTCGGTCACGGAAAAGGTTGCCGGCCAGACCTATATGGATTTGGAATCCGACGGTTATGTCATGTTGACACCGGGGTACACTTTGATGGCCCAGAAACGGATTTATCCGAACGCGTGGTCGCAATTGCGTCCGTACGTGGCGGTGGGCGTTGAATATGATGTCTTGGGTGCGCCGGACAAGGCCAAGTATAAATTCGGCCCGGCCCAGGAACACACCGATTACAACCTGAATCTGGACCCGTTGTGGGCCAATGCCGGGGGCGGGGTGGAATTTCTGATGGCGAACGGGGTCCAGGTGGGACTGGATTACCGGTACCAGTATAATTCGGAAATCCAACTGCATCAGATTAAGTTGTCGGGTTCATACCGGTTCTGATAAAAAATGGGGCGAATGCCCCGTTTTTTTGCGATTGACAAAGTTTTTTGCTGTTGGTATTCATATATTATATGGCATATCAAAAGGATTTATAATGAATAAATCGTTCAAAAATTTCTTGTCAGGTGCGGCGATTGTTGGGGCAACCATGTTGCCGGCCAAATCCATGGCGATGGATGTCAAAACGCGGCCGGAATCGGATTCTGTGAAAACATCGCAAACCGAAAAAATGTCACCGGAATCCAATGGGATGGTTATTGGTGGGCTGGTCGTTGCCGCTGCATATATGGCATTAATTTTTGGCATGGTTGTCAACAGCCTGGTCCAGGATTTCAAAGACCGCCGGGCAAAGATTGAAAATACCAAGCGGGACCAATTATTAAATCAGAAATTTCGTTAAAAAACGGGACAAATGTCCCGTTTTTTTATTGGGCATTTTTAATTTTTCTTGCGATTCCCGTATAATTAGAGTATGATAATTGTGCATCGGGTGATACCCGATGTGGGGTCTCAAAGCCTCTCATAACATTTTACTCCAACTGTGGTTGGAGGGCTGTGATATATTAAAATAAACAGCACTATTGTTATGATAGTTTTGAGCCTCCAACCGCCCTTCATCACGGCGGATTTTTTTATGGGGGTGA
>CAXHMP010000028.1:4120-13329 GCA_964017835.1 uncultured Alphaproteobacteria bacterium
AATAAACAGCACTATTGTTATGATAGTTTTGAGCCTCCAACCGCCCTTCATCACGGCGGATTTTTTTATGGGGGTGAAAATGATTAAATCAGATGAAATGCGCCGGATGGCCATCGCATTTCGGCATGGCCGCAAAATGAACGGGATTTCGCGGGTCGATGCTGCCCGCAGGCTGGGCTTGACGTTGGGGGAATTGGGCCTGATTGAGGGCGGACGGATGATGATACCCGCCGGTCTGTTCAATAGCCTGATGTACCACGGCATACGTCATAAGTGCAAAAAAGGACAAAGGGATTAAATAATATTCCCCCTTGCGATTCTATGACAATTAGAATATAATACCCATTGCATCGGGTGACCCCCGATGCGGGGCTTCAAAACCTCTTAGTAGTTACTTAAAAACTCCAACGATGGTTGGAGGGTCGTGAATATATAAAATAAACGACGCTATTACTGCTAATAGTTTTGAACCTCCAACCGCCTTTTCGTCAATGGCGGTGTTTTTTAATTAAAAACATGGGGGTAAATAAAAATGCCAGTGATATCGAATGAAACGCGGCTAATCGGTGGCGCCATGCGCCATGGGCGCCGCATGAACCGCATCAGCCGCACGGACGCCGCCCGCGCCTTGCGGCTTAGCCTAGAAGAACTGGGCCGTATCGAGGGTGGCCGCATGGTCATCCCCCGCCGCGTGCTAAACAGCCTGATATGCCGCGGCCTGCGCAATAAGTGTAAAAGGGATAAAAAGTAGACAACCTGGATTCCGCGGTCAGCATCACCCACAAAAATCTGACGATTTTTGCGGGGGCCGAAACGCCACGGGATGACAGGGGAGTTTTTTATCAGATAATTTCGAAATTAAGTTCTTAAGAACTCTTGTCATTCCGCGGCTCGACCGCGGAATCCAGGTATATGTGTTATTAGCCTTTTTATAAATAATAAGGATAAATACTCCATGACCTGGATTCCGCAATCACGGGCCCTGGGCGAATGACATTCGCGTGGGGGCGGTCATGATGGACCTATTTAACAACCGTAATCTGGACTGATGTGCCGCCGCCCAATTCATCCATCGCGCGTATCGTGTGGTCACCCATGGCGATATGATGGACCGCGGTTTCGGCGGATGATGTTGTGGCGACCAGCGCGTCGTCAATAAACCAAAATATCCGCGTGTTCGGCGTATCCGCCAGGGCGCGCAGCGCCACCGGTACTGTATCGCCGGGGGTTGTAATAACAATCTGGCCCGCCATGGGGGATGTAATAATGGGGGGCTGGTGCGTTTGCATCATCGTATCCAAATCGCATCCCGGGACAAAGGGCGGCGGCGTGTTGCGTGTAATGCCGGCGCGGCGAAACATATCCAAATATTCGGCGTCCCAGAATTCATAAACCGCCATATGGGTTGTCTTGGGGTCCGGAATGCATGCACGCAGTCCAGATTTATTATCAATGGCAACCGCCCGATACACCGACGACGTGTCGATGGGCGATACCCCGGGGATAAAGTAAGATTTAACAGTACGCGGACAATGCGCGCCGGCAATACCCCCCACCCGGTCGCACATATCGATGCGCGATATGTTTAAATCGGGGCGCATAAAGTTCGGATTCTGGATGGGGACGCCGCGCGCGGCATCATATTGGGCGACCGTTTGGGCCAGTTTGAAATACAGCGGCGCTGCGGTGCGCGCCCCGCTGAATGCGTTATTGGGACGCCCGTCGAAATTCCCAACCCAGACCACCAAAACATAATCGCCAAATATCCCGGCGGTCCATGCGTCGCGGTATGACGACGAAGTGCCCGTTTTCCAATAGTGCCGCAGACGCGTCCCACCGCGCGTAAAGGGCAGGGGCGTATCCGGGGTCTGTTGCCCCCCCAGCATGTCCAGGGTCAGGAAAAATGCCTCGGGCCGCAGTAACTGCGTTTCATTTGATGGTGTATCGCTGTCGCGTGTCCGAATGTCGCGCCGCGCCCCCAGGTTGGCCATCATCGCGTAAATCCCCGCCAGTTCGTACATTGAAACCTCGGCCCCGCCCAGGGCGACCGAAATCCCGTAATAATCGGGGTGGCGCAACCCGGTGACACCCGCCGCCCGTAACAATTTATAAAACCGGTGCGTCCCGATTTTGCGCAGCAAGTCAATCGCCGGAATATTGCGTGAATGTGTTAACGCATCGCGCGCCAAAACCGGACCGTAAAATTCGTTGTCTGCATTTTCAGGCGCATAGACCCCAAAATTGATTTTGGCGTCGCGCATCAATGTCATGGGATGGATAAAGCCTGAATCCGCCCCGGCCGCGTATATCAACGGTTTCAGTGTAGAACCCGGACTGCGTCGCGCACGAATGCCGTCGTTTTCGCCGTAAATCGATTTGTCGAAATAATTGGCCGACCCGACATACGACAACACATCCATTGTGCGATAATTGACCAATATTGCCGCCGCGTTTTCAATGCCGCGGTGGCGCGTGGCGTCAATCTGAGCCCGTAATGCGGATTCCATGCGACGCTGTAATCCAGCATCCAGCGTTGTTTTTATAACGGCGGGTTTGGGACCGATATTTTGCCAATGGTTTTCCCGGGTGGCGATTTCACGGTCCACGAAATGCGGCGCGGTCCATGGTAAATCCCGCGTTGTACGCGCCATCAGCGGCATGTCCGCCATTGTTTCCAATGCTGTATCCCGGCCATAGCGCGCGCCCCATCGCCGCACCAGGTCGCGTCGCATGGTCGCCATATTGGCCAGGCCGGTCGGGGTGTTCAGCCCCCGCCGGACCGGGTTTTGCGGAATGGTGGCCAGGGTTATCGATTCAATGGGCGACAAATCCCGCGGTGCGCGCCCAAAATAAATCAGCGATGCGGCGCCGATGCCTTCGATATTACCACCATACGGGGCCAGGTTTAAATAGGCCTCGATAATTTCGTTTTTTGAATGGAACAAATCCAACCACAGGGCATGGCATATTTGCAGGAATTTCCCCGATGGCGTTTTAGTGTCCAGGTCGTATCGCATGCGTGCGACCTGCATCGTGATGGTGGATGCGCCAATGGGACGCGTGCGGTGTGTAAAATAATTGATTGTTGCCCCCGCCAATGATATTGGGTTAATCCCGGGGTGCCAATAAAACCAACGGTCTTCGTATAAAATTGTGGCGCGTACCGCCGTGTCGGCAATCTGGTCCAGGGGCATATACAGCCGGTATTTGTCATCCGCCGCCAGCGTCAATCGCATCAGTTCGCCGTTTCGGTCGTAATAAGCGCGGGAAAAATGTGTCTGGGCCAGGATGGGGGGCGCCAGAAAAAATCGGTACACCGCCCACAGGGCGACCAGCCCGGCCGCCACGCATAAAAATTTATGACGGCGCACAAATTTCCCAATGCGCTGCATCAAATTAATTGGCTTCGGCATAGGTTACCTTGAACGTTCCGGCGCGTCCTGTCCCGCGGATGGTGGGGGCATACATCCCGGCCGCCGTAATTGTCGGGATTTGAAACACGCCCGGGGTCGTTGCTGTCGCGGTATAGGTGAATTCAACCCCGCGACGTGTAATGTCAGTGAATATCAGTACACGATCTTCGCGGATATCGGCGTATTGTATCGGCCCGTCCAACGTGGCGGTGTCAACGGCAAAACCGCCGGGTAACAAATCTGTTATGACGGCGTTTGACAATGTGTCGGTTGACCCCGTTGTGCGGGCAAAGATTTTGACCGTGACATCTTGGCCGACGGGAATGGTCGTTACACGGTTGCCCGCTGCGTCATAATAATCGCGGCGAATTTCAATGCCACGATTGATGTCGCGCATTTGGCGGGGAAATCCCGTCTGGACCAGCGAATAACGCATCTGATTGGCCGCGTCACATGTTGGGCATTCAATGGCGATTTCCGTCGCGTTGTCCGGTATGTGATATGTTCCGGCGGTGTTCGGTTGGATGGACGTCCCGTTGGCCATAACCGTCAATTGGGGCGCCGCGCCATTGGATGCCGCATCCGACAGGGCCAAAATCAATCGTGCCGCGGTAAAGGCATCGTATGCGCCTGAACGAATATAATCATCGGCATCATTTTCCACAGACACGTTTGCCATATTGAAATAACGCCGCCCCAGGTAAGCGTACGCCGCATCGTCGGCCAATTTGTTGCGCATAAATCCGTACACTTTGTCATCTGATGCCTTGTATTTGGACATCAGGTCATCGGCCGCGGCGTCCTGTTTCATGATTTTGTATGCCGTGGCAATATACGCCCCCGCCAGGCTTGATTCCCAGCCCGGGATGTTTTTGTCGGCGTATTCGGTCCATGCGCCAATATACCCGGTCGTCACAAATCCCGCGCGTGTCGTGACATAAATGGCGTATGCCCGCGCCAATGCGTCGTCCGCCTGGGTCGTGTTTTCGCCCGCATATGTCCGCAGGAAATCCACCGCCCGGTTCAGCATGCTGGTCGGCACCTGGAACTGGGCATCGCGCGCGGTCATTAAAAATTCGGCCACATACGCGGTCAGCATGGCCGCATTGGCGTTCGATTCGTTATCGCGCGATGTCGCGCCGCCCGCCCACAGACTGAACGAGCCGTCGTCATTCTGGCGATTTTTAAGTGTTGCGATAATATCCCCGACGAATTTATCGGCATCGCTGCGTTTGATATTTGCCAATGCATCTTGGCCCAGCAAGACCCAGGGCATCGCGCGTGATGTCAATTGTTCCGTGCATGAATAATCGTATTTTTTCAGATATTCAAACAGCGGCAGCATTAATGCCGTATTCCCGCGTGACACATACAACGTGCGCGCGGCATATTCGGGATACATGTCGACGCGGAATTTTTTGATGTCGGTCTGGGCGGCCGTGATGCGTCCCGTTTGGATATCGGTTGTCATGGGGGTTACGGGCCGTACGGACAAAGTGGCCGTGGTGGTGCCGGTTGCCAATGATTTGCCGGACCCATCGCGCACGTCGGCCGAAATATTGACGTCGGCCGCGCCCAATTTATCGGTTGCCTTGATGTTTAGCGTCCACAACGCATCCCGGTTTTCGGGGATGGTCAATGTCGCCGCCCCGTCGGTGGTCAGTTCCAGATTATCCGACACACGGGCATGTGCGGCAACTGATGCGTTTTGCCCACTGTTGGGGGTCATGTTGGCAATCATGGCGCCGGCGTTAAACGAATCGCCCGGGGCCACCGCCAGGGGAACCGTTGGCGTGATAATAACCGGCGATTGAACGCGCACGGTCGCATCGGCGGCGCCCACGGCCGTGTCATTGGCCGCCACAGCAAACACGCGCAGCGCCCCGTTAAAGGAATCGGGTATATCAAACGTAAATTTTTTTGGCGCTTTGCCGTCGGTCTGGACAATGCCGGAATAAAAGGCCACCGCCCGGCTGACACGCCGTGCAAACGGGTTGGTCAGCCCGGCGCCATTTTCCACCCCGGCCTCAAAATCACCCCCGCCGGTCTTGGCAAATTCGCGCAACGCATTGTATTCAGGCAGCAACAGCGACAAAATTTGATACGTTGTGACCTGTAACGCGGCCTTTTGGAAAAAGTGCTGTAATGGGCGGGGAATCTGATATTGGGCCACCTGTAAAATACCGGCATCCACCGCGAACAGCATTAATCGTGCCGGGCGGTTCGTCCCACATGTAACCGTCAGCCGCCCATCACGCACAATATCCGGCGTGTCCAGTTTAACCTGGATTTCACGTGCGGGATTTCGAACAGTGAACGGGGCCACCGCATAGGCGTATGGGGTGGTAAAGACATCCCGGCTGTTGATATCACGCACAAACGATATGTTGACGTAACCAGAACCCTGGAAATTATCCGGAATCCGAATGCGGTGGGATGATGCGGTGGTGTCTGTCTGGAACCATTTGGCGGCATAGACCCGGTCGCGTTCAATGGTTATCAGGCCTGTGCCGGCATACGGGGCGGTGATGTCAATTTCAATCTGGTCGCCGGGGGCATATGTCGCGCGGTCGATTTTGATTTTTAAATCGGCGTTTGTGTCGGTGGTCATGGCCGCGTTGCGGTTGCCCGCGACAAAATATTCCGCATGGACCAAAATGCGTTGATTGCCATCCATGATTTGCAAGACATAGCGGCCCGGTGTTTGGGTGTCCAGTTGGACATTGCTGCCCGCTTGCGCAATGAGAAAATCTGTGTCACGAATGACGCGGTCACGGGTGACGGTTTGATACTTGTAATAACCATTGTAATCTTTGAGCAGACTGGTTAAATTTTCACGCCGAATGACGCGCATGCGCAAATCTGAAACAGATGTGCGGGCGCCGGCCGCATCCAGGGCGACCAAGTTCAAACTGCGCGCCGCCCCCATCGAAACATAGGATAAATCCCCACTGGCGCGATATCCAACCAAATATTTGGCATCTGATACGCGCGTGACGGTCGTGGTGCGGACGCTTTTGCCCGATTGGCCCTGCATCCCGCGCAGGGTCAGTGTTAACGAATATGTTCCCGGGGCCGGTGGCGTCATAGGGACAATATCAAATTCGGCATTGCCATTGGCGTCGGTGGTAATATCCGGCAAATCCCAAGAAATGGTGCGGGACCCGATGGCCGACGACCGGGCCAT
The DNA here is from genome assembly GCA_964017835.1 of uncultured Alphaproteobacteria bacterium. Taxonomy (GTDB): domain Bacteria; phylum Pseudomonadota; class Alphaproteobacteria; order Rs-D84; family Rs-D84; genus Enterousia. The sequence continues at coordinate 10,721 of CAXHMP010000028.1, forward strand.
GCCGGCCCCATCGATGAAATTCGGCGTAAATTGATAGTCCCGATATTTTGCAAATGAAAATTGTGTGGGTGTCATGACCGCATGCGCTGTGATACGGGCGTCGGCCGCCGGTGCGCCGTACAGATTGCGTAATGTCACATGGCCGCGCGTGTTCCATGTTGTCCATCCATCGGGGTTTTCGTTGTCAATCCCGGCGGTTATTTCCAGGGTGTCGGGAACGAATTCTTCGACCCGCAGGGTCGCATCCCCCAACAAATCACGGTTTTGACGCCGGTCGTTTAATGAATACAGCCGCATGGAGTATTCCCCGGTGGGCGCCGTGGCCGCCAATTGATGGCGAATATCGAACATGCCGTCGGCGGTTAATGAAAAATTCTTTTCCAATACCGTTTTACCCCGGGCATCGGTTAATTCAAATTTCACCGGTACCCCGCCCAGGGATTTAAAGTTCTTTTCCTTGACGATTGCGCCGATAATGATTTCTTCGCCGGGGCGATAAATGCCGCGGTCGGAAAACAAGAACGCATTCATGGCCGCGGTGGCGCCATACGTCCCGTCGACATCAAATTTGGAATATTCGACCTGTTGCGACCATGCCCCGTTATAGGGAATAAACGACACGTCATTACCATTTCGGGCAACAATTGCCACCGGTTCGCGCGCATTTTTGTATTCCGACCATGCCAATCGCGGGATGTCGGCGCGACCCTGGGAATTTGTTTCGCCGGTCCAAACCGCGTTGCCGTTGCGCCCCAGGACACTGACGCTGACGCCGCGGGCGGGGCCGCCCGCGCCCAGGCGTGATACGAAAACAGACGATGATTCATCGGCGTTAACCTTGCGAATCAATCCCAAATTCGTCAGCAAAATCAGACGGCGGTCGTTATAGTCGGCCTGGTTCTGGGTGGCGCCGGTCTGTATGATAAAGATGCCGGTTTTGTCCCCGGGTGTCCGGTCCAGATAATCGTCCAAATTAATTGATGCGTAATTAACCCGCTTGGGCGATGCATCGGCGAACGAGAGTGTTTTTTGAAACACGACCGACATGTCATACGCCCCGAACGCCCACGATTTAAATTCCAGGGGCGAAAAAATATTATACGTCTGGGATATCAGATGGTTGATTTCCGATGATTTCACCTTGTACACATTGACAAAGGCTTGGCTGGCGCCGCCGCGTCCCACAATGGTCAGCCGTCGGTCCCCGCCCAGCGCCAGCAAAGCCCCGCTGCCGGCGATTTTAACCCCGCGCGTGGGATAGGTAACATTCATTACTTTGTCAATGCCGTTTCGCAACGCAAAGCCGTTTTGTGACATAATCCCCGGCCGCAGGCGGACATAGATATACCGCGGATTTTTATCCGACACATCGTATTCAAAGGCATATTGGTACACGCCCGCGGGATTTGTTAAATCCACCGGCGTCAGATTCAGTTTTTTCGCCCGGCCCAAGACATCGTTCGTGATTTCATCCGCGGTCCAATGGTGGGATTTTGTATCCTGGGGGTCACTGTTATGGCGCGGCAACAGCCATGCGTCGATATAATCCGACCACTTTGTATTGGAATTCGCGGCGGCCGTCATGTTCACCAGAATCAGTTGTCTCGGGGCGCCGTTTTCATCATCTGCCACGCTGGTGTCGACGGATGATACCTTGAACAAATTATCGGCTGATTCCACGGTTGCAGTGGCGGTAATCTTGTCAGTTGTTGCATGACCGGCAGCGGCAGGAACGTCATTGATTGTCATGCGTAAATTTTGGGGGGTATTACGCACTGCGATTGGCCCCGTGGTAATGATGGCTGTGCGGGCAAAGGAATCAAATTGGACACTGAAATCAATGGGCGTGCCATCCAATTTTACAGTGATTTTATCGTCAATGTTCCGGTTTACCGCATAGTTAAATGAAACAACGCCAACCCCAATCATCGATTGATTACGGACCGGATTGGCATAAACAGCAAAACTGTTGATTGTCGCGGTCAACTTGGGCGTTGAAAACACCGCCCGCCGTGGCGCCCGCAGGTCGGAATTTATCAGATTTTTTGAGATATTAACAGTGAACTTTTGATTGGCCGGCCAACTTTCCGCCGGGACAAAGACCAATGTATTTGCCCCGTGCGCCCGCCATTTGCCTTTGACAAAGGGGCGGATTTTTATGCCTGCATTTAATTCGGCATCTGTTGCATCCATCCGCAGGGCGGGGACATAGTCGCCACGGCTAATGTCATATCGGATGCGTAATTGACCAGGCATGCCCAATGTTCGGTCATTATTCACCACCGGCAGGCCGTCATTTACATCACCGTTATTGCCCAATGTCACCGCATTGTCGTCATAAAAAGATGTGACCGCCGGGGCATCAACGGATAAATTTGCCGACGTATGATTTCGGTTAGACCGCCATGCCCATAACCCAATCAGCGCCAACACCAAAACAACCCCGGCCAATGTCAATGCGCGCGCCCAATGTCGCCGTGGGGGGGTCGCCGTTTTTTGGGATGATGAACGGGATGTGTTGGACCGAACATATTTCTGATTTTTCATAACTCTCCGCCTTTCCTTGGAATCTGATAATGGAATCTTAGTAAAGGTTTGATGATAAAGAC
>CAXHMP010000029.1:0-12713 GCA_964017835.1 uncultured Alphaproteobacteria bacterium
GTGGCTTAACTGGATAGAGCATCGCCCTCCGAAGGCGGGGATTGCGCGTTCGAATCGCGCCGGGTGCACCAGAAATTTAACCGTTCCGTAAGGAACGGTTTAATTTATGAATTTGGGCCCCGCGATTTGAACGCGCCGCACCTGCTTTGCCTTGATTTTTTGATTAAAATATGGTATAATATTTTACATCAGACGACCGTTATGGTCGCTTTTTTTTAATTTATCCGCTGGATATTCACCTGCGCAAACTGGGTTTGCGCGGGACCTGCTAAGCAAAAAATACATCCATAAGCAAACAGAAACCAAGGCAAAAGATATGAAAATGAGTAATCAAGGTATTGAATGGTTAAAAGGTAAAGAAGACAAGGTTCTGGGAAAAGACGGAAAACATGTTATCTATGACGACCAGACAAAACAGCCCGTTCCGGATGGCGCCCCGTTGCCTGCGGGTGCAACGATTGGCTATGGTCATTTGATAAAACCGGGCGAGGATTTTCACGGTGGCATAACCGAAGCCCAAGCAATCGATTTGTTGCGTGCCGATCTTGCAAATGCAGAACGTGCCGTGCGTGATAATATTACAGTGTCCTTGACGCAAAATCAGTACGATGCGTTGGTGTCCTTGGCCTATAATATAGGCAATGGTGCCTTTGCCCATTCCACTGTTGTGCAATATATCAACAACCCAAATTTTACCAGTTCGCGATATCCAACACTGGAATCTGCGTGGCGTGCATGGAACCGGACCCAAGGAGCAGTATCAAAAGGCCTGATTAACAGAAGAAACTATGAATTAAACGTCTATTATAATGGACAATATTAAATATAACTAACTTTACGGCTTTTACATCGCGTTGCCGAATAACGGGCGTGTGGTTTACTCCAGCCCAGGTTCCAGGATTTAAAGGTCATCAATACAAAATATAATTATATATAACGTTCAGTACCGTGATGCGGGCATATTTTTCCGCCGTGTCGGGTGACAGTCCAAGATAGGAAATATAATGTTCCTGGGTTTTCTGTAACATTTCCTGGTACGCGGCGGCCAGGTCGGGATATTTTTCAATATTCTCTTGGACATCGGCCAGGAATGTTTTGGTCGGTGATTGCCCGCCCAGGCCGTGATTAATCACAAACGGGTTATTTAAATCCATGTCCTGGAATGCGATGTCCGGCAATAATAACATCTTGACCATTTTGTGATAATTGCTTTGATAAATGCCAAACCGCATAGTTCCGGTCATCGGACCGTCGGAATACAGTGCGATAAATTCCGGCGCATTGGTCAACGTCACAAATTGGGGCATATCGATTATGTCATAAGGGTTGAATCCGTCGCACAGGCATGGGATATTGGCGTCGCGTGAACTGCCGAAATAAGAATCAATTAAATCAATCGCGTCGGGATTTTCCGTAATCATTTGGGCATGCACGCATGGCATCGACATGTGGTATAAATGCATGGCGTGCGTGATGCTGGGGAAATAGCGCGGGATGCGTTCATAGCGCGTCGAATACAGCATGTAACAGAAATTATCATATGTCCCGTGTGCGTCAATGCAATCGCGGCCCATTTCACGAATGGCCTGGGTCAAATATTTATTGCCCTGGCGGATACTGTGGTGCCATCCCGGCATCAGATAGATATAGGATAAATAAAGTTTTGCGTCCGTCTGCGCCCGTGACCAACGTGTCGCCGCCGAACCGGTGGCGCCGTTAATGGGGGTATTGATACATTTTTTATACGCGCGGATGGTGGCACCCTTGCGGGACCAATCGACATCCTGGATTAAATCACAGGGATGGGATGCATCATTTTCGTTTGATTCCACATGGGGCGCGGTACAACCACCCATCACAATCAATAATAAAACAAGGAACCGTTTCATGCCCATCATGGTATGGATTATTTAATCCGGGTGCAAGGAAAAAACGCGACCACTGTTCCAGGAACACAATGGGTCGTTATCCCCGTTGCAACAGCGCCAGCATAAAGTCGTCCAAATCCCCGTCCAGCACTGCGTCGGAATCTGTTTTTTCAACACCGGTGCGCACGTCCTTGACCAATTGATACGGGTACAGGACATAGTTGCGAATCTGGCTGCCCCATTCGATTTTTTTCTGGGCGGCTTTGGCGGCGTCTTCTTCGGCGGCGCGTTTTTGCATTTCCAATTCGTATAATTTACTGCGCAGCATTTTCATCGCCATTTCCTTGTTCTGAATCTGGCTGCGTTCGTTTTGGCACGTCACCACCGTATTCGTCGGCAGGTGGGTAATCCGAACCGCGCTGTCGGTTTTGTTGACGTGCTGGCCACCGGCACCCGACGCGCGATAGGTGTCGATGCGCAAATCTTTGTCATTGATTTCGATTTCGATATTGTCATCAATATCGGGCCAAACGTCGACGGATGCAAAGCTGGTCTGGCGCTTGCCATTGGCGTTAAAGGGCGAAATGCGAACCAAACGATGGACGCCGATTTCGTTTTTCAACCATCCGTACGCCCGGTCGCCCGAAATGCGATAGGTAATGTTTTTGATGCCGGCGGTGTCGCCTTCGTGTTCTTCGATAACTTCGACCGTAAAGCCATGGCGTTCGCCCCATCGGGCATACATGCGCGACATCATTTGCGCCCAATCTTGGGCCTCGGTCCCGCCGGCGCCGGCCTGGATAAATAAAAACGCGCCGTTATTGTCCGCGGGTTCCCGGAACAGTGTAATGAACTTGGCCCGGTGGGCATTGACGGCCAATGCATCGATGGCGGCAATAATTTCCGCATCGTCGGGCGCCATTTCATACAGTTCCGACAAATTTTGGTATTCGGATTCCAGGCCCAACAATTCGTTCAGCGTTTTTTCCAATCCAGACTTTTTCTGCAACAGCGCGCGCGCCGCATCCGGATTGTCCCACAGGTTGGGATTGTTTACCTGGTCGTTTAAAACATCGATTTCGGATTGTAATTTATCCGGGTCAAAGAAACCCCCTGACGGCACCCAGGTCGTCGGCGATTTGCGTCAAAATTTCGTTCATCATAATCATGAAAATCATACTAGCAATTTATTCGTGCAAATCAACTTTTTTTGTGCGCGTTTTAAAATGAATGTTTGCCTTTTGCGGGCCATTATGGTAAAATTTTATGGAACGAGAGGGAATTTACCATGAAAAACGCTTTTGTGGCATTTGGCTTTGTTGGAATGTTGGCGGCGATGCCGGCGGCATATGCGGTGTCGGCCGGGACGGTTGGCGCGGCGGACGTGTCGCGCGGGGTGTCGGCAACAACAACGGGAACATACGCCAATAATAATCGCGGATACCAGGGGTTGGCCAATGCCTATCGCACCAATCAGCGTAATACGTATTACATGATTAATCAGCCTGATGTTGATACCGCGTGCCGGGAAAAGATTTTTAAATGCCTGTCGGATTATTGTGGTGACGTGACGGTCGTCCCTGGCCAGCGGTCGGGTCGATGCACATACGCCACCGAAAGCGAATTATACAATTATGCATTGCTGTGCCTGCAAAAGGATACGTCGGTGTTGCTGCCGCAATACGGGGCCAATACGAAAAATGTATCGGGTGGCATGAATACTGCGGCACGGTTGTGTCCCGCCTATGTGCAACAGGAATTGATGTCATACCTGTCCATGGCGAACATGGCGGACCAGTTAAGCAAGTCACACTCGGACCTGTGTCTGCAACGCCGTCAAGAGTTAGAGGCGGCAATGGCCTGTCATTCGGTCGCGTTGGCATACGGCAACGAAACATCCAGCATGTTAAACAGCCAACTGACCGACTATTGTGGGGCCGGCGTCCCGGGGGGCAGTGCGGAAATGGTGACGCGCTTTGCCAATGCGGGCAATATTGGTGCCAATATCTGGGGCTGGGCGGAAAAAATTGTCAGCCTGGATTTGAATAAGAAAGGTAATGATTGGCAGGCGGCCATTGACTCAGTCCTGGCGGGGTATACCAATCGCATGAATTTGGCCTGTGGCGACGATATGAAATTGAACACCGTGTCGTACAACACCGGTGCATCGAATCAACCATCAAACCTGCAGACGGCGGCGGCATTGGCCATTGGTGTGGCGTTCCCGTCGGCACCAACGATTGTTGAAAATCCATATGAAAACCAATCGGTGTGGTCTGAAATTCAAACCATGTCCCAGGTGCATGATTGGGCCACCGCGCAGCAGGTTGTGCGTGCAGGGTTATCCAACGTGGCAACAACGCAAAACGCCTTTTTGACCAGTGCGCAGATGGACGCCATGCAAACGGCCTACAAGCGTGGAACCAAGGTGTTTATCCTGCGCGACAGTGCGCGATGCTTTATCGTTCCGGTGGCGCAAATGACCGACCGGGAAACATCATTGATTGCGCAAACCTTTGCCAATTGCATCAACAAATAAAAATCCCCGCCGCATGGCGGGATTTTTATTAGGTATAAGTTATAAATTATCAGTTATAAGGGATTGGCCGGGGATTGTTTAATTTCTGATTTCTGGGTGCTGATTTGTTTTGGTTCTGTTCTTAATATTCTAGGCATCTAAAGCACAGTTGTCATTGCGAGGGTGCCGGCAGAGCAACGCGGGGCCGGCGCCCGTGGCAATCCAGTAAATAATAAGGAATAAATCATATTTGTACTAGATTGTGACGCCCGGTCGCCATCGCTTGCACGATGGACGACCTTGCTCGCAATGACAAAGGTGCTTTAGATTCTAGGAGATTAAGAACCGTTTTCATCCTTTCTACACTTATCCCGTATCGCATGGTACATCAGGCTGTTCAGCACCCGGCGGGGGATGACCATGCGACCACCCTCGATAAGGCCCAATTCCTCTAGCGTTACATGCAAGGCCCGCGCCGCATCCGCGCGGCTGATGCCGTTCATTTTTCGGCCGTGCCGCAATGCGTCGCCGATTAATCGTGCCTGTGGTGAAATTGCAGTCATATTTTCCCCCATAATAAAAACACCGCCATTGACGAAAGGGCGGTTGGAGGTTAAGAACTACGTCAGATGTAGTGCTGTTTATTCAAATATATCACAGCCCTCCAACCGTGGTTGGAGTTTTTTCTGACAAGAGGTTCTTACACCTCACATCGGGCGTCACCCGATGCATCCTTATTATATTCTAATTCTGGGCGATTGGCAAGGGGGAAAAGTAAACATTGTCATGCCCCAGGCCGGACCAAGGGCCGGCGCCCAAGATACCTGTGTTTGTGATAACGGTCTGTTGGGGATTATGATTCTGTCTTGTCATCATGATGGGCGCGGGGATGCGCGTTGGCATAGATGTGTTGAATTTCGGCCATGTTGACCTTGGTATACAATTGCGTGGTGGACAGCGATGCATGGCCCAACAATTCCTGGAGTGTGCGCAGGTCCGCCCCGTCCGCCAACAGTACCGTCGCAAACGTGTGGCGCAGGGCGTGCGGCGTGACATAATCGGGCAATTGCAGATAATTGCGAACCTGTTCAATCGTTTTTTCCGCCATGCGGGCCGACATGGCCAGGCCCCGCACACTGCGAAACAACGCGTCGTCGGGGGCATTTCCAAAGGGCCGGATGGCCACATATTTTTCAATGGCATCCAATACCGCCGGCAAAACCGGGACCAGGCGTTCTTTGTTGCCCTTGCCACGAATACGCAAAATATCGGGCCGGTCCATTATATCGCGGTTCCTCAGGCCCAATGCCTCGGATATACGCAGACCGCACCCGAAAATCAACGTCACCAGCGCCCAATCCCGTGCGGCAATCCATGGGTTTTTGTCATCGATTGCATTGATTGCATCCCGCATTTGGGAAACGTCGGCGGCATCAATCGCCTTGGACAGGCGGCGCGGAATTTTCGGCGCGCCAATCAATCCGATGTAATCGTTATTTATACCATATGTCCGTTTTAAAAACCGGTAAAACGTGCGCAATCCCGACAATGCGCGCGCCGTAGACTTGGCGGTTAATCCGTCGCGTTGACGCCGGGCCAGCCATGCACGAAACACAATCGTGTCGGCGCGTGCCATGTCGTCCAGTTCCAGTGTCTTGCCACAAAAATCTTGGTAAAATTTAATAAAGTTTCGAATGTCGTTTTCATAGGCCCCGACCGTGTGCGCGGAATAATTCCGCGCCCCGGCCAGGTATTCTATAAAATCGCATAACGTTTCATTCATTTGATTTCAAAAACCGCGGAAACGGTGACGGATAGTTCGGTATCCTTGGACACAATGCCGCCGCCTGAAAATGCCGCGTCTTCGGTGACCGCCATTTTCGCACTGCGCAGGAAATTGGCCGTCGGTCGCACGACATCGTTTTGCGTGGCCCCGTATGACACCGCCAGCATTTTGCCCGCGCGACGTTTGTCACCCGCCGCCAGGGCGTTTGCCCGTGTGCGGGCGTTTTCGACCGCCGTCCCCAGGCATTTTTCCAAAATCGGTTTCATGGTTTCGGTGCTGGTGAACATGCGCAGGTTTTCGGTATAAACATTGGGCATGCCGGCAAATTTGGTCAAAACGGTTTCAATCGTTTCGATGTTGTCGGCCGACACTTCCAACGCGATGGTGGTTTCGATACCCAGTTTGACGGATTTCTGGGCCACACGGTCCCATTCGGTTTTTTCGTACGAATCAAACTGGGTCGTTTGCATTTTGACGTCCAGTGTTTTCAAATACGCCGTCATTTGGGCGATTTGGGTGCTGGCCAATTTCATGGATTGGGCCGCATTTTTATCCAATGTCGTCACGCGCAGGGTAATGGCTGTGCGGTCTTTGGGTGCAGTGGTCAGGCATTCGCCGCCGACCGAAATGGTGCGTACGTCGCGTGTGGGGGCGGCCGCCCATCCGATAACTGCCGCAATGGCAATTGTACTGGCGATGACAAGTATTGTTTTTTGCATTTTTCTCTCCTTGGTTAATTGTTAATTATTTTCCCAACATGGCGTGATGGACGCGGTTGTACGTTTGTTCGGCAACCACGCGGGCGCGCGCGGCGCCGTCGGCCAAAATGGTATCGATTTCCGCCGGGTTCGCCATCAGTCGGTCGTATTCATTGCGTACCGGCGTCAAAACAGCATTGATTTTTTCAAACAATTCGGTCTTGGCCGTGCCGTATCCCATGCCCGGCGCCGCAAAGCGCGCGCGAAAATCCGCCAATTCGTCCGCAGTCGCAAAATGCGCATAGAGTTGCACGATTGTTGACGCATCCGGGTCCTTGGGTTCATCGGGCGTCTTGGAATCGGTGATGATGCGCATGATGCGTTTCTTTAATTCGTTTTCCGGACACAGTAACGGGATGGTGTTGTCGTACGATTTGCTCATTTTCCGGCCGTCCAGTCCGGGGATGATGCCGGATTCATTGCCAATGACGGGTTCGGGCAGTTTAAACGTTTCGCCATAGATGTTGTTGAAATATCCCGCGATGTCACGCGCAAATTCGACGTGCTGTTTCTGGTCGGCGCCGCATGGCACAATGTCCGTCCCATACAGCAGGATGTCCGCTGCCATCAGCACCGGGTAAGTGTACAGCCCCATATTCACCCCCGCGTCCGTATCCAGTCCGGCGGCGGCGTTTTTGTCCATGGCGGCCTTGTACGAATGGGCGCGGTTCATCAATCCCTTGGGCGTGACGTTCATCAGCATGGTCGCCAGTTGTGGGACCTGGACGATATCGGATTGACGGAATAAAACGGCGTTTTTCAAATCCAATCCCGCCGCAATCAACAGGGCGGCAATTTCATACGTATGTTGGCGAATCTGGGCCGCGTCGTGTATGGTGTTCAATGCGTGCAAATCTGCGATGAACATGAACGTGTGGTTGTCACGCGCCATTTCAATTAATGGCTTTAACGCGCCGACATAGTTCCCCAAATGCGGCATGCCGGTGGGTTTGATGCCCGTTAAGACAATTTTTTCTGACATAGTAAAATAACCTTTTCCTTTGGATAAAATTTTAATGCGTTTTTAATGAAATTCAAAGCCCAAAATACACACGGGCAAAATAAAAAGATTCAGGCGGCAAAGCGCCAGCAATTTTTCGAATTAAAAATCAAATAAAATTTGGTCATTTTCCATAAATTATAATTTTATATTGATGAAAATCAAGAAAAATTGGGCGCTAAATCCAGTACCTCGACAGGACGGTCGATTTAAAAGTTTCCCGTTGATTTTATTGGGGGGATACCCTAGAATTAAATCAGACATTTGATCGTGCGTATGGCCTTGAACAAGCCGCAATATAGCACAGCCTTATGTCCCGACCCTTGGTCGGGATGTCGTGTATCGCAAGAGCACGAGGTCTTATATTGCAGACTGTTCAACTCCCGACCGCTTTTAAATGGCGGTTTTTTTCATTAGTGTAAGTAAAGGATTTAGGATGAATCAGACGCCATTGATATCCGTTGTAATTCCCATGTATAACGCGGAAAAATTTATCGCAAAGTGCCTGGAACATTTAATTCACCAGACATATCAGAACTTGGAAATAATTATCGTAGATGATGGCAGTCGCGATAACAGTATCGCCGTGTGTCGCCAATACGCCCAACAAGATAGTCGGATTCGAATAATCACCCAGGAAAATGCCGGCCCATCGGTTGCATCAAACACAGGGATGGATGCCGCACAAGGCGACTATGTTCATTTTCACGACCATGACGATTTTGTAAATCTGGATTATTTTGAACGGATGGCAAATGCGGCGGTGGCGACAAACGCTGATATTTTATGCGGCGAAGTGACCCAGGCGAAATACAACTTTCCAGTGTTTGATAATATTGAAATATTAACATCGTTGTCCGAAAAAATTTTGAAAACGCGGGCCAATAAATTTAATCCGGCGTGGCGCTATGTTTATAAAAAGGCTTTCCTGGACAGGGTGGGGCTTCGGTTTGAACCGCTGGCGTTCGGGACCCAGGATTTGTTTTTTACCAAACCGGCGATTGTTTTGGCCGATACGGTTGCGACCGTGCCGCATGCGCGATATAACGTTGTTGATACGCCAACGGCACTGGGCAAAAGAAACCGCCGGTCGCCGGTAATCCCGGATGGCATGGACCAAGTATGGAAAAAATATCACGATTTTTTGGTTCAATACGGGGCAGCCGAATTGATGCACACCCCCCAGACGCCGTACGTCACCGAAATAGTCAAGGTATTTAACCGGCCTATTTGGCGGCGTGAAATATGGCCGCATAAAATCCGGTATTATTTGTTCGGTTTGAATATTGGAACCAAACATATCGAATCATGAACATAAATCCCCCGTTTCCCCGCCGGGCGTGCATAAAAGCCGTTTTTGCGGGGATTTTTTTAATTTCTGAATTCTGATTTGCCGACACTGCCCCCGATGTGGCTGGGAACGCACGCCTGCGCTGTGACAGGCGGCTGGGGCGGGGGATAAAAAATACGCCCCCGGGGTTCGGGGGCGTTTGTTTTTACCACATGCTGTAACCAGTCTTGCAGGTACGGTCGCATTTTCCGGTCGTCGGGTTCCATTTCATAAAGCCCGTATCGTCTTCGCGTCCGTTAATATCGCAAATCGGTTCACATTCGTTATCGCGCAGGATATACAGTTCGCCTTGGTACATGCACGACGCAATTTCGCATTCGCGGATGTAACTGGACGCGGCGGGTGTACCCAACACGCTGAAATGATTCCGGCAACGACCGCATTGTTGGGCGGTGTCGGTGGTCTGGGCCGGGTCATTGGTGTAACCCGGGTCGCACTGGGTTGCCGTACACGGACCCCATGCGTTTGCAACGAAATCCCATTCCTTGACACCGGTACCATGTTCCACAACACAGGCCTGTTCGTCCAAGACGCATGCGTTTGCGGTGACATGATATCCATCGTTACAGGTTTTGATGGTGCATGCGCTGAATGCCTGCTGCTTGTAATCCCATGTTTGGTATGCCTCGACCGCGTTGGGGGCCACGCATTCAACCGTGTTTTCAACACAGGCCACGCCACCGGCATTGGGATGATAGCCGTCCACGCATCCTTGGATAAAGCAGTTGGCGCCGTCTTTGTATGATACCGCATTTTCACGGGAGCACGGTGTGCATAAGCCGCCGATTAGTTCAAATTCTTTGGTGCATGATGTTTCAACACAGCGGTCATCAATAATGTCGCACGGATTGCCGGTATCGGACACACCGTTGAACGAACATGCCACAGGCCAATTTTCCGTTTGGTTGACCGGGTATGCAGTCCCGTATATCACTTCGCGGGATTCGCATGTCCGGTAACAGTCTTCGGGCATGACAGACCCGCTGGACGCATGGGACCACGCGCCATCACCCAAATCCGCACAGGAATTCAGGCCCTGGGTACCGCCTTCGGTCCGGAAATCACCACCCGGGCAGTAGTTGTCGGCCGGGCATGGCACGCAACCAATGCTGTTGGTGTAATATTCACCCGCCGCACAGGTTGTTATGCCTGGAATCCAATCGGCATAGATTTCGGTTTGCTGGGCACTGGCAAAGGTCAGAACCTCGTGACTAAATATCAGATTACCGTTGTTTTCGATGATGCGCAGACCCTGGCCTTTGGGCTGGCTGTAATAGCCGCCGAAATCATACCCGGTTTTGGTCGGCAATGTTTCCAAATTGCTGATTTCCACACGCAATTGAGGATCGGAATACCAACCTTCACCATGCCAGATATACAGGTTGCGCACCCCAGAGCCTGTTGTCGGGTTCTGGTCATTAAGCAGGATTGAGCGTCGAACATTCTGGCACGACGGTGCAGATGTATCGCCATCAATCAGAACGTATCCGCGTTCACATTCAATATTGTATGAACATGTCGGGAATTCCGTTTCAGATAACGCATACACACGTTCCGCCACCGGTGTTACGGATACTGAAAATTCAACATCTTCGACCGTCATATCGCACAGTTGATAACACCGAGAGAAATCATCGCGTGGTGTTTCAGACCCATCGGCATCAGCCGGGCAGGTGAAAGGTGTTGCCGAGCCTGTCGGGCAAAATGAACCTTCGGGGCATTCGGTTGCTTCGGACGAACCGCTGGGGCAATAATGACCCGCCGGGCATTCCGAAACCCCACCGTTGACGCAAACCTTGCCGGCCGGACATGTTTCGGGCTGGGCGTCGCCACCGGCACAGATTTTTCCATCCGGACAGATGGGGCAGGCCATATCTTCAACAAAGAATCCAATATTTGCGGTGACGCTGGCCACTGTTTGGGTACAGGGGGCATCATTAGTGGCGCATCCGTCTTTTAGGGCGCCATCAGCCGTACCGTCGGCGTTGGCGTACACGGAATAGTCGCACGCATCCACAGAACATTCATTGCATGTTGCCGTCGCACAGTTATCCGGCGTTGTGCACGGATTCTGGATTCCGGTCCATGGGCGCGATTTTGTATCACTGAAACATTGTGTGATTGCCGTGGCAGACATTTCAGAGTTCGGATAGGCCGACGGACACGCGGTTATACCTTGGTCGGTAACAGCGTTAAATTCAAATGTCTGGTTGCCGGGACACCAACTGCCCGCCGTACACGCCGCGCATGTCAAGGTACCCATCGGCAGATATTCACCCACGCCACAGGTTACCTCGTTCAAAATACAGGAGTGGCCGTCGTCACTTTTCTTGTACCCGGGTTTGCAGGTAAAACTTTCCACAGGACACAAATTGCTGGGGACTTCACAGGCTCCTTCTTCGTTTTCGGTACCGTCATAAATTTTATTTTCATAGGTACAAATGGCGTTTTCAGGACATGATGCCGTATCATTTTCCGAACACTGCAGTGTACATTTCTTGACGCACCGGCTGGGGCTATCGAAATATTGATAACCTTCGTTACAGGTGATACTGGCAATGGCACATGGGAAATCTTCGTATTCGCACATGGTTTCATCGTTTCTGTTGCCGTATTTTAATACGCCCGTTCTGGTGTTGTCATCATAAACACATGTGGCATGTTCAGGGCAGTTTGCCAAACTCTGGGAACAATGTTTTGTGCACGGTTTCGTACATTTTGTATTTTCATCACCAGCTTCGCATTCGTTGAATGTTCCGGACCATTCGGCCCCCAAAGAAGAACATTCCTTGGACGGCGAGCAATCCGGTTCGCATGTGCACGAGGACGTACCCTGGTTCACCGCATGATAACCGGTATCACAATTACAGACATATCTTTCGTATTGGCATGAATCGAATTCGCTGCACCCACTGCAGGTGATGGTGCCGATTTGACTTTCTGTGCCGTTACTGCCCGAACCTTCGGTGAATTTACCGACACAGTTTTGCTTACCACTGGAAACACGGGTCCCGTGAGGTATGGTAATCGGGTCGGAACAATCCTGGACTTCATCGCTGTATTCATTACGGCAATCTTGACAAGAATTACCAACCTGGGCGTTGGGTGTCATGAAATAGTTGGTATAACACGTCGTGTATCGCTTGGATTCAGGGCATGTATATCCCGCACCGTATGCGGCACCCGTTAAAATTAAAACCGATAAAGACACAAAAATGTGCAGAAAACGTCGACTTTTTCTCACTTTCTTCCTCTCTTTTGTCATTCATGATAGAAAAAAGCACGCAACCGATGCAAGTGAAAAATAATAAAAAAAGAAATTAAAATAAAAAATCCGCCCACGGCGGAAATTTAAATGGTGGGTTAGGTAGGACTTGAACCCACGACCAAAGCGTTATGAGCGCTCCGCTCTAACCAACTGAGCTACTAACC
>CAXHMP010000030.1:0-12606 GCA_964017835.1 uncultured Alphaproteobacteria bacterium
ATCTTTTCTTTCCCTTAAAAAAAATTCATACCCGGCCATAATACCCCGAATTTAACCCCAAGGCAAGTTTTATTAAAGTAATATTGACAATTTAAAATTTCGTGTTAAAGTCATCCCTATCAAAGGAACAATATTATGGCCGACATAACCAATTACGTTTTAAACAACACGGTTTATATTTTAGATACATTGAAAACCGAAACGACCGCCAAATTGATTGGGGACCTGACTGAATTGGTGTTGAAATTGCCCTATTCTAAACCCATTGATTTTTCCCGGGTGAAAATGGAATCCCCCTATGACCTGCGGGGCCACAATGCCACAGTTATTGACGTTGTCCTGAATTCCCCGGGCGGCAGTGTGTACGTGCTGAACACGATTGCGAACATGCTGGCCGTGGCCAAGTCCAAGAACGTCATTATCCGCACCACCGCCACCGGTCTGGCGGCCAGCGCCGCCAGCATGCTGGCCGTCATGGGAACGCCCGGATTTCGCATCATGTACGAAAACGCCACCAACATGATTCATTGGGGCAAATTTTCTGTCACGGCGGAAAAAGAATCCGAACCGGAAAAACTGGCCGCCTATGCCAAGAAATCACGCGCAAATTTATTGGCGACGTATTTGAACTACACCAAAATTTCGGAAAAGAAATTAAAATCATTAATCGCTGACGAAGGCAGTTATATCATGGCCAACGAATGTCTGAAACTGGGGATTTGCGATTGGATTTTAAAATCCAACGGTGAATTTGTACGCGGCGAACGCTAACGTCTTGCTTCAGTCCAACTTTTCCAAATCAATCCCGTCAATCGCCGCGGTTATCGCGGCGATTTGTTCATTGGTAAATTTCCCCAATACCCAATCAGCCGGGTCCATCGGCAACCCCAAATCCCGCGGATGGCCAATACCGATGCGAATGCGATGATAATTGGGCCCAACCGCTGCATCAATTGATTTGATGCCGTTGTGACCGGCACTGCCCCCGCCGATTTTATGCCGGGTGGCCCCCACCTTTAAATCCATGTCGTCATGAATCACAATTAAATTGTCCAGCGGAATTTTATAAAACGCCATTAATGGGCCGACCGCATCCCCACTCAGGTTCATATACGTTTGCGGCATGACAAAAATATATTTTTTGCCGTTATTCTGGACCACAGCGGTTTTGGCCTTTTTTTCCGTGCGCCATGATGCGTCCGTCCCGGCCAGGGTCGTCACCGCCATAAAACCCACATTATGACGCGTGCGCGCATACGTGTCCCCGGGATTGCCCAGACCAACAACCAAAATGGGTTTATTTTCTTGCATCATGACACCTCTTTCTTTTATTATAATATCACACAAAGGAGAAAAATATGAAATTAAAATCTCTGGCTGCGGTTGCGACCCTGTCTGCGATGATAGCAGGAAATGCGAACGCGAACCTGTTATTTGATATCTATGCCGGTGCGACCGCTGGGTTTGGTGGCGCAACATGGTTTGCCGATGACAACAATTCCTATACCGCACAAAGTTACGGCGCTGTGTTGGGGATTGATATCCCGTTGCTGCGCGCCGAAGTTGAATACGATTATCTGGCCAGTGATGATGCCAAATTGCATCTGGCGATGGTCAATGCCTATGCCAAATTGCCGACCCCGGTTATTAAACCGTACCTGGGCGTTGGTATGGGTGTGATTTTTGACGGCGAATACAACGAATTAAACGCCGAAACCGCCCCTGCGTACCAAGGCATGCTGGGCGTCACATTTGATTTGCCGATTTTGCCGTTGAACATCGACGTCGAAGGCCGTGTTCTGTACGCCAACCACGTCTTTAAATTGGCGGACGACAATGCCAATTTGCTGCAGTACGACGCACGCGTCAAATTGCGGTATGTCTTTTAAAATCGGATAATATACGGTGGGGCGCCGCACGGCGCCCCAAATCATCTGGGGATAATTAAAACGGGATTATTAAATGCTGACGCTGATTGATGGAAATTCATTATTGTTTCGTGCCTATTACGGTGTTCACAGCCGCCTGACACGAACAGACGGCACGCCGACCGGCGCCGTGTTTGGATTTTTCAATATGATTTTGCCTGTTTTGGCGGCGGCCAAACCGGACGACGCCTTTGTCTGTGTCTTTGACGCATCGCGCATCACATTCCGCCAGGATATTTTCCCCGCATACAAGGCCAATCGGTCCGAAACGCCCGCCGATTTAATCGCCCAGGGCGAAATGATACGCCGGGGCCTGGCGGCGGCGGGCATGCCGGTCCTGTGCGTGCCAGGGGTCGAAGCGGACGACGTCATCGCCACACTGGCGGCACAAAATTGCGATAATCCCGGCGGCACACGCATCATCACCAGCGACAAGGATTTAATGCAATTGGTGTCTGACTGCGTGTTCCTGTATGACGGCATGAAACAGCGCGAAGTGCGTGAACCGCAAGTCTTGGAAAAATTTTCCGTCACCCCAAACCGCGTTGTCGATGTGCAAAGTTTGATGGGCGACGCCACCGACAACGTCCCCGGTGTGCCCGGCATCGGCCCGAAAAAGGCGGCCGAATTAATCAATGAATTCGGCAGTCTGGATGACCTGTACGCGCACCTGGACGATGTGAAAAACGAACGCGTGCGTGGGCTGCTGCGCGATAATCGGGAAATGGCGTTTATTTCGCGCCGATTGGTGCAATTAAAAGACGACGTTGATTTAGACGGGTTGAAAATTACCCCGTTTTGCTTTAACACGCCGGGCGCGCTGGACTTTATCCGCAATACGGTCGAAAGCCCGTCATTGGCGGCCAAAATTGAAAAATTATTCCCGTTGGACAAATTTAATGCCGACGCCTGCCCCGCGCCGGTACCATGGGGCAAATCCGAATGTCCGGTGGAAACGGTGGACACCCCGGCGCCCACGACAACGAACAACGCGCGCCCTGCCCCGCGCCCGATGACGTTTTCCGCCATCCGGGATGTCGATGCGCTGGACGCGTTTTTGAAAACGGTGACCGATACCCTGGCCATCGATACAGAAACCACCGGATTGAACCAGATGACCGACCGCGTCGTTGGCATTTCGCTGGCGGCGACGCCGGACGTGGGTGTTTATATCCCGATTGCCCACCGCGCCACGTCCGATAATTTGTTCGAAACCGACGCACCCGCGCCCCTGCAACTGGACATCAATACCGTACGGGAAAAACTGTGGCCCGTGTTAACCAACCCCAACGTGGTCAAGGTTGGACATAACCTGAAATTTGATTTGCATATCTTGGCGAACATGGGATGGGACACGGACAAAATCCGCCCCATTGACGACACAATGCTGTTGTCGTACGCGCTGCACGGAACACTGCACAACCATGGACTGGACGAATTGGCGCACCGGTATTTGGGCCATGAGAACATAACATACGAATCATTATTCCCGCCCAAGACCCGTGATGCCGACCGCCGGTTTGATACACTGGATATTGACGCGGCAACGCCGTACGCCGCCGAAGACGCGACCGTCTGCATGCGCCTTTATCAATTAATGCGCCCCCAGGTTGACGCGAACGAATCACTGCGCCACCTGTATGACACGTGCGATTTGCCGCTGATGCCGGTGTTGTTTGGAATCGAACGCGCAGGCGTTTTGGTCAATCGCGACGGATTACGGGAATTGTCGGGGGTGTTTCATACGCAATTGGGGACGCTGGAAAACGAAATCTGGAATTTGGCCGGCCACGAATTTAATATCGCCAGCCCCAAGCAATTGGGTGCCGTGCTGTTTGATGAACTGCATCTGCCGGAAAATAAAAAGCGGTCGACCGATGCGGCGGCGCTAAACGACATGATTGACACGCACCCGATTGTGGAAAAAATCTTGAATTGGCGGTCCATTGCCAAATTGGCGGGAACATACGCAGACGCCCTGCCGCGCCAGATTGAATCCGACGGGCGCATCCACACCACCTATTTACAGACCAGCACCAATACCGGGCGCCTGTCGTCGCGGGACCCGAATTTGCAAAATATTCCAATCAAGACATCACTGGGGACCGAAATCCGTAAATGCTTTGTGGCGCCATTGGACCGTGTGCTGATTTCGGTTGATTATTCCCAGATTCAATTGCGCCTGTTGGCGGATGTGGCGGACGTCCACACGTTCAAGGAAACATTCCACAAGGGTGCCGACATTCACGAACAAACCGCGCGCAAGATTTTTAATATCGCGCCCGACGCCCCGGTCCCGGGCGATTTACGCCGGGCGGCAAAAACGGTGAACTTTTCAATTGTGTATGGGATTTCATCGTTTGGGTTGGCATCACAACTGGGGGTGTCGCGCGGGGATGCCCAATCACTGATTGATTCATATATGGCGGGCCTGCCCGAAATCCAGGCCTATATCGAACGCACGCGCCAATTTGCATTGGACAATGGATATGTCATGACCCCGTGGGGACGCCGCATCGAATTGCCGGATGTCAAAAACCCGCGAATGCGGGCGTACGCCCTGCGGGCGGCGGTCAACGCCCCGATTCAGGGATTCGAAGCCGACCTGATGCGTCGCGCCATGGTTGACATCGACCGGGATATTGTGCGCCCTGGCCCCGACGTCATTAAAATGATTATGCAGGTACACGACGAAATGGTCTTTGAATGCGCGGCCGACCGGGCGACCGAATTTGCGGCCCGGATTCAACACGCCATGGAAAACGTCGCGCATCTGGCGGTGCCACTGCGGGCGGAATTTGTCATTGGGGAAAAATGGGGGAAATAATCCCCCACCCAATAATTTGGTGTATTTCGTCTTTTTTACTTGATTTTTCGGCCGTCGCGCGCCATAATAGGCCCACGCGCATCGCGTGAAGAACACAACCCATGGGTGGATTTCTGTCTGGGATGCATTGTCAACCAGGTTTTACCCCAAGGGCGAGGAAACAACAGAAAACAAAAGGATATCATTATGGCATTGCCGACATTTACCATGAAACAGCTGATGGAAGCGGGGGTTCACTTTGGTCACCACACACGCCGCTGGAATCCGCTGATGACGCCGTACGTTTATGGTGTCAAAGACAAAATTCACATTATCAATTTGAACAAGACCGCGCCGTTATTGCATCGCGCCCTGGTCGCATTGGAAGCGATTGCGGCCGCCGGTGGCAAGGTTTTATTCGTCGCGACCAAGCACCAGGCCAAAGACATCGTCAAAGACGCGGCCGAACGTTGCGGTCAGTTTTACGTCAACAACCGCTGGTTGGGCGGTATGATGACCAACTGGGCCACCGTGTCCCAGTCCATTCGCCGTCTGAAAAAGATGGAATCCGACATTGAAAACGCCGAAAAATTGGGTCTGACCAAGAAAGAAGTTGGCGTCATGACCAAAGAAGTTGAAAAACTGCGTGGTATTTTCGGCGGTATTTTGGAAATGCACGGCACACCCCAGGCGATTGTTATCATCGACGTGCCGCGTGAAATGAACGCCGTTCGCGAAGCGAAAAATTTGGACATTCCGACCATCGCGATTTGCGACACCAACGCCAATCCGGAAATGGTTGATTATCCGGTTCCGGGCAACGACGACGCAGCGCGTGCGACCCAGTTGTACTGTGACCTGTTCGTGGACGCGATTTTGTCGGGTATTGAAAAACGCCTGGGTGGCGCGGCCGGTAAAAAGGTTGAATCCGACATGCGCGCAGCGGCGGCCGACGATTTCGAAGACGATGTCAAAGAACGCGAAGCGCGTACGAAATCCAAAATGACCGAAGCCCGCGCAGAACGCCGTGGCAAATTGGCCGAAAAAATGGATAAATAATCCATTACGGACGCATTTGGGGGGCGCGTCACTGCGCCCCAAATAAAATCATTAAACTTTAATAGGAGATACTAATGGCAGAAATTACAGCAAAACTGATTCAAGAACTGCGTGAAAAAACATCCGCGGGTATGATGGATTGTAAAAAAGCCCTGACGGAAACGGATGGCGATGTCCAGGCTGCTGCCGATTGGTTGCGTCAAAAAGGCATTGTCAAGGCCGCGTCCAAGGCCGGTCGCGTCGCGGCATCAGGCTTGGTGACGGTTGTCAAATGCGATGGCATGGGTTGCGTCGTTGAATTGAACGCCGAAACGGACTTTGTTGCGAAAAACGAAAAATTCCAGAAACTGGTTGCCGATGTTGCGGCACGCGCGCTGGAATTCCAGGGTGATTTTGACGCGACATTGAACGCGGTCAAAGACGACATTGCCGCCACGATTTCGACCATTGGCGAAAACATGAATCTGCGCCGCATTGCGCGCGTGACGGGCGACCATATCTATACATACGTTCACAACGCGTTGGTCCCGGGCATGGGTCAAATCGGTGTTGTTGTCGCCATCAATGGTGATTCCGACCAAATTGATGAAATCGGTTCCAAGGTTGCGATGCACATCGCCGCGAACAAACCCGAATTTATGACCATTGACGATGTCGACCCGGCGGCGGTTGAACGCGAAAAGAAAGTGTTCATCGAATCGGGCGCCACTGCCGGCAAACCGGACGCGGTCGTCGAAAAAATGGTCACGGGCCGCATCAGCAAATACTATGCGGAATCCGTCCTGGAAGAACAGCCGTTCGTCATGGACCCGTCCAAGACCGTCAAACAGGTGGTCCAGGACGCCGGTGGCAAATTGGCGGGCTTTGCGTACTATCTGTTGGGTGAAGGCATTGAAAAGGCCGAAGACAACCTGGCGGACGAAGTGGCAAAAATGCTGGGCTAAGACCAAACGGCAAATGACTGAATATAAATCCGGCCACATCGGCCGGATTTTTTTACGGGAAAAACGACATGGAAAAATACAAAATTACATCTGTTATCCCTCAAACGCATTTGGGGGTTGTTGACGTCCGCATGCAAAACGACAATCATTTTCGCACATCGACGCGCATGCCAATTGAATTTATGGACACACTGGCGGTTGGCAAATCCATTACCATGCACCAAAATCATCGCGGTAACGCGGTGGCCTTTACGGTGGGCGGACGCATTCACTGTATCGAACATCCGACGGATATGGACGCCACCAAACGATTTTTGCGCACCCTGCACGGCGTGCGCAACGGCACGCTGGACCGCGTGTTGTTTAAATGGGCGTTGATGCGGGGCGTATGGCACGCCGGCCATCGGCCACGTTGGTCCACGACGGCAAATTTTCAATTGTTGTCCCGGCAACACTGATGTCATGGGATGACCCGGCGTTCTCCACTTTTGAGGGGCCAGAGCCAGGGTAACCCAACCCGCCGGGTCATAAATGATAATTATTTTGGGCGGGGTGACACGCGGGCCGCTGTTGTTTGTTTGTGGATGTTTAAAGAGAACAAACCAACCCGACGCATCCCCCCAGTAAAATATTTTTGGCGGTCGGATGGGTGCATTGCTTGGTGGAAGTATTCCGTTCCCCATCCCGACCAGCAAAAACAAACACCACCAGAAAATTCAGGTGGTTGGAGGTTAAGAACTATATCAAGCAATAGCACGATTTATTTGAACCAAAGTTCTTATTCATCGTCCTCCAACCGTAAAGAATGGTCAGAGTTTTATCGTACCCTGGTACGATGCTTAATAAGAGGTTCTTAAGCCCCACATTGATAAAATAATATCAATGCAAATAAAGTATAGTGTATTTAAGAAATAAAGTCTAGAAAAAAAACATGCAAAAACCACTCCCTAAATCGAGCGGCTGGAGGTTAAGAACTATATTAAGCAATAGCGTGACTTATTTTTATATTTCGCCACCCTCCAACCATCATTAGAGTTTTACACTAATAAATGTATGCTTAAAATAGGTTCCTATGCCTAGCACCAGCAACCGCCAGTACGTTTCTAATTATATACGATTTTTTTTAAATATCCAGGGGAAAAAGGACGGCTGGAGGTCTAAACTATACCAATGAAATAGCGGGCTTATTTATATATATCACCCCCTCCAACCCTAAGGCGATTGGGGGCTAAGAACTATCGTTTGATGAACATAGCGCAACTTATTTGAACCAAGGTTCTTATTCGTCGCCCCCCAATCAAAGCGGAGGCTGGAGGTTAAGAACTATATCAATGAAATAGTGGGCTTATTTATATATATCGCCCCCTCCAACCATGTACCTAATTATTATATACGAAACGCGAATTAAATCCCAAGGAAAAATTACCGCCCCGCCCTCGCAATGATAGGAGTATTTAAGCGTCTAGAATATTAAGCCTCAGTGTCGCGGCGGACGCTTTGGTGTCGAGCGACACATGCCTTATTAAAAAAAACAATTAAATTACAAATCAGCAATCAGAAGTCAGAACTCAGCCTTGCAAAAAAAATCCCCGCGGAACGCGGGGGATTTTTTAGCGGCAACCGCCGGTCGCATTGCCAATAATTTTGGAAATGGAAATATCCTTGTGCAGCAGGAAATCATATTCGCAGTTGCCGGATTTATAAGAACCTGTGCAGGCCGCCAATGTCATAACGGCAAACAACGCCAACATTACTTTTTTCATTTACTTCTCCTTTGCTTTCAAAAGTACCCAAAGATTATATCCCCATGTCGGAGAGTTTTCAACATTTTTATAGGCAATTTTTCACCCAATGAATCCGGCGACCACATACCGCAATCACGTCCATGCGCGCATCACCCATCCAATGATGATGGGCCAAATATGTTTCCGCCGCCGCACGCAGGCGGTGCGATTGATGCCCGCTTATTGCGTCCCACGCGGTGGTCATGTCGGGACGATATTTTACTTCGACAAAAATAATCAAATTCCCGCGGCGGGCAATAATATCAATTTCGGCGCGACCGGTGTGACGGCCGGTAACGTATCGCGTATGCAAAATCCGAAAGAAACGACGACGCAAAAACCAACGCGCCCGCCATTCGGCCATTAATCCCGATTGATAAGATGTCATGACCCTAGAACGCATAGGGCTTGGCGGTAAAGTTTTCGCGGGCCTGTTCCACGTTTTGCGCGGCGTCGGATGAAAAGCGCCCCATGTCCACCAAATCCAGCGACCCGTAATACGCCGTCATCATCGGGTCATATGCGTTTGATGTCGTAATCCATTTGTCCGTGCCGGAATTTGGCGCCCCGTATTTGTCCAGAACGCTTTGCCAAAAGGACAAGATTTTCTTTTCCCGCTGGTTCGCGAATTTTTCGGCGTCCCCTTCGATTTCGTTAACGTCGTTGGTATAGACCACGCGCCAAACAACATTGTCGGTTGCGTTGCTGGTAAAATAAATGACAATTTCTTCGCCTGTGTTTTCCCGCACCAGGTGCAGTTCCGACGCGTACAGCAATCCCCGGTTGCGCGCCAGGCTGTTGATGCACTTTTCCAATTCGGCCGGGGCGAAAATATTCTGCTGGCGGCATTCATAGTCCAGGTTATATTTCCAATCCTTGGCAATGGTGTAAATAATGCTGTCTTTTTGACGCGGCGCATACAGACCCTTGGCCTTGAAAAACAGGGTGTGAACATCTTCGAACGGCATCCCCAGCATCACGCCCGCGATATCAAATCCGCCAACGTCAACCGCGCGACCGTCAATATTCATAGTGACGGGCGCCGTCGTTAAATCGGCGTTATCACTGTCGACGATGGCAAAATTTTCAAATGAAAACGGGTCATCCGCCATGGCCGGCCCCAGGCATAATCCCATGAATAAAGCCAAAAATATTTTTCTTATCATCTGATACCATCCAATGGGGTCGCCCCTGACTAGTTTTGATTCTGTGCGACTTCTTCGACACGGAATTTGAATATCGCGGCCGGGTCGCCGCCATCGGCCAAATATTCGCGGATATTAAACGGCTTGCCATGCATTTGGTCACGTAATTCGTTCACAAAGGCAATACGCAGATAAATAACCCCGCGGGTAATCTGGGGTCCCTGGGCCATATCATTGGGGGTTGTCCATGTTTGTAATTCATAAACAACGGTCCAATACTCACTGCCCGCGGGGCGCAGGATTTCATTCGCCACCAACACCCGCCGCAGCACCCCCTGTTCCGCCAGACGTTCAATATCACGCGCAGTCCCGTCCACCCATTCGTTAAACACCGCCGGCGTCGACATCAATGCCAATATCCCGTCCCGCCGGGTACGCCGTGCAATGTTTTCCACGTCCGGTGTGACATAGAAATATTCAGTTACGAATTTTTTGATTAACGATTCCAAAACCACTTGGTCCGGCAATTGGTCCACAGATACCGGCATGCCGATACGCGCCGTCGACAGGTTGTTTGGCTGGAACACAAATGGTTGCACAGAAAACCGGTCGCCCGCGTCATAGACCGCCGCCGCAAAATAAAGCCCTGCAAACATCAGCAGCAATATCATCAAACCGGCCAAGAACATGACAATCTTTTTCATCAATTCATCCGATAGGCGTTAAAGTCCGCAATGTAAAATCCCATGTTTGACGGGTAATATGTTGTATTACGCGCCACCTTGGCCCAGGCATTAACAGGCATCAGCCCGGTTGATGTATTAACCACCGCGGTAATACGCCACGTGCCGCCGGCATCCGTAATTGGCCCCGCCGGATAGATATTTAACGAATTGGTATCCACAGTCCACGTTTCACCCGCGGCCGCCACGGCATTGTATCCCGGCATGACATCGCGGGCAAAGCGGGCATACACCTCGTCCCCGGTGGCACAGTATATGGCGCACAGCCGCGTTGCCGCCACCCGGGCATCGCCCGATGCACATTCGTTGCGGGTGCATTTGCGCCATGCAGCGGAATTGCCCGTCGCATTATCCGAAATTTGAAACCATTGCGTCACAAAATTGCCGACAACTGATTCCTGCATCGTGCGCGTCACAGAATATTCCAAGTGCGCCCCGCCCCGCCCCACGACCGTCCATTGCCCGGTCACATTATCAATTGATATCATAAACGGGTCCAGCCGCCGCGCCCGCGACGTCCACAACAATGCCCCACACAAACAAATCGCAATAAAAAACGCGACCAATGTCCACATGGACATCACCCGGGATAGCGCAATACGCGACCCGGCGGGAAATGCGGGCGTGTCAAAATTGCCTGGGTAATCCAAAATCTATCCCCCTGATGGCGTTGTTCATCAGGCCTGATAGACCATGATACAGGCGCACGGACTGAGTTTTAATTCATTATTATCATAACCGACGCCGACGGGTTCACGGTCATACACCTGGCCGCAACCAGCCAATGCCAGCGCCATAAATACACCAATTATAAATTTCTTCATCTGTGGGTCCCCCTGTGTACCGGAATTATAAGAAAATCAGAGCAAGTCCGTCAAGTCTAAAACAAAAAATGGAAATATAAATTTGTTGACAATTTTAAAAAATTGGCTAATATTATCTATGAATGTAACAAAACAGGGAACAATATGTCCGACATTGACCGAAGTAGCAGTGGGTTAACCACAAATATTGCTATTGCGCATTTTGAACAGTTCTATCCCATTCGGGACCGACGCAACCAAAATTTGGCCAATGTTTATATTTCTCATGCTGACCGGTCACGGCCTGTGGTTGGGACCGTTTATTTAATGCACGGCTATGGCGGCAGTCCCGTTGAACCCTGTATGATTGTGCCAAAAGAACTGGCTTTGGCGGCGGGATTTGACGTTGTTGCCATCGAAGGCGTGGCGCTGTCGGCGACATGCGGGGACCAGAAAAAATCCATCAACATGAATTTGTACCGGCACAAACGCGCCCTGTTGGCCGCCATTGCGCACTGTCAAACGCGCAACGATTTAAATCATCGTTACCATGTGGCATGGGCGCATTCGATGTCTTGCCGGGCCTTGGCCGATTTGATGGTGGCGTCACCAATGATACAAAAGACATTTAACACCGTGGTCATGAACAACCCCTATTTCCTGCCACCGATGCGGGTGCAACACGTGCGTGACAAATTAATGGCGCGCGATCCGTCGGGACGGATGTGGCGGTCTTTGCTGCATAAATCCGTCACGCAAATGCGCCAAATTCAAAACGTTCAATATTATTATCCCGCCAGTTTGTATAACCTGAGTGTGCCATTGCCGCCGACATGGATGGGGCAAAAATTACCCGATATCGCGGGACGTTTGTCGTCGTATATCAACAGTGATATTCGCATTTCTTTTGTCTTGGGCACAAAAGACGACATGGCCGAATATAACCAGAATGTTGAACTGTTCAGCGGCCTGCGCGTGCCGAACAAAGAATTGGCGTCGATTGACGGGGCCAACCATTCGTTTGAAAATGCGCTGGGACAATATAAGGTTTCATCCAGTCAAATTTTATCCAATATACAACAAAAAACACTGGGTGGATATACATTATAAAGATTTTATCCCCCCCCCAGACCAAGATTGGAAACAATTAAATCTTGTAAAAAACGCTGTATTACCATATAATGTAAATCATAGACAGTTATGACACTATGCCTAATCCAAACGACCGTTTGGATTAGGCATAGGAAGGCATGCGCAAAAGCGCAGAAATTGGGCTTTTTTAAAAATTGAAAAAAAGTCAGTCTAAACGGTGGGTTGGATTAGGCACAGGAAAGGAGTTCTAGGCAAAATGTCGCAAAAATTATATCGTCTGTTTGGTGGTGTGTTGGCCGTAT
>CAXHMP010000031.1:0-11801 GCA_964017835.1 uncultured Alphaproteobacteria bacterium
CCGCGGTTGTCCGTCCACATCGACAGATACAGCGGTCCATAATTAGAACCTGTGCCATTGCCATAATCACCAATGGTGTTTGCGGCGGCCGTTCCCTTGGCATGCTGGACTGCGACAATGGTCATAAACAAGTGTTCCAGATTGCTGTCGTACAGCGCAGGGGCATAATTTTCAAACGTCGCATCCATCACCGCCAATGATTTACCCGCCCCTTGGCCAAATTCAAATTCACCGGCGGCGTTGACGATAATCGGCTGGGCTTCGCCATAATTGTTGAACATAGAATTGGCATAGCCGCCCTGGGTGGTGACGTCAGCGGTATCCTTGTCATAATATTTATCAATTTGCGCGCCAAAAATCCCCTTTTTATCCACAGACGCGCCGCCCAGGTTGAACAACGCCGGCAAATCACGAATGGTCAAATAATCAACCGCGCGCGACGCCGGATTTAACGATACATTCGCCAAGACCGCAATATTGGTGCCACGGGCGTTATACATCGCCTCGTAATTTTTAATGTCGGCGGGCTTATATTCCTTTTGCGCGTAAATATTGTTCTGGTCAACGACATAGACCGCGTCCGGACGATTGCCGCCCGTCGAATTAATATAATAAAATCCATCGGTGCCCCGATAAATCGCAATATCCGAAACGTTTTCACAATCCGCCGCGTTCGCAGATTCACATTTCGCCCGCAGCATTTGAGAATTGTTTGGCAATTTAAATGTCACCCCGCCAACCGTAATGGTTGGGGCGGTGATACTGCTGTCGGCGACGGCGGATGAAATCTTGTACGTTTTGCCATCGATGGTTATGCTGTCGCCGATTTGAATTTGATTGGTTGGGGCGTCTGCCGCTGCCTTGGTCACGGTCCCCAAAACCGGCCCACTGGTGGGATTGGCAATATCAACAAACGCGTTGCCGCCGCCGGTGCGGTACACGGCCAATTGACCATTGGGGACAAATCCGAACAAGTCACCCGTGGCGCGGCCGCCCGCCTCCCATCCGCCAATAATTTTCCCCAGCGCCGTTTCATTTGCCGTGGCAAAGGGATTCATCACCGTGCCTGAGCCTGAAAAATCAAAGCCGCCCATTTCACCCCCCAGCACCAAATTGCCATCAACAATTGTTGGCGCGGTAAAGTTCATAAACTTGTCCACGGTGTACGTATTGCTGGTGGCGGATGCACTGTCGGCCCAGGCAATTCCAACGCCCTTGCCATCGGAATCCGTACGCGACAACGACCCGGTGGGATTAATGCCGTTTGCCGTTATCATGGCCACTGCAACGGGACGACCGCCGCCGGTTTCATTGGCCAATTTTACGGGATTGTGCGCCTCGTCCCGGATAGTGGACTGACCCAAATATCCGTTGGCGAACGAAGAATAGCCATGCATCGTCAACAAATAATTTTGCATGGATGAAATGATGCCATCTGTCTTGAAATTATTGTTTGGCTGAACATCTGGGCGGAAATAGTTATAATCCCACTGACGAATACCGCCGGCCGACGGATTCCACAGGTTTAAATTGGCGTTGTATGCAGCGGTGCTGTACGCAATTTGACCATTGGCATTAAAATACGCGGGACCGACCGGGATGGCAGTCTCGCCCGTGGCGCCGCCCGGTGTTTCCCCGCCGCCGCCGTTGGGCCGGTCGCCACCGTTATTAATCACATCGTTGTCATTGCCCGGGTCAAACACATCCGTTAATAAAAACAGCCCCCCTACGACAACGGCGGCCCCCGCCGCCGCTAACGCAATGCTTTGGGCAGACGACAGCCCGCTAAACAATCCCCCACTGGACGTTGTCTTTTTGGTTTTATTATTAAACTGTTTAATCTGGCGGTCACATTTGGACGCATCGGCGCCATACATTTGCAGAATCTGGGCCGCCCGCAGGTCGTTGTTCATCAACGCCGTACAGACCACCGACAAACCGGTACTGTCGATATAATTGATATCGGCCCCATTATTAATCAGTAATTGAACCTGTTGAATATCGGCATTTTTCGCCGCAGCCAACAACTGGGCCGCAACCGCAAAATCATCGGCCGCACGCGCCACGCCGGGCATAAAAAACAAAGCCAACAACAAAATCTTGATGTATTTCATGCAAATTCTCTCTGTGACAATAGGATGTTAGCATAAAATATTTTTACGTGTCCAGTCAAAAAACAAACCCGTCGAAAAATCGACGGGCCGGCTTAGATTAAATGCGGATTTATTATCGCGCCTTGTACACACGGGTGCGTTCCACATGGATACGGATGACGCCACCGGTGCCATTGTAATTATTAATGGTTCCGTTATTGACGTTCACCGTCCCCGAATTGGTCGCGTTATCTTTAAAGACAACATTGGCAGACGGGGTTGCCGTTTCTTGCACCGGTTTGGCTGCGGGTCTGGCCACGGGTTTGGTCACGGGCGTCGACGCTGGACGACGACCACCAACCGTTTTAACCGGCACAGGTTGTTTCACCACAACCGTTTTTCCCTGTTCCAGTTCATAATTTTTTTCATAACAATCATACAGATACGCAGACAATGTATCAACACTTTCGGCCAAGTTTTTCTTGACACTTTCCAGACTGCGGTATTCATTTTTTAAACTATCCAGAACCGCTTGCTGATCCAAACGCTTGTTTGTTTCCTGGCGCCGTTCTTCGCGGGCGCGCTTTTTTTCGCTGCACTGGTCCACTGACAGCAACACAAAGCCCAACAGCGCAATCCCCAAAACAGCATTGATTGTGTGTTGACGATCCCAATTCGCAATAATCCGATCAAACCAATTCAGATCATTTAACGGGTTGTTTTTCAACGGTTTGTTTTTCATTATTTATCCCCTTGGTATGGATTAAGTTTATTACTATAATAGACAAAATATTACCTTTGTCAAATATTTTTTAATTTCTGCAATGACCTGCACATGATTTTTCCTTTGCGTCGATATGGTGTTTTTGATATAGTTTATATTCAGAAGAGAATGAAGAAAAACACACTATTTTTTATTATTGGCCTGGTATTGGGTCCGATAACTGCCGATGCGGCGACGTGTTCGGTGGCCAATTTGCGTCGCTGTCTGGATTCGGCATGTGCCATTGGCATTTCGTCAAATCCGGCGGCACGCTGTCAGTATTGCGGCCAGGCGGCGGCCGGCGGCATTCCCAAAAGCACGCTAAAAAACACCTCTTTGCCGTCCAAGAACACCCTGTCGGACAAGGAATTAAAAAACGCCCCCACCGACAGTCCGGGCGCCCGATATGTTTGGGCGACGACCGAATGTATTAAAAAGAATGCGGGTTGCACCCCTGATGACGTCACGGATGTTTATGACGAATTGATTTCAGCGTCGTGCCGCGCCGCCGGCATCAGTGCCAGCATTGATAAAACCCTGGACAAAACGCACCAGGGAAAAACCCTGTCTGGATGTCAAACTGACATCGCTATTTGCATCAATGATGAAAAACGCTGTGGGGCGGATTTTGCCGGATGCGCGACCGACACCCTGTTTGACCAATATTTCGCAGAATGCGGTGTGGAATCGACGGGATGCGGTGAATTCCTGGGCGATATTCGTACCGACATCGCGGCCCAGCGTAAAACCGCCGCCGCAGATATGGAAAAAATACTGGCCGACACGGTTTCTGGGTACCAGACAAATCGTGCCGCTAAATTCACCGCCGCAAAAAACGCATGTGCAGACGACGCCGCGCGGCAACAGTGTATCCAGGCACGCTGTGCGCAAAACATGCCCAATAAATGCGCGCCCGATTTTCCGTCCGAACGCGCGGCGGCAACATTGTTGTGCAAATTCCATGAATTGGCATGCGACAGATTAACCAAGGGCGACATATAAATATAATGAAGCAGACAAAGAACGCTTTTTTACAAAAATATATCGGTCGCGTCATTGTATTCGCGATGATGGCGGTGGCGCCCCAGGTATCGTCCGCCGCCGTGGTCCAGCGCGGCACGCAAACACGTGCGCCCGCCACCCGCCCCAGCAGCGCGGCCGGAATTCGCGCCGCCGGGACAATCCAGAACGCAACTGCGACGACCGCGCCGGCGGCAGATGAACCGATTGTGGATGCCGCGCCGGTTGATGAAATTGTGGTCATGGATAAATCCGCCCAATTCCAAGAATCTTTTAACACTGCATTTGATTCCGAAACCGACAGTGCGGCCGCCGCACGCGCCGAATCCATTCGGCGTCAACGTGACGAATACGACCGCCAGGACCGGGCCAATTCCGCCGCCGCCCGCCAAGGCACCAACAAGTGCGACACTGGGTTGCGAACATGCATGATGGAAAAATGCGGCAAAGATTTCAGCCAATGCGCCAGCGATGGCGACACCGATTGGGGTATTAAAATGGATGCGTGCCGGGCCACGGTGCAATGCACGGGTCACGAATACCAATTGTTGTCGGCCGAGATTAAGGCCGACCGCGACGCCAATGCGACATTGGCCAATTATCAGGCAACGGTCGATTGCGGCAACCAATATAACAGTTGTCTGGTTGCCGAATGCGGCGCAACATTTCGCGATTGCTGGGGCAAGACGGCCGGCGACGCCGCCATCGCCAAATGCGGTCAAAAATATAAATCGTGTTTGACAACGGACAACGGATTGGCCGCGCGTGCGGGTGAAGTGCTGTCCACGCTGCGCGTCGATGCAGAAAAACAGGTCCAGGCGGATGAAAAACGGCTTTATGCCCTGCGCGATGAAATGGCCCAGGCCTGTGCCAGATTGGGCGCCATGTTCGATGAACGCAGTTTGGTCTGTGTTTATACTGTCAATTTCTTTGCGAATAATTCATCAACGCCCTATGCGTCCAAGAAACTGTATGCGGGCGGCACATTTAATTGCGACCAAAATTGGTTTGGCGTTAACGTGACAACGTTCAAAGAAAACGCCCTGCGCGAAACGGAAACCCAACGTGCGGTTATTTCCGGCGTTATGGGTTCGGGCCTGGGGACGGCGGCTGGTATGGCATCGTCGGGTATGTTTAATCGCGCCATTGACCGGCAAAAGGCCGAAAACGCGGTTAAAAAAGAAAAAGAGGCCCAAGCCGCCGCCGGTAACACGGCATCAAATTCCATTACAACATCCACCACAACGCCGGCCGCAGCCACGTCGTCCAATACCACAACGAACAAACCCGCACCTAATGGGTCCTTGTCCAGTGTGACGGCCAATCGGGATGGCACCCTGAACGCACCCGGACTGTACGATTTGGCGCCAATGAAAACACAAACCGCGGGGGGAAAATAAATGAAACGTCTGTTTGTTTTTATACCTGCGCTGATACCAGGATTGGCTTTTGGGGTGGTTGATACCACTGCGATTTTAAACGCGACATCGGTGGACGCGGCGGTGGCGGCGTATCAAGCGGCCACGCAACAGGTTATTGACACGGCATCGGCCCAGCAGGTCCCCGCCACGGAAATTGATGCGGCAAAAAAATCAGTATCTGATAATGTCGCCAGTGCCAAGTCGGCGACCGCATCAGACGTCAAAAACGCCGCAGCAAACGCGTCCCAAAATAATCCCCAGACCAGCGTCCCGTCACCCGAAGCCCAGGCATTAAACAAACAAAAATTATCGGAATTAGAGTATAATGCCCAGGCAATGCGGAACAAGGAACAATCCGCCGCCAACAAATTATTGGGTGCTGCATCCACGGCGGCAACCAGCATGGGCGCCCAACAACTGTTTCAAAATACGGCGCGCGACAATGCCCAGGCCGAGGCGGAACGCGCCATGAAGGCCTATTTGGAAACATTTCGTTGCTCTTATGGAAACACGGGCGGGATTCGTGGTGGCACCATGAATATTGAATTGCCGGGGGGGAACGAACTGTTTGAACTCTATGGCGAATATGTCGCCCTGGCCAATCAATTGAAAAAGGACAAGGCAAACCTGGGGCTGCGCCCTGGCATTGAATCCCAGGATATTATTAACTCGGCGAATACGGGCCTGTATGACGATGTCGGTACCGGCATTGTCAGCGGGGCGTACACATCAATCGCACGCGCCCTGCAAAATCCTGAGGGCGAAGATGCCGCCGCCTGGGCCGCAGCACGCGAAAAAACCCAAGAACAAAAAAAGACCGGCGCCATCGTTGCCGCATCGGGGATTGCGGCGGGGATTATCGGGAATCTGGCCATCAATGCCAAAGGACCCAAGGAAAGCAGCGCCGCGATAAACAGCAAATACAGCAAAATGATGAGCGAGCTGGAATCATCCATCGCAAGCCAGACCCCTGGCCCGACGCAGTGTCCGCGCAACGCCACCGGTACGTACGCGCCGGATTGCACCTGTACATCCACGACCCAGGTTTATAACGCCAACAGCAATACCTGTGACCAGTGTGGCGAATACGAAATTAATGACGGCAATGTCTGCACATGTAAATCGGGCTATGTACGCAATGCCGTGACCGGCAAATGCGTGTCGAAAAAGCAATCCTGCAACCTGACCGGGACCAATATCATATTGAATGCGAACGGGTCGTGTACATGCGATACAGGATACAGCGCAGGTCCCACAAATACCTGTGTCGCAATACCTGTGGCATCGACTGCGGCGGCGGAACCGACCCCTGTCCCCAACACCCCGACCAGCACCACAATCAGCCTGTCGTCGGAACAATTGTTCGAACGCAGCAGTGCGACATTGTCGCCCGCGGCCAGCAAAACATTGGAGGAATTCGCATCTGACTTTAAATCCAGCAATTTTGACCAAGAATCTTACTGTATCAATATCGTGGGTCAAACCGACCGCACCGGCGACCCGACGTTCAATACAAACTTGTCGCAGAAACGCGCCGACGCCGTGGCCCAGGAATTAAAAACCCGCGGTTTGGCCAATATTAAAACATCTGGGGTCGGTTACAAGGGCTGTCCACCCACCCCCAAGAACAACTCCAAGTGCCGGCGTGTAACGGTTACTGTTTCGTCCACAGGATGTTCCAACTAGATATAAAATCCGCCCGATGGGCGGATTTTTCTTAAGGAATCAGCCAGGGATTTTTTTATTTATGATTTCGATTGGTTTGGGGGTGTTCTTATTTCTCCAGGCTCTTACCCTCACCCATCATCCCGGCGCATTAATGATTTATTTATAATAACAATTGTCACCCCCAAAATCAAACGCGCCCGTGGTATCGTTCCAGGATATAATATAACATCCTGTTACCGCGGTGGTGCCGGCCGGGCTGATGCCGGGACTGGGGCATTTGGTACATCCCGACGTGCCGTTGGTGGATGCTCCATAATAACCGGCGGCACATTGATATTGCGTTCTCTCGCCACATTCTTGGAATGTGGTGCCGCACGAACGCGTTGATTTTGACATGTAACCCGCACTGGCTGAAACCCAATTTGTATCACTGGTGCATGTATATTTGTCACATTTACAGATGCCGGCGTTGGCACACCCCACCATACAATCACGCACCGCCGAACGACAGGCGTTATACAGCGCGCTGGGTAATGTATTTGAATATGCTTGGTAAAAATCACTGCCCAGACTTTGCATCAGATTGCGCGTTGTGGTTTCGTTGGAAAAATCATAGCCCTGTTGTAATATCTCTTGAACAAATGACAAACATTTCAAACAATCGGCATGCTTTTCTGGCACGGCTGCACAGGTTTGTGTTGTATACAACCCGACGGTTAGATTAGGCATAAAGTCGGAGGATAAAAATGCGGAAATCTGGGATTTTATTTTTGGGATTATTGTCGTATGTAACCGTCCCTTTGGATTAGGCATAGGTTCATATGCCCCAACCCCAGGAATTATAACGTATTACGCGTTTTTGTGCAAGAGTGATTTTAATGTTTTGGAACCCAAAGCACCACATCAAAACCATTCAGAAATCAGAAATAATAAAATCCCCGCGCCCGGCCCCGCGCAAACACGGTTTGCGTGGGTGGGGAAACGCGGGAATTTTTCTTAGCCTTCGCCGTTTTCTTTCTTGTTCGGTTTGGTCTGCATCGCAAAGTGCGCGATGTATTTTTTCAATTCGGCCTTGTACGCATTGTTCGCCTTGGCCAATTCAACCAAGTGGTCAAAGTGCGGGTTATTTGCACGCGCCGCCCCGAAACGACTTTCTGTTTTCAAAAAGTCTTCCAGTGACGTCGGGTTATCAATCGCCGAATCCATGGTCAGCGGATTTTCACCCACCGCAATCAGCGCCGGATTAAACCGGTACAGCGGCCAGGCGCCCGTTTGTACCATTTGCATCTGGTGCGCCGGCCCGTTTTGCAAGGCATACCCGTGCGCAATACACGGCGCATACGCCAGGATGATGGACGGGCCCGGGTAGCCTTCAGCCTCGCGCAGTGCCTTGATAGCCTGGGCCTGGTTTGCACCCATGGCGATTTGCGCCACGTATGCACCCGACATCATCGCAATCATCCCCAGGTCTTTTTTGGCCCGTTCCTTGCCCCCAATGGCGAACTTCATACTGGCGCCAAACGGGGTGGATTTGGATTGCTGGCCGCCGGTGTTGGAATAGCCTTCGGTATCCAGAACCAAGATATTGACGTTTTCCCCACTGTGCAACACATGGTCCAAACCGCCGTACCCAATGTCATACGCCCAGCCGTCGCCACCGATAATCCAAACAGATTTGCTGACAATTTCCCCAACCAAACTTTCCGCCAGACGGGCGCGTTCGCCCGGCATATCGGCCAATTTTGCACGCAGTTGGTCCGCAATTTCGCGCTGTTTTTTCGCGTCCGTTTCGGTGAACATGTCTTCGACATTGTCAAAACCCAATTCGAACAACAGCGATTTTAACGTATCGCGTTTTTGATTCAGGGCTAATTTCATCCCCAGACCGTATTCCGCATTATCTTCGAACAGCGAATTTGACCATGCCGGCCCGCGGCCCGCGGCGTCGGTTGTCCACGGCGTCGTCGGCAGGTTTGCCCCATAAATCGATGAACACCCCGTGGCGTTCGCCACAACCATGCGGTCGCCAAACAGATGCGCCAGCATCCGGACATACGGCGTTTCACCGCATCCCGCGCAGGCGCCCGGGAATTCAAAGTAATGTGGCAACAATTCCACATGTTTGGGAATATTCAGGTTTAATTTTTCACGCGGCACATCCGGCAAATTCACCGCCGCGTCAAATGCCGCCTGTTGTTCGGTCGCGACGTCCGCATACGGTTTCAGCGCCAGCGCACGCACCGGGCAATTGTTCACACAAACATTGCACCCCGTACAATCGGCCGGCGAAATGTTCAGTGTAAAATACATATCCGGCCCCAGTTCCGGGGTCTTGGCCGGCACAACAATAATACCGGATTCACGCGCGGCCGCAACCTGGTCGGCGGTTAACATCTTTAACCGGATGGCTGCATGCGGACACAGCATTGCGCATTTGCCGCACTGGATACATTTTTCCAAATCGCATGTGGCAACCATGGGTGAAATGGCGCGCTTTTCATACTTGGACGTTCCGACCGGATATTGCCCGCCGCCAAATTCACCATCCACGCGAAAGCGGGATACCGGAATCGCATCGCCACGCTGGGCCGCCATTTCGCCCAATGTTCCCGCAATTTCGGCGGGCGCGGCCGTCGTCATGGCCGGCACAAAATCGGGTGCAAAGTTCGACACGCCCGACGGCAATTTATATTCGTGCAGGAATTCTCCCGCCCGGTCCACCGCGGCCCAGTTGGCCTGGACGACATCCATACCCTTTTTCTTGTACGTCTTTTCAATGGCAACCTTGGCACTTTGGGCGGCCAATTTCGGGTCAATGACATCCGTCAAATTAAAGAAGTTCAACATGATAAACGTGTTGATACGATTCCCCAATCCCAATTCGGCCGCCGCGCGATTCGCATCCAGGAAAAAGACGCGCGCCCGCATGCGGATTAAGTGTTCCTGGGTTTCACGCGGTAAATTCGCAAACGCGGCGTCGGGGGCCATGGATGTATTAATCATCACCGTCCCACCGGCACGCAGACCACGGAACACGTCAAAACGCTGGGCAATCATAAAGTTCGATACACTGATGAAATCCGCGACTTCAATCAAGTACTGACTTTTAATCGGCGCATCGGAAAAGCGGATGTGCGACGCGGTCAGCCCACCGGACTTTTTCGAATCATAGACCGCATATGATTGTGGATACAAATCAGAATTTTCACCAACAATCTTTACAATGTTTTTCACCGCGCCGACAGTACCGTCAGACCCGATACCATATAAAATCGCCGTTTTGAAATTCGGGTCTTCGACCGCAAATGCCGGGTCCGTTTTCAACGACAAATTCGTCAAATCGTCATCAATGCCGACGGTAAAATTGTGGTTCAATGTCCCGCGCATCAGGTTTTCATACACAGCCTTGACATCACGGGGTTTAAATTCCTTGGACCCCAGGCCATATCGTCCGCCAAACACCGCCGCGTTATCGCCGACGATTGTCTTGACATCTTGGTATAAGGGTTCCCCCAGGGCGCCCGGTTCCTTGGTCCGGTCCAGGACAGCAATGTTCTTCACCGTTTTGGGCAGCGCGGCCAAGAACGCATCGCGCGGGAAAGGCCGATACAAATGAATTTTGACCAAGCCCAACCCAGCGGGCAAATGGGGCAATGTTTCTTCAATGGTCTCGCACCCGCTGCCCATCGCAACAATGACGTTTTGGGCGTTCGGGTCACCACAATAGTCGACCAGGTTATATTTGCGCCCCGTAAGATTGGCGAATTTGTCCATCATTTCCTGGACAATTTCGGGTGTTTTATCGTACAGGGAATTTGCCGCCTCGCGTCCCTGGAAATAAACGTCCGGATTTTGTGCGGTCCCGCGAATGGTCGGGGCGTCCGGCGTCATCCCGCGGCCGCGCACGGCCAAAACCAGGTCGTCCGGCATCATTTGATGCAACACGTCGTCGTCCACACGCGACAACATGGATTCTTCGTGGCTGGTGCGGAATCCGTCAAAGAAATGCAGGAACGGCACCCGCGTGCGCAATGTCGCCGCGTGCGCAATCACGGCCATGTCTTGGGCCTGTTGCACATTGTGACTGGATAATAATGCAAAACCCGTCTGGCGCACAGCCATCACGTCACTGTGGTCGCCAAAGATGGACAACGCATGCGTCGCCAACGCACGCGCCGCCACGTGCATGACAAAAGGCGTTTGTTCGCCGGCGATTTTATACATGTTCGGAATCATCAACAGCAATCCTTGGGACGCGGTGAAGGTCGTCGCCAACGACCCCATCTGTAACGCACCGTGCATGGCACCGGCCGCGCCCGCCTCGGATTGCATTTCAATAATTTCCGGGATGGCGCCCCAAATATTCTTTTTATGCTGGAACATCCATTCGTCCGCCAATTCACCCATCGTACTGCTGGGGGTGATGGGATAAATGGCCGCAAAGTCACTGCACCGGTATGCAACGTCCGCCGCCGCCCAGTTACCGTCAACAATTAATTTAGACATCTTTTCTTTCCCTTAAAAAAAATTCATACCCGGCCATAATACCCCGAATTTAACCCCAAGGCAAGTTTTATTAAAAATATTGACAATCTTTTATTTTGTATTAATACCATCCCAATCAAAGGAACAATTATTGACGTCGCCCTGAATTCAGGGGGCGGCAGTGTGTACGTGCTGAACACGATTGCGAACATGCTGGCCGTGGCCAAGTCCAAGAACGCCATTATCCAACGCTAACGTCTTGTTTCAGTCCAAGTTTTCCAAATCAATCCCGTCAATCGCCGCGGTTATCGCGGCGATTTGTTCATTGGTAAATTTCCCCAATACCCAATC
>CAXHMP010000032.1:0-10303 GCA_964017835.1 uncultured Alphaproteobacteria bacterium
GGGGTTGTAGCTCAGTTGATAGAGCGCTACGTTCGCATCGTAGAGGTCGTGGGTTTGAGTCCCATCAGCTCCACCAAAATACAAAAAACGCCTGTTTTGGGCGTTTTTTAATCCCTTGAATTTTATACCCAAATCCAAAGGAATTGATGATGAATATACAGATGAAAATCCCCTTTGATCTGCCGCCGTTGTTCAGGGACGACCTGGTCAATGCCGCCAAAAAGAACGTGTCTGATATCGTATTTACAAAATCCGCCACACGTGGCACGGTTTCCAATGCCTATGAAATCCCGGGCCAGTTTCGCATCGAATGGGTCGTATTTGTACATCAACCGATGCCGCCCATGTATGCGTTGACCGTCGCACCCCAGCAAATCCAGCCCACTAATATTTATATGACCACCGCGGATTTGGCCAGATTATATAACGAATTGGCAAAATTATATGCCGCCCATCACGTTATGAAAGACCGCCAACGTTAAATCCAGCATACGTTTATAAAAAATGCGTCCCGGCGCATTTTTTTCGTGACATTTTATAAAAGCATGTTATATTTTGGACAAAATACAGGTTTGTACAATGAATAAACGCTATGAAATCCCTTTTGATTTACCGACCTTGAACCTGACGGACTTTATTGCCGCGGCCGAACAGCACAAATCCAAGATTAAATTTCAGACGGAAAAATTTGCCCAGTGGGGCTTTTACCAAAATGTCTATAAAATCCGGGGATTGTTTAAAATCAAACAATTTAACCTG
Organism: uncultured Alphaproteobacteria bacterium; assembly: GCA_964017835.1. Classification (GTDB taxonomy): domain Bacteria; phylum Pseudomonadota; class Alphaproteobacteria; order Rs-D84; family Rs-D84; genus Enterousia. The sequence continues at coordinate 760 of CAXHMP010000032.1, forward strand.
GTGTCGGTGCCGGGAATTCAGGCCGTTACGGTGCATCCCGATTCAAAACTGATTCAGCATAACAACTTTTTCATATGCCGCGCCGACGCCCACGAATTATATAAATTAATGGCGCACCTGTATGCCGAAAATCAAGCCCGGTCACATAAAACCAAGTAAATCAAGCCGATTACAAAGAAACGCCGCCCATCATGGGCGGTTTTTATTTAGCGGTTTAATTTATTAATGTTTACATAACTCAAATTCATTGTTATAATAAGTATTGAATCCAATGGGAATTGGGTTCGGGTCTTTCAAAACCCTGCAGAACCGGTGCGTGTTGCATCGTAATCCAGCGACGCCGATTGTCGCATACCTGACCATGGGTCGGGTGTCTGTTGTTATAAAACAGGTTTATACCAAAGGCAACAGGGTCATTGTTCTGTGATTTTGAAAACGCCCGACCGCCAATTCCGAATGGCGGTTTTTTATTCATATGAAACAGATTGGTGTTGTTTTTTTAATCGCAGGCCTGATGACATCGGGCATGTTTTGGTCGGCGGCCGGCGCATCACGCAGGGACACTGCCCCAGTTGTCACCAACGTTTCACGCACCGGCACCCGAACGGCAAAAACCGTATCGCGCACCGTCCAAACACAACCCAAGAACATCATACACAACGCCGCAGGCGCCGCGCCATCGCGCGCGTCACGGGCCGCCGCAACAGCTGCCGCCGTGGGTGCCATCAAAACCAACAGTGTGACCCCGCGGACGGCCGCGCGGGCGCCACGCGCATCAAATTCCCGCGCCGCCACCGCCCGCAGCGCATCCGCAGCCCCATCGATACGCAATAATGACGTGGCGCAAATGACAGATTTGTGCATCACCCAGTATCAGCAATGCATGGATAATTACTGTAATGTTCTGGACGAAACCAAAGGCCGGTGTACATGCGGCATCAACTTGAAAAATTATGAAAAAAACGAAGCGGCCTTGAAACAGGCAAACGAAAGCCTGCAGGATGTCGCGCAAAAGATTCAGTATATCGGCCTAACCACGGATGAAATTGAATCTTTGTTCACCCAGACCGAGGCCGAGATAAAAATGCAATTGACGACCGATGCGTCCAAATTAAAAAATGACCTGGACAGTATCAAGTCCATGATTATCGAAACCCGCGGCACCCAATCACGCCCCAGCAGCAACAGTAACAGCATCAGCATGAACCTGACGGGGCTGTTGGATTTCAACCTGGACAATCCTGGGTTTGATGGACTGGCGCTGTTTTCCAATGGCATAACCACGTCCACCAACAATCAACAGGGCGCCGCGCTGTACAAAACCGCCACCGCCCGGTGCAAGGCATCGGTCTTGAACAACTGTATCGCCAACCGGGTTGACGCCGCCATAGTCACCAACAAATACGATATGGAAATTGAACGGGCGTGCATTGCCTATGAACGTCATTTGACCCAGCAAAACGAACAAATAAAATCCATGGTGCGCAATGCGACCGTCGTTCTGCAAAACGCCCGGTTGGCGGTCGGTCAAAATAAAAACAAGCATGACCTGCGCGCGTGCGTTGCCGAAATGGACAAATGTATGCGCGACGACACCATATGCGGCCCCAATTATGAAAAGTGCCTGGACCCGACGGGGAAATTTATTGTTAACGGCAACGTTGTTACGGGGTCCACCCCCAATGGCGAACTGGACGAAACCAGGGTAGGCGAATTTCTGCGATCCAAAATCGGCACGATTGACGCCCGCAGCAACCCCAAGGGAATGTGCGCCCATGTTATGAAAAATTGCCAAAAATATGTTATCAATGACGGCAAATATATTGATGACAACCAGGTAATCACCGATTACCTGACCCTGGTTATGCCGCAGATACGCGTTCAGTATTTGACAATTTTAAATGAATTTTCAACCGATTGTATTAACGATGTCAAAGTATGCCTTAGCCAGAATACCAAAAGCATAAACGTCACCACCAACGGTTATTCCGATACCGCCATCAATGCCTGTATGTCCAAGATTCGCACATGCCGCCACATGATGGACCCTGATGCCGACCTGACGGATATGATGACCACCAAAGAATGGGTGGTGGACGTGTTGGGTATTGACCTGACGCTGGAAGACCAGAAAAACCGAGACCATCAAAAATGCCTGGCACTGCCGGGGGGACATGTATCGCAAAGTGGCGGTTTGTGCATCATATGGAACCCAACGGATATTACATCTATTCATAACTATGCCATGGAAATGGGCGGCGTGCCGCACATAACCCTGTCGGCCGGCACCAAAATAGACCTGTTAAAGAAAAAACTGGACGCCACCGTGGCCATCTATGTCATGCCCTTTGCCTATCAGATTGCGTTACAAGAATGTACAGCCCAGGGCGGAACATTAAATATAGCCCCGGGCGCCATTTCCAAATCATTACCCTTGGTATGCACCGTCACAAAACCGGCCGCAGAATTAACCCAAGGCCAGTGCGACGCCATGCAACTAAGCTGGTCGGTTGGACATACGACCACCACAGGCGCGCTTAGCGGATATCAGGTCGTTGATAAAGATGAAAACGACAATCCGATTACAGCCAAATGTTCGTACAACCCCAAATATTTATTCTATGTCGCCGCTGATTTTTCCGGCACGTGCGAAGGGGACACTAACCCCGACAGCCTGAAGGCCGACGCCAATACCGGGCATTGCGTCTGTGCCTATCCCCAGGCAGATGGCCAATGTTCGCTTTGTCCCGCCAATCAGGAATGGGATAAAATTGACAAGGCATGTACGTCGCTTTCCCAAGAAGAACGTGATAAAAAACGCTGCCTTGCCATACCAAACGCCAAGGTTACATCAAGCGGCAAGGCCTGTATCATCACGGCAAACCAATCATCGGATACCCAGGCCGGGTTCGAAAAAACATTACTTAATCATGCGAAAAATACCGAAGGTTGCGCATGGACAGCACAACCCAGCCGTTCTGATTATACACAACGTTCATTCCCAGACCAGATAATTTTATTGTACGTGTTCAAAAGCGCATATCTTGCCGCCCTGGATGAATGCACTGCGCGTGGCGGCACATTAAATATTTCCCCGGATACATATTTGGGCAACGCGCATATATATTGTACAATTCCTGCGGATTCAACGACCAAGGAACAATGTCAATTATACCAAACCCAATGGCCCGGAATACCGACCCCCTTTGGCGATTGGAATGAAACAACACACATATGCAGATATACCCCTAGCGGCATGACATATATTGCCAAGGATTTGCCCGGCAAATGCCAATCCAACAGTGGCAATCCAGATGACATGAACGAAGATTCAACAACCGGAAATTGCGTCTGTAAATACGGAACAATTGAAAGCGGTTTTTATTGTAACGCATGCCCCACCGGCCAGGAATGGAATAATACCCAAAAAGCCTGTCAGGTTGCAAAAACATATTGACAGCTGACGGCGCGCGCGATAGGATAGGGGACGCAACACACGCGCCATGGGGATATGGCGGAATGGTAGACGCTGAGGACTTAAAATCCTTTGGTTATTGCAACCGTGTGGGTTCGAGTCCCACTATCCCCACCACCGTGAAATGCGCGATTGGATGTCATTGTTAAAATCTGCAACAGATTTTCTTGCATTTTGTCGCAATTGACGCTAGAATACGTGTCGCAAAGTTTTGGATGTGTAGCTCAGTTGGTTAGAGCGCTTCGTTCACATCGAAGAGGTCGTTAGTTCGAGTCTAATCACATCCACCAGAATAAATCGCCCCGGCGGGGCGATTTTTCGTGTGTGGTGTTAGACGAGAACTAACTTAGTTCGAAACGGAGCGCAGCGAAGTGAAAGGGGCCCGCCAAAATCACCAAGAGCGTCTGCGATTGGTTTGATTTTGGACGGGAATTTACAGTCTAATCACATCCACCAGAATAAATCGCCCCCGCCGGGGCGATTTTATTTTTCCATTTCCATCACCGCCCGCACCAGGCGACGGTCTGGGACTATCCAAAATCCGGCGATTATAATATAAATCACCAACGATATAAACGGATGCACCGCCGACATTAAAATCGCCACAATAAATGCCACAATCGATACCTTTTCCCGGCGCCCGGGACGCAAAATTTGCACAATCGGCGCTGTGCTGTCGTGCGTTTTGAACAAAATTCGTTCCAGCAAACGGTACGATGCAACGCACATTAAAAAGATTATGCCATACGCCGCCACCGGCACCGGGGCCGCATGATGCTCGTCCACCCAGGCGGTAAAAAACGGCACCAACGATATCCAAAACAGAAAATTTATATTTGCCCACAAAACACCGGTGTTAATCCGTCGCGTTGCCGACAACAACAAATGATGATTTATCCAAAATATTGCCACATAAACAAAACTTAAAACATATGTCAAAAACGCGGGCAGGCGTGAACATATGGCTGCAAAAGTGACCTGGTCTGGGGCGTCCAGTCCCAAAACCATAATGGTGATAATAATGGCAAAGACACCATCGCTAAATGCCTCTAGGCGGGATTTTTCCATCGTTCAATCCTTGGGTTGATTTGCTTGAAACATTAACAGAAACATTTGCGCCACGCCCCAGGAAAGAAATCCAAATTTTGACACCATATTTCGCTTGCCCTGATTTTTAAGTTTTTGCTAAGATTTACACAAGAGATGAAAAGAATTCTGACTTTTGCCCTGATTTTCGCGGGCGGCATGGGTTTTGCCCATGGCGCGGTTCGTGATGGAAACGCCACGACGCGGGGCGGGGCGGCAACATTGACCCAGGCGCGCGTTGCGACCACACCGGTCAAATCTGTTTCCGAACGCGGCGGCGCCACGGGGCGCAGTGCCGCCACAACCACGCGAACAAACGCAACAACGGGCCGGGCGGCAACTACCCCAACCACCACGGTACGCAGCGCAACACCCCGCGCAGCAATTACGTCCCCCACCACCAATGCGTCACGCGCAGCCATCGCACGGGGCGGCGACACAACCACGATTGCACCGGCACGCGGCGCATCAACCGCCACCACGGCGCGCAGCGCGACCGTCGCACGGGCCGCCGCGGACGCGGCCCAATCGGGCGGCATGGCCGAAACACGGACCGGGGCCGCCTATGAACAGTGCAAAAACGCCTATTTCACGTGCATGGACCAATTTTGTAAATTAAAAAACGATGATTATCGGCGATGCTCTTGCAGCGACCGTGTTTATGACCTGACCGAAACGCGCGACATTATGCAAGAGGCGGGGGAACGCCTGACCGTGTTCACAGAAAACCTGGATACGGTCGGCATGACCGCCGCCCAGGCCACCGCCATGCGCACTGAATCCGAAGGGGAAAAGGCGCTAACCTCTGACAAGTCTGCATCAAAATCATTGCTGCAGGCGATTATGAATTCCATCAAGGGCGAAGACACCAATGTTGGCGGCAAGTTTTCAGATTTAAACACCATCAATTTATCGTTCGACACGTCCGGGGCGTTTGGCAACATGGATGCGGGTGCAACCATTGCGACGTATAACGGCGCCAATTTGTATAATGCCGTCTATCCCCAATGCCGCCAGGCGGTTCGTGCCGATTGCAACGATGCATCGCTGCAACGCGCGGTGACCGCATACCTGATGGCCGTCGAACAGGATTGCAACGCCGTCCAGACCGCAATCGAATCGAAACAAAAAACAATGAAGGCCGCGGTGCGCGAAAGCAGCGCTATGTTGGACCTGGCGCGTGTTGAAAACCGCCAAAAACATAATTCGGACAACAATGCGACATGTTTGGCCAATGTCGAAAGCGCGATTCTTAGCCCCGAGGTCTGCGGACCGGGCTATCGCAAGTGCCTGGACAATGGGGAATTTATCGATATTACCACCGGGTCGCCCATCGAAGGCGTTACAAATTTTGCCGAATTGGAACACATGTTGACCTTTGCGTCCAACGTGGATTCCGCCGACCAGAAATTATCCAAGATTCAGGAAAACCAGGAATTTGTTTCGAATTTCGTCAAACGGGTGAAAAAATTCGCCCAACCCGCATTGGATAAATGTACCGAACAGGCGGACGTCGTCTGGGACGAATATTTGGACAAGGCCCTGTTGGACATCTATTACGCCCAAAAGTCCAAGGTGGCCGAAATCAAACAGGGCTGCTTTGATTTCATATCCAATTGTTACAGCAATGCGGACAAGGCGCTGACCGCGGCAATGGCGGAATTAACCGGTGATGCCGGCATCGTGTTACAGCCGAACAAGGTGGCATTAACCTCGCAAATGTGTACGGATTACATTGAATCCTGTGGCAATATGTTCGGCAACATTATCCAGGATTATGTCGATACACAAAAAGATTCAGACGTCCTGTCGGCATGTCGTGCGGCGGTAAAACAATGCTTTGATAAATTCGGCGGGTCGGCATATCAAAACTTCTATTATCCCCATAGTGGTCTGTTCGCAGAGGGCCAGGCCGCCGATTGGTTCACCTTGTATGATTATAGCACAAAAGCCCCTGCGAACGACAAGGGTCAAGTATATGCCTACAAATCCCAATGCGCTAAACAGTTAACATCAATCGATGCCTGTAATGACCCGGCCATTATTGAAAAGGCCTTTGGCGGACTGGATTATATCCCGGTAAATAAGAGTGACATAACAAAACCAACTTATGACCCGAACGCAACAACACATTATTACGGCCTGTTGAAAAATGTATGGAAATCGGATGAAGAAAACGCTGCCGAACAAGTCTCATATCCAATTGCCTCAACCTCAGGCGAGGAGGTCAAACAACGTTATTTACGTTCGACGGGCGTTGCAACCGAAATTTACAACCAGGTTGTCGACATTTTATCCACCCAGTGCCAGGCTTTACAAGGCCGCTTTATCGAATTTCAATTCGTTAATTCCTCGCTCTATGACCCCAATAATATGTGCGAGTCCAAATTTGGCAAGGCCAGCAGTTCCGACTCTGCCCCCTTGTCACAATATCAAAGTTTGGTTGAATTGTATCGTGTGGGTCATAAGGAAAATATGTGTCCGCGCGATTATTCATCCACCGTGGACACCAAATCATGGGGAATATGTTCATGTTGGGAAAACGGCGCACGCCGCAGTAAAAACGGCACATCGCCAAAATGTATGAATGTGCTGCCATTTCATCTATCAACCAACACGAAATTTACTGACGACGTCTCTTGCATTCTAAATGGTACTGTCTATCAGGAACCAGATACTAATTACTATCCAGGGAAAACCAAAAACGATGAGGACAAAGATCCTGGTATATGGTGCACACAACCCGTGGTGTCCACGTTGAATCAAGTATGCCCCATACCAAAAACCCGCAGCGGCTCTGCTAAACTTATTCCAGACAACTACCCCTATACAGGATACTGTATAACCACTTATTCTTCAAATGCCCAAAATCCATACGGAACAGATACAGCGATTCCAAAGGGCATATAACAATAACCTTTTGGGAATGGATGGGGCTGTTACAACCAAACCATACACCGCATGCGACGGCGTAATGGCGCCGGTCTGCCCCTGAAATCAAATGATTTCCTGTATTTTTTTCGAGAGGGAAAGAGGGAGGGGGAGATAACATCGGTCGCAACACCGGATGTCCTGTTTTTTTTATTGCGTGTCATACCCCGGGGAAAACATCAGGAATTGGCCACGCTATAGAGCCGGGGACACATGTCGTGATATGACCGACGGTATCATCAGGCGTTGTTAATACGTGAAAATGGTCGCTGTAATGCGGCGGCAATGCGCGCCGCAGGGGACGCATCCCCCCGCCACAAGGAATCAGCCGCCCCCAAATCCGCAATCATTTGTTGACGCACCGCCGGCGCCGCCAAGCGCCCCATGCAATCGACGACATTTTCCGCCGTTGCCGCACCCCCCAATAATTCGGGATAAACGCACCGATTTAACAAAATATTCACCAACGACACCCAACGGACCATAATGACCCGACGCACCAGCCACATTGTTATTGGATTCATTTTATAAACAATGATTGCCGGCACATGCATAATTGCCAATTCGGCCGAAACAGTGCCACTGGCGGCAATGGCGATATACGTTTTGGCATAAACGTCATAACGTTGGTCCGACGGCACCAGGGTGGGGCGCACCGGCCAATCTGCGACCTGGGTCCGAATAAAATCAACCGTCGTTTCAACCGTCGGTATCACATATTCATAATTTGAATACCCGCACGCATTCAGCATTTCAACCGTCTGGCGCATCAGGGGCATTAGTTTTTTTACCTCGGACATGCGGCTGCCCGGAATTAGCGCGATAACTTTCCCAGATTTTTTATTGTCTGACTTGCGGCGATAACTGTCCAATCCGTCGGCAATGGGATGCCCGACCGCCACCGTTTCCAGGCCGTATTTTGTGAAATACGGACGTTCGAATTCAAAAAATGAAAACAACCGGTCAAATGTCGCAGCGTACTTTTTGGCACGCCCGGGCCGCCACGCCCATACCTGGGGCGCGACAACATGTTGAAATGTCATGCCATTGGCGATTAATTCACGGCCGCCAGCACTGCGGCGCACACGGTTAATCACACCGCGGGCAAAGCCCGGCGCATCAATCGTCAAAACAATATCGGGTCGGGCCGCAATCAATGCGTCGGCGGTCTGGCGAATACGCCGGGTCAATGTGCGGGCGTGGGCAGCCACTTCGGCAATGCCCATAACGGCAATATCAGAAATCGGGAATATCGTTTTTAATCCGGCGGCCATCACGTTTTCACCGCCAACACCCACAAATTTGACACCCGGCATTTCGCGCATAATTTTTGCGCCCAAAACGTCACCCGACACTTCGCCGGCGATAATAAAAATTTTCAACGGGCGCGACGCCGCAACAACGGATTGACGTTTTTTTGCCTGGGCCATAGTGTCCGCCTTTATTCCGCCACAGTGGACGTTCCGATGCCGCGCTTGGACCGGTTTTCAATAAAATCAATGGCATCCATGGCGTATTTGTTATTTTTCACTTCGCGCCGGACGCGGGCCAAGCGTTCGGCCACGGTGCCGTCTGTGCCGCGGAACACCGCCGAATAAACCGAATGGATGGCGTGCATATCTTCGTTGGTAAATCCATGACGCATTAATCCAACACGGTTAATGGTGCGATAAACGGCGCGCGGTCCTTCGTAAATGGCATAGGGCAACACATCGTTTCCAACCCCCGACATCCCGCCGATAAAGGCATTGCGCCCAATGCGCGCGAATTGCAGCACCGCGACACCGCCCGACAAAATCGCATTATCTTCGATTTCAACGTGGCCGGCCACCTGGACCAGGTTGGACATCACGACCCCGTTGCCGACCTTGCAATCATGACCGACGTGGGCATTGACCATAATCTGGCAATCGTCGCCGATAACCGTCCCGTCAGACGCAGGCGTCCCGGAATGAATTGTCACATATTCGCGAATACGGCACCGCTTGCCAATGCGCAGGCCGGTCATGGCGGCTTCGTCCTGCCATTTTAAATCCTGGCTCATGACGCCCA
>CAXHMP010000033.1:0-6484 GCA_964017835.1 uncultured Alphaproteobacteria bacterium
ATTATCATTGTCGCCGATATTAACGGATATGTTCAACCGTTTTACCTGTCGTCGGGAATGGGCGGCAAGAAAAACGTCCCGGCGGGCAAATGGTATCCGTTTTTTGGCATCGACAACGATTTATGGATAAACAAACTTTCGTCGACAGAAATTGCCGCCTATTACCACAACGACACACTGAAAAAAATTTCCCAGCAATTGGACACTGTCATCGGCGACATACGTGACCGGGCCGACACCCTGCCGATGCCGTCGATTAAATCAACACAGACGTTTGACTTTATCAACCAAAGTTTTGCCCGCGTTGCATCAAACGACACACCGGAAACGATAAAAATCGTATCTAGCAATGTCGCCCAATCCATCCAAAAAATAAACCAGATTGTACGCCAAGATGCCTTGCACACCGGGGCGCGGCGCGCGGCCAATATGCCGGGGCAAAAAAATCCCGGATTGCCCCCCGATTTTATAACGAGACAGCGGGATTAAAAAAACCGGGATATCCCGGTTTTTTTCTTACCATTCAATGTTTTTTGATGGCGGCGTCTTGACACGTTGATTGAATTAAAGCGACAATTTCTGGGTAATTTTTCCGGGACAAGCGACACAATTCGCGCATGGCCCGATTGTTCATTTTTTTAATTTCGGCGTCATTATCCATGACATAGGCCATTGTTCGGCCAACTGGCGCGTTTTCCCACATCAAACAGCAACCGCCCCCGCCCGTTTAACAAGATTTCCTTGGGTCCACTTTTGCAATTCGATGAAATGGTGGGCCGCCCCAGAACAACGGATTCCAAAACGACCGTGGGCAAGCCTTCGGATTGGCTGGACAAAATATTGGCAACCGCGCCCCGCATATAAGCATAGGGATTATTCAGGGCGCCTGTAAAAATAATTCGCGGCGCCGCGGGAAGGGACGCAGCCGCATCGCGATACCGGGCCGCCATGGCCCCATCGCCAATAATATAAAGTCTGACATTTTTGTGGCGCGCGGCAAATTGATTAAATGCCGACAACAGTGTGGGGATATCCTTGTCCCGGTCCAGCCGGGATACATGACAAAAATATTGACCCGTGGGATGGGAGCCGTGTGCGGCCAAACGGCGAATTTTCTGGACGTCAATGGGGTTATAGATACGCATAATTTTGTTGGCGTATTCCGGATACAGGTCCCGAAACGCCGCCACAAATTCATCCGTGATAGCGACAATTTTTTGATACCGCCCAATATGCGTAAAGGCTTTATGCGAATGATAAAAAGACAAGGACCCATGAATCCACGCAATTTTGGGTTGTTTGAAATAGGCCAGTTCCTTGAAAAAATTGCAATTGGCATAATCGATAAAGACATCCGTATGGGACAATCGCCCAGATAACTTGGCACAAATACGACGATATTTTTTATATATACTAAACAAAATTTTGCGCAGTTGCTTTAACGGGAACACCCGGCAATATGTTTTAAGGGATTCAAACCAATTTTGTAACGGATAATAAACAAAAACATCCAATTGTGGATTGGATTCCAACCATTTGGCATGAAGGGGTTCCCGGATACGCGTATGGGTAATGATTTGCACACGGATATCGGGGTATTGCTTTAATGCTTCGACCGTGTTGACCAGGACCGTTTCAATCCCCCCGATAATCATATTTGGAACACAAAAAGCAACGTTTTTTTGTTCTTAAATTTAATTAAAAAAAAGGAAAGAAAACATGGCGAAACGAATGAAACAAAAAAACGTTCGTTATTTTGTTCCATTACCATTCAATGGGCGCCTTGCCGTGCGCGACCAGGTATTCGTTCGCACGTGAAAAATGGTGATTGCCAAAAAATCCCCGATGCGCCGACAGGGGCGACGGATGCACCGACTTTAAAACCAGATTGCGGGCGGGGTCTACAAACTCTGCCTTGCGCTGGGCATAACTGCCCCACAGCATATACACAATATTATCGCGCCCCGCCAATGCCCGAATGGCCGCATCGGTAAATTGTTCCCATCCGCGGCCCGCGTGCGACGCCGCCGCATGGGCGCGGACCGTCAATGTCGCGTTCAATAGCAACACCCCCTGGCGCGCCCAGGACGAGAGTTCCCCGTGCGTGACCGACGGCCGCCCCAGGTCGGATTCGATTTCCTTGTAGATATTAACCAATGACGGGGGTACGGGCGTCGGCGGCAACACGGAAAAACACAGCCCGTGGGCCTGGCCCGGTTCGTGATAGGGGTCCTGGCCGATAATCACCACCTTGACGTCATCGATTGGACACAGATCAAACGCGTTGAAAATATTTTTTGGCGCGGGATACACCGCGCGCCCGGACATATATTCCGCGCGAACAAAGTCGGTCAGTTTTACAAAATAATCTTTTTCAAATTCTGGGGCCAACGCTACCTTCCACGATTCTTCGATTTTAACGTTCATCATACAATCCTTTGTTAAAATTGTTTTATGGGCGACGAATACAATCAGACGTCCATTGAAATCAATTTTTGTTGCGCCGCTTTCCACAGAACGACATCGATATACCCGCGCGGCAATCCCGTCGCACGGCACATGGCATCGAACATGTCGTCGCACGCCCGGCGCACATCCGCATCCAATTTCGTATTACTGATTTTTTGATAAAGCGCCGGATTTCTGGCATACAGCGCCCCCAGCCGTTGAATCCAAATATCGTATTTGACGACATCTTCGCCCAGGTTGCGCGCCAAGTGGTGTGCCGTAATGCGCCCGATATGCGGCAATTTTTCCAAATACGCGACACGTGCGTCCGTCGTCCCACACGCGTAATAGTCCCCGCACAACCGCACGCGGTCGGTCCAAATTTTATAAATCGCCGATGTTTTGTTTTTGTTGTGAAAGATATCAAACAACCCGGCTGCATCCGCCCCGCGGGCCAATGCGGCGCAAATCAGCGCATGCATCCGCTTGGCCGTTTTTTGTGAAAAGCCGCCTGCCAAGATGACATAGGCCGCATGCATGGCAAATTCATCCGGGGTGCATACGTGCCGATGCATCAAATTGGCGCGGATTTCGTCAAATGTCTGGGCGTCTGCATCTAATCCCATGTCGCGCAGCCGCCCATCCAATTGCCAAAACCACGCCGCGTCAAACATCGCGCCCCCGTTTTTTTACACGTCCAGATTCGCATCCAGCGCATTTTCCACGATAAAGTCGCGACGCGGTTCGACAACGTCACCCATCAGCATGGACACCACTTCGTCCGCCTTGGCCGCGTCATCGATTTTAACCTGGAACAGCGACCGCTGGTTCGGGTCCATGGTGGTTTCCCACAACTGTTCGGCGTTCATTTCCCCCAACCCTTTGTATCGTTGGATTTTCAACCCCGTCTTGGCATAGTCAAACGCCGTATCCAACAGATTCAGCGCGCCCCAGATTTTCTGGGACTTGGCCTTGACGCGCAGGGTGGTCGGCGCCGCAAACGTTGCAATCAATTCATCGCGGCCATCCATCCGGTGCCAGGCGCGAATTTCCGCACCGGCCAATTTTTCTCGGGGCATGAAATGACTTTCGGTCACGCTGCGCAGGGTGCGCGTGATGGTGATACCGCCGCTTTCGGCCGTAATGCGCCATCCGCGTTCAAATTCCAATTCTTGGGCGTCCAGCATCGCGGCCGCCGCATCCAGGTTGCCTTGCGATTCATCTTCGAACACGCGATGCAGGGCCAACGCTTCGATAAAGCGCAGCGGCATCACGTGCGACAGCGGCTGGAACGCGTTTTTCATGGTCAGCACCATCGTCAACAGGCGTTTTAAATCGGCGCCGGAAATTTGGGTACCGTCGGCGGTTTCAATCATGCCGTCGGACGCCAATTGATCCATCAGGTAATCGTCCATCTGGCGCTGGTTCTGCAGATAAATCTGCTGCTTGCCGCGCGTCACGCCGTATAGCGGGGGTTTGGCCACATAGATGTATCCGCGTTCAATCGCCTGGGGCATGTGCCGGTAAAAGAACGTCATCAACAACGTCTGAATATGCTGGCCGTCGACGTCGGCATCGGTCATGATGATAACCTTGTGATAGCGCATTTTTTCAATATCGAAATCGTCTTTGCCGATGCCCGCCCCCATGGTGGTAATCAGCGCGCCAATCGTATCTGACCCCAACATTTTGTCAAAGCGCACACGTTCAACGTTCAAAATTTTCCCGCGCAGCGGCAAAATCGCCTGGGTCTTGCGGTCGCGGCCCTGCTTGGCAGTACCGCCCGCACTGTCCCCTTCGACGATGAACAGTTCGCATTTGGCCGGGTCCTTTTCACTGCAGCCCGACAGTTTCCCCGGTAATCCGCCCAGTTCGGGTCCAGTCTTTTTACGGGACAATTCACGGGCCTTGCGCGCCGCTTCGCGGGCGGTCGCGGCCTCGATAATCTTGTCAACGATGGACTTGGCAATCGCCGGGTTTTCATCCAGGTATTCGTACAGCATTTCCGACACCGTCGATTCAACGATGGGGCGCACTTCGGATGATACCAATTTATCCTTGGTTTGGGACCCGAACTTGGGGTCGGGGATTTTGACGCTGACGATGCTGGTCAGGCCTTCGCGGAAATCTTCACCCGACAGGGCCACGTCTTTTTTCGTCACCTTTTCGGCAATGTATTTGTTAATCGCACGCGTCAGCCCCGCCCGGAACCCGGCCAGGTGCGTTCCCCCGTCGCGGTTGGGAATATTGTTGGTAAAGCACAGCGACGTTTCCGTGTACGCCGTTGTCCATTGCAGAACCACCTCGATATACGTGTCGCCGGTTTGCTTGATCATCTGGATGGGGTCGCGGTTCAACAATTCCTTGGACCGGTCCAAATAGGTGGCAAATCCCTTTAACCCGTCAACGGAATGAAATTCACGTTCCTTTTTTTCGGGGCCGCGCAAATCTTCCAGAATAATTTTCACATTGGCGTTCAGGTATGATTGTTCGCGCAGCCACGTTTCCATGGTGTCAAAACTAAATTCGGTGCCGGTGAACGTTTCCGGCGACGGCAGGAATGTCACCTCGGTTCCGTGGTCAATGCCCGATTTGTTTTCGGTGATTTTCAAATCAGATGTCGGCACCCCATCGGCAAAGGACATGGTCGCCGCCTTGTCGCCGCGCCAGACCCGGACTTCCAGCCAGGTGGACAATGCGTTAACCACCGACACCCCCACCCCGTGCAGCCCGCCGGACACCTTGTACGCACCGCTGCCTTCGTTATCGAATTTCCCCCCGGCGTGCAGTTCGCACATAATCAGTTCCAATGCCGACCGACCTGTTTCATGATTGACGTCAAACGGCATCCCACGGCCGTTGTCGCGGATGGTGGCACTGCCATCTGCGTTCAGCGAAACATACACCGTGTCCGCGTAACCCGCCATGGCTTCGTCGATGGAATTATTGACCACTTCGTAAATCATGTGGTGCAGACCCGACCCCCCTTCGCCGACGTCGCCGATGTACATACCGGGGCGTTTTTTAACCGCCTCCAGCCCTTTTAAAACCTTAATCGAATCACCGGTATATTCGTTGTTCACTGCCATATAAAATTCCTTTCTTTTTCACATGCGAACCATAGCAATTTATGCTATAATTATCAAGAGAAAATGGAGCAAAAACATGTCAGGACCCGAGACGAAATTTTTTACAAAAGACGATTATTTATCCCCAATCCAGGTTGCGACCAAATTCAAAGAATCACAACAATTGGTCGAAAAACTGATGAAGGATTTATGTATCAAAAAGAAAATATTTCAAATGGGAATTTTCAAACGCCTGTTGGTGATAGACGCCAAATATTCACATAACAAGAACGAATTACGTCTGCACCCCATGGGCCAGGATGTATTCAAAGAATTATTGGAACAGAAAAAAGCCAAAATTGAAAAATTAGCCCAAGGAAATGAAAAATGAAGTTTAAATTACTCTATTTCGGGGACATTTTGATTAATCCTAAAAAGCGGGCGCAGCATATCTGCGACATCCGGATGCAGTTTCATCCGCAGCTAAAAAAACTGGTGGAACACAGCCCGTGGACCAACCTGACAAAATATATGTTGCCAAACGCCACAAAAAGCCCCGTTGTCACACGCCACATGGGCGGTATTGATTGGAACCCGATTATCACCCCGAACCTAAAGCTGATTGCGGAATTGGACATACAAATGCTGCACCCGGAAATTGTGGGCGTGCCGCATTCAGACATCGACAATCGGGTAAAAACGTTGTTGGATGGATTGCGTTGTCCGCAAAACGAACATGAAATCAGCGAACAAATGCCCCGCAATATCGGGCCGATTTATACGCTGTTGGACGATGACCATTTGGTGACGAAATTGTCGATTAATACCAGCCACCTGCTCTCGCCCCATATGTTTAATCCGGAATTACTGCGCAGTCCCGACACCGTGTTTATGATGATTGACGTTAATGTCCGCGTGGCCGAAGGGACATTGGAAAACCTGCCCTTTATGGTCTGAAGCAAACGCCC
>CAXHMP010000033.1:6494-7719 GCA_964017835.1 uncultured Alphaproteobacteria bacterium
ATGATGATTGACGTTAATGTCCGCGTGGCCGAAGGGACATTGGAAAACCTGCCCTTTATGGTCTGAAGCAAACGCCCCAAACGGGGCGTTTTTATTTATGATTTCTAACTGCTGACTTCTGATTTGGTTTGATTCTGTTCTTTATCCCCCCAGGCTCTTAAATCCTTACTGCACTTATTACGCAGGCCGTGGTACATCAGGCTGTTCAACACGCGCCGCGGAATAACCATCCGACCGCCCTCGATACGGCCCAGTTCCTCTATCGTTATATTCAGCGCCCGGGCGGCGTCCATGCGACTGATGCGGTTTAACCGGCGGCCGTGCCGCATTGCGCCACCGATAAGCCGCGTTTCATTCGATATCACTGGCATTTCCATTTCCCCCAAAAAAATTAAAAAATCCGCCGTGATGAAGGGCGGTTGGAGGTTAGTACCTATTATGCAATAGCGCTGTTTATTTTAATATATCACAGCCCTCCAACCACAGTTGGAGACGAACATAAGAGGGTACTAAGCCTCACATCGGGAATCGCCCGGTGCAGGGTCATTATATTCTAATGCTGGGGGATTGGCAAGGGATTTTAAAAAACCGCCCCCGGGATGACAGAGGGAGCGCTTTATTTTCCAGGCTCTTAAGCACCTTTGTCATTCCGCGGCTTGACCGCGGAATCTAGGTAAATATGCATATATCCTTATTATAAACTGGATTGCCGCGCATCACCTGCCATCGTTTCACGATGGACAGGCGCTGCTCGCAATGACAAAAGTGCTTTAGATTCCAGGAGATTAAGCATCACCCCAAACCAATCAGAAATCAGCACTCAGAAATCATAAATAAAAAAAATCCCCGTCGTCCGGGTCCCGCGCAAACAGGGTTTGCGGGGGGCTATGCGGCGGGAGGGGGATTTAATTACACCAAAGGGATGTTTTCCTTATGGGGTGGGCGCCGCGGCCATATCTTTGCCGGTTAACACTTTGTACCAGTATGACACCTTACCATCTATCTTTTTACAACTGACCGCATAGGACTTGTTCAAACAGGTATTCATGGCGGTCGATTGGCTGGCGTAATCATCGCCATATCTTTGGGTGTTCAAACATGACCCCAGGTCACGGATACATGCCTGCATGGCCCCGTCTTCGGATGCGGTGGACTGGTTTGTCACCGTTTCAAAAAAGGCATCGTCAGACAAACTGCCGGTTATGCTTTTGCATGTTTTGATAAC
>CAXHMP010000033.1:7729-9483 GCA_964017835.1 uncultured Alphaproteobacteria bacterium
GTGGACTGGTTTGTCACCGTTTCAAAAAAGGCATCGTCAGACAAACTGCCGGTTATGCTTTTGCATGTTTTGATAACCGCGCCACAGGCCTTTTTGGCAACATTTTGCGACGATGCACTGGACCCGTAATTGTTCTGGGCCAAACAGGTGGCAACGTCCGTAATACATTCCTGGGCATATTCGGACAAGACGGCATCCTGGGCGGCCTTGATTTGAACCATCGTGCGTTGCAGGTATTCTTTGACCACATTATTCTTGGGATTATATTCCTTTTTTGTCCCGTTGACGTTATAGGTGTAATCCTGGCACTTGTTCAAAACCGAGATGCACATCCCATAATTTTTATCATTGGTGTCGTCATAGTAACCAATTTTGTACTGTAAAAATTTGGACATTTCCGCGCCGGAACGTGTGGGATTTTCCTGGACCGTGTCTTCGATATATTCGGCCAAGCCATCATTGCTGGCCCAGATGGATGCGCCGTTGTTCCCCCACACAGCGGTATAAAACGCGTTGCGTTCATTACCGGCCTCGCCCGGTTCACTGCCGACAACGACATTGCCTTTGACAATGAATTTCCCGGTTGAATCCAAACAGTTTTCATAATTGGTTCCACAGACAAATTCGTCCTGCATACATTTGTCCAATTCATTGACGCACCCGCGCAGGTCATAGGCGTTCTTTTGCTGGCCCACCAACAGACGCGCCCGCAACAACACGTTTTTGGCATTGCGCACGGTTTGGCTCATTTGGGCGTTACTTTCGGACAGTTTGAATTCGTATGCCATACACGCCTTGTCAATTTCCAGGTCATAGGCATTCGTGACAATATTAATATCAACACCCTGGGCACTGCAGTTATTCAGGACAGACGCCTTGCACCGGGCGGCAGCGGTTTTAAACAATTCGGTCCCGCGTTGATTGGTGATGGTCGTGCTGTTGTTCGTACCCAAGAACGAGCCCAGGTCAAAGCCCATGCTGTCAAAATTAAAGTCCAGCAATCCGGACAAATCCAATCCGACGCCATTACTGGAACTGTTGGATGTGGTGGTGCCGCCACTGACATCAACAATCATTTTTTTAATCCGGTCCAAATCGTTTTTCAATTTCGAACTGTCGGTCGTGGTCTGCATTTTCAATTCGGCCTCGGTCTGGGTGAACAGGGTATCCACCTCGTCCTTGCTTAGCCCGATATATTGAATCTGTTGCGCGACATCCTGCAAATCTTCGCTGACCTGGCGCAGGGCGGCCTCGTTCTGTTCGTAGTTTTTCAAATTTGCACTGCACGAACAGCGGCCCTGGTTTTCGTCCAGAACATTACAGTAATTATCCATACAGGATGTATATTGCGCCTTGCAATATTCGGTCAGTTCCGTCAATTGGTCCATATCGCTGGGCGATGTTGCCGACACCGCGGTGGTGGTTGAACTGCGCACGCCGGTTGACATGCGGGTCCCCTGGGTCGCGGCGGTGGTGTTGCCGCGGACACTGACCCGGCCGGTGTACAGCGGTGTTGAAACCGTATCCGTTTGGATTAATCCCATGGTGGACGCCGCGCGCGCCGTGGTGGTCCCAGTCGGTGTGTTGCGGCGACTGGACACGTTGGCGGTATTTTTTGTTGCCGATGTGGCGGTATTACGACTGGCGCTGGCGCGTGATGCCCCGGCGCGTGATGCAACCGTACCGCTGGACGCGGCCACCCGGGTGGGTGTTGAAACCGCCGTGCGCGCCGTTACCGCGCGCGATGTGGTCCC
>CAXHMP010000034.1:0-9418 GCA_964017835.1 uncultured Alphaproteobacteria bacterium
TCTTCATTGTCATTGCGAGGGTGCCGGCAGAGCAACGCGGGGCCGGC
This sequence comes from uncultured Alphaproteobacteria bacterium, assembly GCA_964017835.1. Taxonomy (GTDB): domain Bacteria; phylum Pseudomonadota; class Alphaproteobacteria; order Rs-D84; family Rs-D84; genus Enterousia. Next base: position 48 of record CAXHMP010000034.1, read on the forward strand.
ACCCGTGGCAATCCAGTTAATAATAAGGATGAATGCATATTTATACTGGATTGTGACGTCCGGTCACCATCGTTCGCACGATGGACGTCCTTGTGTGCGATGACAGGAGTTTTTAAGTTCCCAGGAGATTAAGAACAGTCGCCATCCTTTTTACACTTATTCCGAATACCGCGGCAAATCAGGCTGTTTAGCACACGCCGCGGGATAACCATGCGACCGCCCTCGATACGGCCCAGTTCTTCTAGGCTAAGTCGCAGCGCCCGGGCCGCATCCGTGCGGCTGATGCGGTTCATGCGCCGCCCATGGCGCATGGCGCCGCCAATAAGCCGCGTTTCATTCGATATCACTGGCATTTCCATTCCCCCCCCAAAAATTAAAAAAAAATCCGCCGTGATGAAGGGCGGTTGGAGGCTAGAAAACTACTGAAACGGTAGTGTCGTTTATTCTAAAATATTCACGACCCTCCAACCATAGTTGGAGATAATTGTTTCAAGAGGTTTTCTAGACCCCACATCGGTAATCGGCCGATGCATGGTCATTATATTCTAATTGCGCGGGAATCGCAAGGGGGAAATAAAAAAATCCCCGGCGCAATGCCGGGAATTTTATTAACGCCCCGTATGTTCGCGCATTAACTTAATCAATCCCGGGAAAGGATATTCGCGGAAAAAGTATTTGTTTTGTTCGGGTGTGGGGTAACGTTTTTGTTTGCGTACAAATCCATCGGGCAGAACGTTATCAAAAATCTGGACGCCGGCCCAACCGCCGCGTGTCGGCAACTGGTACGGCCAAACGGATTGGTCGATGTTTCGAATGACGACGGCGTTAAAGGACTGGCCCCGGTCGGCCCAATATTTGACACGGTGCATGCCGTCTATAATTAACGGCTGGTCGTCGATAACTTCGACCAATGGGGGGGTAAGTACATAAGGTGTTTTTCCTCCCTCGGTCGTATTAAACGTTATAAAGCCCTTGTTTTTGGCGATATCAATACCCTGGACGGAAAAGAAGCGGTCTAATGCATGTATTTTTCTAATTTGTTCTTTTAGGACGAAATTCTGGGTCGGAATTAAATCGTGATATGAAACGTTTTCAATCCGGGTGTTCGCCCCGGCAAAAGGATAAATATCCGGGTTACCCAACAAATTCGTACGCGATATAACATCAAATAAATCTTGGGAAGAATAGACGTCATAATCTATAATATTCATTTTGCTTTTTCCTTTCCTTTGTACTACATTCCCAATGTTTATTTAATGCAAGATAAGGGCAGGGTATGTCAATGAAAATATTTTTTGATATGGATGGGGTTTTGGCGGATTTTGATGGGGGGACAATTGATTTGCCACCGGTGTCGATTGATTTAAATGTTCAAACCAAACAAATGGATGATGCGGCCCGCGCGGCCAAACGCGAACGTTGGCGCTGTATCGAACAGATGTCAAATTTCTGGCGTGATTTGCCGGTTGTTGCGGGGATTGATGAATTGCTGCGCGCTGCGGCGTCGCGCGGGGAACTGTTTGTCTTGACCAAGGTGCCGGGTGCCAAAAATTTTGTGGGGGGCGACGCCTATGTTGACTTTATCGACCGGGAAAAGCGCGCCTGGATTGCGCGCCACATGGCCCAATATTTTGATGATGCGCATGTCATTGTCGCCCGTGGGGCCAAGGAGGAATTGATTCACCCCACGTCAAACGATTTGTTAATTGACGACCGGGCGGGCAACATCGCCGACTGGTGCGCGGCGGGGGGACGGGGCATTGTCTTTGCAAATCCCCGGGATGCGATAAAACAATTGACTTTGGGGGATTTCTGATATAAAATTCCCACGCCTAAATGGTGAAAATAATAAACTAAGCCAAAAAAGGAAACTTTTATGATTGAAAAGAATTGGATGACCTTGATTAAGCCGAAAAAGCTGACCATCAAGACCGATGAACATAATCCCAATATTGCCACATTGATTGCAGACCCGTTGGAAAAGGGTTTTGGTTTGACGCTGGGGACCGCGTTGCGTCGCGTGTTGCTGTCGTCGTTGCAGGGATGTGCGCCGATTTATATTAAAATTGATGGTGTTCAACACGAATTTTCCAGCATTTCGGGTGTCCGCGAAGATGTCACCGATATCATTCTGAATTTAAAAGGCGTGTATTTCAAGGCCCTGACCGAAGGTCAGCACAAGGCCTATTTGCGCGTCAAAGGGCCGGCCGTTGTTACCGCGGGCATGATTGAAGCCGGCAGCGGCGTCGAAGTCATGAACAAAGATGCGGAAATTTGCAACCTGGACAAAGGCGCCAATTTGGATATGGAAATCACATTGGATACCGGCCGCGGTTATGTTCCGGCGTCTGCGCATGCCGATGGATTGCCGCTGGGGGTGATTCCGGTGGATTCGATTTTCTCGCCCATTTTGAATGTGGCCAGCGATGTCACCGCCACCCGCGTGGGCCAGTCGACCGATTACGACAAATTGGAACTGACGGTAAAAACAAACGGTTCTGTTTCGCCCGAAGATGCCATTGCGTACGCGGCGCGTATTCTGACGGATCAATTGGTCGTCTTTATCAACTTTGAAGACCCGGCGCAAATCAACGCCCCGGCCGAAGAAGAAAAAGCCAAAGACGCGTTGCCGTTTGACCCGAAATTGTTAAAGCATGTCGACGAACTGGAATTGTCGGTCCGTGCCAACAACTGTCTGAAAAACGACAAAATCAACTGGTTGGGCGAACTGGTCCAAAAGACCGAAGCCGATATGTTAAAAACGCCGAACTTTGGTCGCAAGTCTTTGAACGAAATCAAAGTTCAATTGGAAGCCATGGGTCTGGGCCTGGGGATGGAAGTCCCGGGTTGGCCGCCGGAAAATATTGCGGAATTGGCCAAGAAGTACGAAGACCCCTACAAATAAAATTGTGATAATGCACCGTCTGGCGGTTTTGACGTCGGCTCATGTATGTTAAATACACTACGCCGCCGTTAAAACCACCATTCGGCACATTCTGACAATTTTAATTAAATTCTGTGGACGCCATTCGTCGCACTCTAATAATTTTCTTGCCAAGCGCAGAAAATAAGATATACTAACGAAAAATCCCGTGATTCTGGAATTTGGTCCAGGTTACGGTGTCTTAAACCAATCCCCGGAAAGTGGGGCGGAAATATAAAAAGGAGTAGTCAATGAGACATGCAAAAGCCGGTCGCACATTCAACCGCGACACAAACGCCCGCAAGGCCCTGTTTATTGGTCTGGCGAAAAATTTGATTGAAAAAGAACAGATTAAAACCACGCTGCCCAAGGCCAAAGATTTGCGCAGTGTTGTTGAAAAATTGATTACCCGTGCCAAGGTGGACACCGTTGCCAATCGTCGTTTGACGGCTGCTGAATTGGGCAACAATTCGGATGCAACCGTGAAAAAATTGTTCGCAGTTTTGGGTCCCCGTTATGCCAAACGTCCGGGCGGTTATACCCGCGTGTTAAAGGCCGGTTTCCGTTATGGTGACGCGGCGCCGATGGCGATTATTGAATTGGTTGACCGCGACGAAAACGCGAAAAAAGCGGCCAAACCGAGCGTGACGGCGGAAAAATCTGGCGAAGAAAAACCGGCGGCGTCTGCTGAAAAAGCGACCCCGGCGGCCAAAGCGCCGACCGCCAAAGCGACCAAAGATGCGCCCAAAGCCGTCAAGGCAACCGGTGCCAAGAAAGAAGTGGCTGTGAAACGTCGCGCCACCGGCAAATAAAAAAATCCCCGCCGCATGGCGGGATTTTTTATAAGGTATAAGTTATCAGGAATTGGTCGGGGATTGTTTTAAATTCTGGCTGCTGATTTCTGATTGTTTATTTTTTGGTGGTCTTAATGTCCTAGAGCCTAAAGCACCGTCACCTCGTCGAAGGACGGGGGCCACTGAGTTCCTGAGAATACGCATTCTGGGAACTTAAAAAAAACTGTCATCGCACACCAAGTCGTCCATCGTGCAAACGATGGCGGCGGCCGCGATACCAGTTTTTAAGAGCCGGGAATATTAAGAAGTGTTCTAAACCAACTTGGAAATCAGCAGTCAGCAATCAGAAAAAATTCCCCGGGTGACGGGGGGATTGTTATGCCAAGACCTGGTTTTGTAAATCAATTAATTTTTTGCATCCCTGGGCCGCCATGGACATTAATGTCATGATTTGGTCGGGGGCAAAGGGATGCTGTTCGCCGGTGGCCTGGACCTCGACAAACTTGCCGTCGCCCGATACCACGAAATTCGCATCCATTTCCGCCGCGCAGTCTTCGTCAAAATCCAAATCCAATACCAAGTCCCCGTGCCACAGGCCCGCACTGATGGCGGCGACATTATCCAAAATCGGGTTTTCGCGAATGCGCCCCTGGGCCATCAGCCACCGCACCGCCAGGCTGAGTGCCACAAAGCCCCCTGTGACCGATGCGCAGCGTGTGCCGCCGTCGGCCTGAATCACGTCACAGTCAATTGTGATGGTATGCCGGCCCAATTTTTCCATGTCGATAACACTGCGAAAGGCGCGGCCAATCAGACGCGAAATTTCCGCGCTGCGATGGTCTTTCATCAATGTTTCGCGACCCTTGCGCGTGCCGACTGCGCGGGGCAACATGGAATATTCCGCCGTGACCCATCCGCCTGTCTTGTTCTGGATGCGTTTCCAGACGGGCTGATTAAAATCAACCGATGCCGTACATAACACATGCGTGCCGCCCATTTTAATCAGACATGACCCTTCGGCCCATTTGTTAACGTTCGTTTCCATGGAAACCGGCCGCATTTGATTCATTTCGCGCAGGGAAGGGCGTAACATTCTTTCTTATCCTTTTTAGTTGACAAAAAATAATTTTGTTTTAATATAATATTGACATTATAAATCAGGGGGCAATAAATGCAATCTAAAAACGTGATAGATAACATCGTATTACAGCAGAATAAAGAGGCGTTGGATATCCTGCGCGCGCGTCTGGTCAATTTGTTTAAATATAAAATGCAATTGGAAACGGCCGACAAGCGGTCGCGTGCCTTGGGGGATAAAAAATTGCTGGACAGTGATATTTCCCGCGTGACACGTGATATTTATGATACGCTGATTTTGGCGTACCAGGGAATTTGCCTGCGCGATAAAATTTTGATGGCCCAGCGTCAAACCAGAGATATTCGTAAAGAACGCGCTCAATTGACGGCGGAACAAAAACGATATAACACCGGTATTGAATTTTTGAACGAAGATGGTGAATTGCCGGATTTCCGTTCCAATACCGAAATGTTCGTGCGTTGGATGGGGGCGAATGTTCGCTAAGGGCCATCCATGTGCTGTCGGTCCGGGATGCGTGTGTATTAACTAAAAGGGGGATACCATGGCCACAACTATAAATAAAAGTGCGATTAATCAATCCTTTTTAGATTTTTATACAAAACACAAGGATTTGATTGTCTTTGTCAAGAAGTACAAAGAGGGTGTTAATGCCATGTCCAAAATGACAAATCCTGTGGAAATTCATGCCAATCTGGTCCAAATGATTGAATTGCGTTCCCAGATAGAGAAAGGCATTCCCGGGATTGTTCAGGCATTGCATCAGTGTATCTCTTTGCTGATGCCCATGGCGCACAAAGGCCAAATTCGGAAACGAATTGATGAACTGATGGTGTGCAAGGCCGAATATAACAATATATTAAAGTATATCTCTGAAACAATGCCATTGTTCAAATGCATGGCGACATACAATCATATGATGGGCAGTATGGAACATCAACATTAACCTATCCCCCAAAATCCGCCCCAATTGGACGGATTTTTTTGGGGGTTGCTTTTTATTTTGCATATTGATATGCTGGATTCCGCACGAGTGAAGGAACCTTATGTCTGCGAAAACAAAACGCTTGTTCAAGAAATTTATCAGTTATTCCGGGGTCTTCTTTTTTATTCTGGCGGCTGGAATGCTGTGGTGGCAGTTGCGCGATAAAAGTCTGTCGGACATTGCCCATGCGATTACCAGTATTCCGTTAACCAATTTGGTGGCGGCGTGTCTGGCGTGTTTGGGGGGATATTTGGCCTTAGCACTGTATGACCGGTTGGCCTTGGATTATGTGGGCGAACGGGTCACATGGTGGAAATGGATGCTGGCGGGGATGCTGGGGTTCGCCATCAGTAATAACGCCGGTCATGCCGCCATCAGCGGTGGGGCCATACGCTATCGGCTGTACACGCGGTGGCGCGTTCGCGGAACTGATATTGTCAAGATGCTGACGCTGTCGGGATTTACGTATTTCCTGGGGGCGGCGGCGATTGTGGTGATTGGATATTTCCTGGTGCCACATGATATTTTCCAGAAATCATCCGGGATAAGTATGGGGCTGCATTGGCTGTTTAGCATCTGCCTGGCGGCATTGTTGGCTTATTTTATTATGACCATATTTTTTCAAAAGCGGATTATTAAAATTGGTTCTATTAAATTTCAAATTCCGACGCCCCGAATGGCTTTGATGCAGACGGGGCTGGGGATAACTGACAGTGTTTTGGCCGGATTGGTATTGTATTTTTGCCTGATTCCGTTTGTCGATATTTCGTTTGGAACGTTTATCGGCCTGTTTGTCATTGCCCAGACCACCGGTGTATTCAGCCAGGTTCCCGGCGGCATGGGGGTCTTTGAAACCGTGTTTTTGGCGGCGTTTCCGGAATCTGTGAACAAAGCGGATGTGTTCGGGGCCTTGCTGGCGTACCGGATTATTTACTATGTCTTGCCGTTAATCGGGGTGGGGGGGCTGTTTTTTATCTATGAACGCTGGCTGCGGGCGCGGATGCGGCATTGGATTGATGACGCCAAACAGAAAATTGACGATGCCAAGCAAAAATTTCCCGTTCGGCGTTCCCGCAAGTAGATTTAAATCCTAATTCAAATAAAATTGCCTTGCGCACACGCGGCGGTCATGCTATGCTGTATCACGACGTATGTTATGGGGTAAATCCAGGTGTTTTTTATACAACAACTGATTTTCTTAATTCGCAGGGTGCTGTTGGTTATCTTGGCACCTTTCCTTGGCATGGGCATGGACGCCCCACGGGAACGGGTTATTTTCATGGCGTACGCGTCAAAAACCAAAGGATTATTAGATGTCAAAGAAAATTTATGTGGACGCAGTCCACCCGGAAGAAACACGGGTGGTGGTGGTGGATACCGCCACGAACCGGGTTTCGGATTTTGACGTTGAAACAACGACAAAGCCCCAGATAAAGGGAAACATTTATCTGGCCAAGGTTATTCGCGTTGAACCGTCGCTCCAGGCGGCTTTCGTGGATTACGGGTCGGGTAAAAATGGATTTTTGCCGTTTTCGGAAATTCATCCCAATTATTATCAGGTAACCGCCGAACAGAAAAAGAAACTGTTGGAATTGGCCCACGCCAATATTGTTGACGACGATGACGACCCGGATGACGAAGGGGACGAAGTCGCCGAATACGACGACCACAGCGCCGGCGAAGATAACAAAGAATTCGTCAAACGCGCCCGTGAATTTAAAATCCAGGACGTGATTAAACCCAAACAAATCCTGTTGGTCCAAGGGGTCAAGGAAGAACGCGGCCAAAAGGGCGCGTCGATGACAACGTACCTGTCGCTGGCGGGACGGTTTGCGGTCTTGATGCCCAATTCGCGCAAGCGCAACAGTTACGGGATTTCCAAAAAGATTTCGGATAAACCCGAACGCGCCCGCCTGCGTGATATCCTGCACGGGTTAAAGATACCCAAGGGGATGACGGTTGTGCTGCGTACGGCGGCCTTTGGCGCGTCGGCGGACGATATCGCCAAGGATTACGATTACCTGGTCAATTTGTGGAACGAAATTCGCAAGACAACCCTGGAACAGGAAAGCGTTGCCCCGGTCACCATTCACACCGAAGATTCACTGTTGCGCCGCGTGGTGCGTGATTTCCTGTCGGACAAGGATGACGTTTTGGTTATCCAGGGCGATGACGCATTCGAAGCAGCCCGCGGTTATTTCCAGCAAATGTACGGGCGCGCCCCGCGCAAGCAATTGGTGCAATACAAAGATGCCGGTGTGCCGTTGATGGTCAAGGCCGGCGTTGAAAAACAACTCGAAGGGCTGCATGGTCCATACGTGACATTGCCATCGGGTGGGTCGTTGGTTATTAATCAGACCGAAGCAATGGTTACCATCGACGTCAATTCGTCCCGCGCGATTAAGGAAAAAGATATCGAACAAACGGCCTTGAACACCAATCTCGAGGCGGCCGAAGAAATCGCCCTGCAACTGCGTCTGCGTGACCTGGCGGGGATTGTGGCGATTGACTTTATCGATATGGAAGAAGAAAAGAACAACCGCAAACTGGAAATGAAAATGCGCGAGGTTATGAAGCGTGACCGTGCGCGCACCCAGGTGGCGAAAATCAACAACTTTGGCGTGTTGATGTTGTCGCGTCAACGCCTGCGCAGCAGTTTTATGGAATCGTCCTATGTGGCGTGTCCGCATTGCTTGGGGGCGGGCGTGGTGCCATCCATCCAGACGGCGGCCATTATTATGTTCCGTCATTTACAGGAAAAGTTGTTGGCCAAATCGGCCCAGAAAATTATCATGACGGTACCGACCGACGTGGCGATTTACCTGCTGAATCACAAGCGGGCGGAATTGGCCGAAATGGAGGCAAAGTTTGACACCGAAATTGTGATTGTTGGTGACGACAGTTTGTTGAATATCGACCAATATTCAATCCAGCGTGTGGCCCCGGAACAGAATAAAACCGAAGATATTCTGACCGCGCACGCGCCGTCAACGGATGTGAAAAAGAAAAACCAAAGCCACATGGATGCCAAAAAAACAACAATGAACGCCCCACGTCGTCGCCGGCGGCGGTCGGAACCCCCGAAAAAGAAAACTTTGTGGGAAAAAATTGTTGGCTAAGAAAAATTCCCGGCGTATGGCCGGGATTTTTTTAATTTCTGATTGGGTTGGGGGGGAAAGCACTCCCTCGTCACCCCGGCGTCCGGGTCCCGCGCGAATTACATTCGCGTGGGTGGTTCGAGGCCGGGGTCCACTGTGTTCCTGCGCATACGCATTCTGGGAACTTAAAAACTCATGTTATTGCGGGGGTGGGGCGGTAATTTTTCCTTGGGATTTAATTCGCGTTTCGTATATAATAATAGGTACATGGTTGGAGGGGGTGATATATAAAAATAAGCCCACTATTCTTTATGATAGTTCGTAATCTCCAGCCTCCGTTTTGATTGGGGGGCGACGAATAAGAACCTTGGTTCAAATAAGTTGCGCTATGTTCATCGAACGATAGTTCTTAGCCCCCAATCGCCTTAGGGTTGGAGGGGGTGATATATATAAATAAGCCCGCTATTTCATTGGT
>CAXHMP010000035.1:0-9346 GCA_964017835.1 uncultured Alphaproteobacteria bacterium
GTACGGAATATTCATCCTATGATGCATGCAAGCAACAATGTGCCGAGGCGTTTTATCAGGAATTATATAGAAGTCCCATACCTGAGGAAGGTTTTGACATGCTTTTTCCGGGGTATTTGGGGTAAAGTCGTACAACGTATCCGGGATTTAAAAATAGCGATGCAATTGCGCCCCGTTCTGGGCCAACCAGTGTTTCGCCCGTTCAACACCCGGGCCGTACAGGTCGCGTACCAATTCCCAAAACTGGGCCGAATGGTCCATATGACGCCGGTGCGCCAATTCGTGCATGATGACATAGCGCATGATTTCCTGGGGCGCCAATGCCAGTCGCCATGAAAATGATATGGTGCCGGTTGACGAACAACTGCCCCAGCGGGACGTTGTGTCGCGCAGCGTGATGCGTTTGGGCCACAAATCGCATGGTGCGGTTCGTATAATTTCACGTGTCTGGGCCAAAAATTCACGGCAAATCATATCGCGAACGCGCCGCTGGAACATGTCGGCGGCCCCGCCCACAAACAGGGTGCGTCCATCATCACTGAATTCGTTGCCGCGGCGTTGGGGGGTATGGCACAGCGTGACTGTTCGTCCCAGAAATTCAATCGACATGCCGTCACACAATACCGCTTTGGCCGGTGCGCGATTAAAAATGCGTTCAATCCAAAGACGCTTTTTTTCCAAAAAACGCAGGGCCGACGCCGTCGGTGTCAGCCATGGCTTGGAAATATGAATTTCACGCCGGGGCAGCGTACGCGGCCGCAGGGTAATGTTGCGCATGCCGCGACGGGTCGTCACCACGACCGGGATTTGTTCCCCTGATGATGTTTCAAAGATGATGTCCGACATTGGTTTTATTTCTTTATCCGACGGGAAATTTCCCGAACCAGCGTATCAGCGTCAAAACCAAAATGGCGATAGACGTCCGCCCCCGGACCCGATGCGCCAAACGTGTCAATGCCGATGGCCGCGTCGGCAAATTCCAGCCACGGGGCGGTGGATGCCGCTTCGATTGATATCACGTATCCCTGTAAAATTTTTCGGCGGTATTGTGTGTCCTGGGTGCGGAATGTGCCAACGGACGGCATGCTGACCACGGCAACGCCGCGCATTTTTGTCGCCGCGGCGACGGCCAGGGGGACTTCGCCCCCGGTTGCAATCAGCGTAATGCGCGTCCGTCCGGATTTTGGGGCATAGATGACATATCCCCCGCGGTCGATGTCGGCGTTGGCGGGTGTGGCAATTTGGGTTATTTTTTGTCGCGATAAAATGATGCACGACGGGTGCGTGATATCCCCCAGCGCCGCGCGCCAGGCATAGACAACCTCGGCCAGGTTACAGGGACGAAAGACATTTAAATTCGGTATTAATCGCAGCGACGGCAATTGTTCCACCGGCTGATGCGTGGGGCCGTCGGGACCAACCGCAATGCTGTCGTGGGTAAAGATATATATTACCGGTAACCGCGACAGTGCCGCCAGGCGAATGGCCGGCCGCATATAATCGCTGAAAACCAAGAAGGTCGACCCATACGGGCGCAGGCCCATTGTCGCCATGCCGTTCATGATGGCGCCCATGGCATGTTCGCGGACCCCGTAATTGACAAAGTTGCCGTTGAAATCGGTTGGGGTAATATCGCGATGGGCGCTCGTTTTGGCGTTGGTGCTGGACGATAAATCGGCACTGCCGCCAATCAGGCATGGAATCGTCGCCGCCAATTTTTCCAGGTATAATCCCGACAGTTCACGCGTGGAAATCGTATCGGTATCCAACGTTGGCATGTCAACCATTGGGACGGCGCCGGCATCGATACAGGGCTTTTCTTCGTCGGGGCGGCGCGCCCGGCGACGGACATCGCCCCATAATTTTTCCCCGGCGCGCGATGAAAATTTTTCCACCAATTCACCCAGTTCATTGTCCCCCAGCGCCAATCCATGTGCCGCGGGTGTCCCGGCGCGGGACGAGGCCAGGCCAATGGTTGTCTTGCATTGAATCAAGACCGGCCCCGTTGTCTGGGCCGCGCGCGATAATGCCGATTCCAATGATTTAAACCGATTGCCATGGGCCGATATAACCGTCCATCCGGCCGCCGCCATGCGGCGCGGAATATTTATGTCGGTTTGGGCGACGCCATCAATGCTGATGCCGTTATCGTCCCATAACAGGACCAAGTTGTTTAATTTGTATCGTCCCGCCAGGGGAATAGATTCCTGGGCGACACCCTCCATCAAATCGCCGTCGGAACACAGGCAATAAACGCGCCCGCCGCGGCCGCGGATTTTCTGGGCCAGTGCAATGCCCACGGCATTGCCGACGCCCTGGCCCAGGGGGCCGGTCGTGGCGGCGACGCCATCAATCCCAAATTCCGGATGACCCGGTAACCCGCCAAATTTTCGAAAGGTTTCCAGCGGGGCAATGTCATATCCCGCCAGGCCCAGCGTGGCATAGAGCAGGGCGCTGCCGTGGCCGGCGGACAGAACGAATTTATCGGTATTAAACCGCATGTAATTTGCAAAAACCGTTGTGATAATATCGGCCGCCCCCAGCACAATCCCCGCATGCCCCGATGCCGCCGCACGCAACGCCCCCAGCGCGTGCGACCGCACGGCGTTGGACATTTCATTTAATTGTTTGGAATCGAATTTCATTTTGTGTTATTATACCACAAAACGGATGGTTTGAAAATGCTAAAAATATGGACAGACGGCAGTTGTTTGGGTAATCCCGGCCCCGGTGGGTGGGCATTCCTGGCGACGGATGGAAAAAACGTGGCTGAACGCTCTGGGGCCGAGGCGAACACCACCAACAACCGTATGGAATTGATGGCGGTTCTGCGGGCGTTGACGGCCGCCCATCGTCATCCTGAGGTTGAAATTCACACCGACAGCCAATATGTAAAAAATGGCATGATGACATGGGTGAAAAATTGGAAGCGCAACAATTGGCGCACGGCCGATAAAAAACCGGTCAAGAACCAGGATTTATGGATGGCCCTGGATACCGCCGCGGCCCAGATTAAGATTCATTGGGTCTGGGTCAAGGGGCATGCCGGCACGCCGGAAAACGAACGTGTCGACGAACTGGCCCGCGGGGCGGCATGCGCCATACGAACGGCCCCGAACGCATTGTGTGATATGTAAAAAAATCCGGCAATCGCCGGATTTTTATTTGTGTTATTTTTTGGACTTTTTGTTTTTGGTGGCTTTGCCAGCAACGTGGTGTGTCGGTTGAACCGCCACAAACAGCACCAATCCCGCCAGGGCGAATTCAACAATCAATTCCAATGTTAAAAAGAATGACGCCAACTGGGGCCAACCGACGGTCACAAAGGCCATCATTTTCAACGCAATTGCCGTCAACAGCGGGTAAAAATACCACCGCGCGGACCATCCTGCGTCATGAAAGCGCCGCGATGTCAGCGCCAATCCCGGAATAATCACCGCCAATCCGAACAGCCATGCAACAATCCCAAACAGCGAATTGCCCCCTGTCAATATTGCCAAGATAATGGACGTCATAATCAGAAACAATATCGTCCACCAATATTCAGCGCGCGTCGACGTGCCGCGGAAATCGACATATTTGGTCCAAAAATTTTGAACCGCAGTTGAAAAAGAAACCATTTTATTTTGTTTTTTCATTTTATTTTCCCTTTGGGTCTGATTGCCAAGATGTTATCAATTGTATCAAAATAAATGATATGAATCAATTCGTTCGTGTGAACAAAGCGAAAAAAAATCCCGCCATGCGGCGGGAGAGACTTAGAATCCGAAAACCATTCTTTGCTTTGATTGACGTTTCTTTTCATTGCGAACGGCTTCTTCTTTCAAACGCTTGCGCTTGGTTGTTGGTTTTTCATAACGCTGGCGTTCTTTCATTTCGCGATACAGACCTTCTTTCTGCGACTTGCGTTTGGCAACGCGCAGTGCCTGTTCGACATTGTTGTCGCGAACCAGAACTTTGACCATGTGTACTTCACCCCCTTTGCGGCGTTTAAGAATAATTTAACAAATGGACAACCTTGTCCATGATTTCTGTGCAGTATATATTACAAACTCATAAATTGCAAATCAAAAATAAAGTTGACGTTTTTGTTTTATGTACTATAATAATAGGGAAATAAATAAAAGGGCTTGTTGTGAAACAATTTATGCATATTTCTGATTATTCCCCGATTGCCATGACGGCCCAGGATGTTTCTGGGGATAGTATCGCAGATTGGGCTTTGTCTGCGCTGGCGACGGCTATTTCACAGGAACGTCGAGTTCAATTTGATTTCAATGGTATTTTAATGAATGTAATGCCGGATATGCGGATTTCGGATATTGTCAGCAATTATCATAGAAAATATAAAAACGAGTATGTGGCATATCAGAATTCTGCCGAAGGGATGAAGGGGCAGACAATGATTAAATTGAATGCCATGAAGAAAAAACGTATCGATGCCAAAGTATCAGCCATGATTGCCAATGAAAAGTTTCGGGTCAGTTATCCGTTCGTTTATAATGACTGGAAAAATAATACTTCTGAATTCAAGGCGGCCTTTGACTATGCCGAAAAATGGGCAAAATTGATGCAAGTGGAAATGAGGGCGGGTAAACGATTGACCAAAAAATTGATTAATCGGACCGGTCGTGATGCTGATGTCGAAGCAACCGAAGCAATATGCGGTTTTGCCAAAAATATCCTGGTGTCTTGTTGGGCGCGCGGGGCGAAATTTGGGGAAATATTACATTTTAATATCGCAGAAATCCGTCAAAACAGATGGCAAACCTGCATTAAAAACGCCCGTTTGTCTCGAATAAAACAAAAATAAAGAACAAAAAACCGGCATGTTGCCGGTTTTTAATCTTGGTGGAGCCAATCAGACTCGAACTGACGACCCCCTGCTTGCAAAGCAGGTGCTCTACCAACTGAGCTATGACCCCAAAGCCCCCATATTTTATATATCCCATAACCGTTTGTCAACGTAAAAATGGGCGCCGGGTCCCACGGATTTTTATTCTGGACATTTGATATTCAGCTTTTATAATCAATTGTACAATATTATTTTTAAGTACAATTAAAAATAACAAAGGATGTCCCTATGTCCGACAATAAAAATTCAGATTTTAATCAATCGACCGAACAATTGCGTACGATTTTTACCGATGTCTTGCAAGACCCCGCAGTCTGGGCCGAATTTATCAAAATGGCCCCGCAACTGGCCACGGTGTTGGCGGATGCGGTTGCGCGTCGTATGGCGACAATGGGTCAGGTAACACCGGATACAAATATCGAACATCTCGAACATCGTTTTGTAAACTCGCCGGCGGCACCATTAAAATCCGTGCGCGCGCCGCGCAAACGGGGCGAACAAAAAACGGTGGACGAATATATGTCGATGACCCAGGCGACATTGCGCACGGCGCATGCCTATTGGTTAAAAAGACATGGTTTTATTCCGGATAATTTGAACACAGCGTTACAACAGACGTTCCGCAATTGTTATGATGGCACGTTGAAAATATTTTGTGGCACCACGCGCAATAGACAAAAGGCGGTCGAAAAGGTGGCTGATGACCAGGTTGTGGTCCCCCAACGCGCCCCGCAACAGCCGGCGCCCGTGCCGCTGTATTCGAACAGCACAGGCGTTCGACGGTATTCGTTATTTTTCAAAGATGGTCGCAACAAATATATCCCCATCAGCCGAAATGCCAGCACTCCGTTTGAATTGGTCTTGGTCGATATGAAAACGAATCTGGCCGTCGTGCGCAAAGAAGCCGAAGGGTTCAAGTCGCGCTTTTTGGTTGTTAACTGTAAAACCGGGAATGTGGTGGCCAAACTGGCCAGCGGGGTATTCGAGGTTAAATGTAAACCCGACACGCACGAATTGTTTTGCGACACCCAAAACAATGCGAATTATTCATGGCGTTTGACACCTGGGTACATACCAATTCAAACGGTGAATGTGCCGGTTGGGTTAAAGAAATTATTGGCGGCTGAACGTCCCCATGAAACGGTAATCATTGAAACCGACGGGACGGTTAACATCCAGTCCTTGATTAAATTGCCCGATGCAAATTATGCCATCGCGGATATTGCGCCACGGTCCGTGGATGGGGATGATGCGGGCGATAGAAATACAGTGGTGTCAACGGTGGCGACGGATGGCGCAACTGTGGAACAAGCGGCCCCGGCCCCGATGGACCCGGCGGACCCGACAAATATTTTGTCGGTAACAGTTGAACCGGTCAAAAGAACACTGGACGGCACGTATAACAATGTCTATGTCAATGGGCAGTTGATTTTAAAAGGCAATATTAATACCGAGGTCGTAACGTTTTTGGATGGAACCATATTGGGGGTTCACGGGATTGTGACCAACGATCAAAAAATGCCGTCGCGTCCCGTGTGGCAGGTGTTCAACCCTGATTTACAGGCGCGTACATTTGCCCAAATGAATATGTATTCCCAGACGCGCGTCTATATCGCCAACGTCAGCGAGAGTCCCAACGGATTGCGATTGGGGCTAAGCAACAATTCATCTGTTGTTATTGATGCGGTCAGTGCGCATGCCCGCGCCAAAAAGCGCAGATTTCAGATTGTGACCAAGCAGCAATCGCAATCTGAAAAATAAAAAACGGGGCTTTTGCCCCGTTTTTTTTGTCGCCGGTGTTTATTCCACAACCAGGTCTTTGCCTTTGACATCGACACGGATGCTGGCGCCATCCGCAACGCGCCCCGACAAAATCAAATCGGCGATTTTGTCTTCGACCGCGGTCATAATCAGACGCTTTAACGGACGCGCCCCAAACACCGGGTCATACCCGTGGTCACCCAGCCATTTGATGGCTTTGTCCGATACGCTTAAGGTCATGTGTCGTTCCGCCAAGCGTTTTTCCAGATTGCGCAACTGGATTTTGACAATTCCACTCATCACGTCTTTGCCCAAGGGGTTAAAGAACACAATGTCGTCAATCCGGTTGATGAATTCGGGACGAAAGTGTTTTTTCACTGCCTCCATATCCGGCAGGTTGCTGGTCATGATGATAATGGTGTTGGCAAAGTTCACGACATGACCCTGGCCGTCGGTCAGTCGGCCGTCGTCCAAGATTTGCAGGAACACGTTAAAGACATCCGGGTTTGCCTTTTCAATTTCATCGAACAACAGAACCTGGTACGGACGGCGGCGCACGCTTTCGGTCAGGACGCCACCTTGTTCATAGCCGACATATCCCGGGGGACTGCCAATCAGGCGCGCGACGGAATGCGGTTCCATATATTCACTCATGTCAATGCGGGTCATGGCCGTGTCGTCATTGAACAAATATTCAGCCAGTGCTTTGGCCACTTCGGTTTTTCCAACACCCGTCGGCCCCAGGAACATAAAACTGCCCGCCGGCCGATGCGGGTCGGACAATCCCGCCCGCGACCGACGAATGGCGCGCGCAATCACCCCCAGGGCCAGGTCCTGGCCCACGACGCGGTTACGCAGTTCGTCTTCGATGTTCAACAGTTTGGCTTGTTCTTCGCCGGTTAATTTATCGGCCGGCACGCCGGTCCATTTGCTGACCACGGCCGCGATATGTTCGGGCAGAACCGTTTTATATTCGCGTGCGTCGGCGTTCATCTTTTTAATGTTTTCTTCTAATTCGGGAATCTTGCCGTACTGCAGGGCGGACGCCTTTTCATAGTCCCCATTGCGCAGGGCTGTGGCAACCTCGGCCCGTGTCGCATCCAGGGCCGCCATCGCATCGGACAGGCCGCGCATCTTTTCCTGTTCGGCGCGCCACTGGGCCGTCAGTTTATCGGACTCTGCCTGGGTGTCTTTGATAATTTGTTCCAAATCTTTCAGGCGCTTTTTGGATTCTTCGTCTTTTTCTTTTTTTAACGCCTGTTGCTCGATTTTCAATTGCATCAGGTGCCGGTCGATTTCATCCAACTTGTCGGGTTTGGACGATACTTCGATACGCACACGGGCGGCGGCTTCGTCAATCAGGTCAATCGCCTTGTCCGGCAAGAATCGGTCGGTGATATACCGGTCGGATAATTTGACGGCCGATACCAATGCACTGTCGGCGATTCGGACACCATGGTGACCTTCGTATTTTTCTTTTAGGCCGCGCATGATTGAAATCGTGTCGTCAACGGACGGTTCGTCGACATAGACCGGTTGAAACCGGCGGGCCAGGGCAGGGTCCTTTTCAATATATTGACGGTATTCATCCAGCGTCGTCGCCCCCAAACAGTGCAGTTCCCCGCGCGCCAGCATGGGCTTTAACAAATTGCCTGCGTCCATGGATCCTTCGCCTTTGCCGGCGCCAACCATGGTGTGCAATTCGTCAATGAACAAAATAATCTGGCCGTCGGATTCCTTGACCGCTTTTAGAATAGCTTTCAGCCGTCCTTCGAATTGGCCACGGAACATTGCGCCCGCCATCAGCGCGCCCATGTCCAACGACAATAATTTTTTATTCAACAGATTTTCCGGCACGTCGCCCGCGAT
The DNA here is from genome assembly GCA_964017835.1 of uncultured Alphaproteobacteria bacterium. GTDB lineage: Bacteria > Pseudomonadota > Alphaproteobacteria > Rs-D84 > Rs-D84 > Enterousia. Next base: position 8,486 of record CAXHMP010000035.1, read on the forward strand.
GATACGGTTGGCCAGTCCTTCGACAATGGCGGTTTTACCGACACCGGGATTTCCGATTAAAACCGGATTGTTTTTTGTACGCCGGGACAAGACCTGAATCGTGCGGCGAATTTCTTCGTCGCGGCCGATAACCGGGTCCAATTTGCCATCGGCGGCCAATTTGGTAAAATCGGTCGTATATTTTTCGATGGCCTGTTGCGGCGTTTCTTGCATTTCTTCTGGATTCATGATAAATCACCCTTGGTTCTTTTGACCTTTATATAGTATCATTTTGCCGGTATTCAAGACACAGGAATCAAAGCCATGAAAAAAACAGAATGAAAAAATATGAAAATCGGCCTTGACTTTTGATGTTTTTTATTATAGATTATGCCGCGATTATCAAAGGAATTATAAAAATGCCACGTGTATGTAAAGTTACTGGTAAGAAAACAGAAGTCGGGATGAATGTTTCCCACTCGATGCGTCATACAAAACGGACGTTCTTGCCGAACCTGCAAAAGTTAAAATTTCACAGTGATATTTTGGGACGTGATTTCTCGTTGCGTATTTCGACGGCGGGTCTGCGTACGTTGACCAAACACGGTGGCCTGGACGGTTACGTCATGGCAAAACCGGTATCACGTTTGACCGACGAAATGGCCGCGATTAAACGCGCCATTGAAAAGAAACAGGGCAAGGCCCCGGCGCCGGAAAAGAAACCGGTACACAAACCGGCCCGCAGCGCTCGTTTGGTCAAAAAAGTCGAAGCAAAAAAGGCTGCGGCGAAATAAGTCCATGGTTTTGGCCCCGTGGCGGAATTGGTAGACGCGCTTGACTCAAAATCAAGTTCTGCAAGGAGTGTCGGTTCGAGTCCGACCA
>CAXHMP010000036.1:0-8107 GCA_964017835.1 uncultured Alphaproteobacteria bacterium
CGGTCATCGGACTGACCAATTGTATAATAACTTTTTATGCACCCTATGCGTGCGACAACCCCGGCACATCCGCCGGCGGGTCGACCAGTCAAACATCATGCTATATCCCGTCTGGCAAAAGAGGCACTGATTCCAGCGGGGCCTATACCTATACCGGAAATTGTTATTGGAAAAACTAGCCATTCTGGCGGCGGCGCGCACGAAAGAATTCGCGCAGCATGTCCCCCGACGCATCCGCATATGCAGGCAATTGGACAACAGCGGGCTTCCACAAATGCGCATCGGTGTCATAGACGCGGGCATTGCCCAGGATACCGCCACCCTTGGGGTCTGGGGCGGCAAAATAAACCGTCCGCATCCGGGCCAATGAAATGGCCGTGGCGCACATCGCGCACGGTTCCAAGGTTACATAGATATCGCAATCATCCAAAAATTTGACACCCAATTTCCGGCATGCCCGGTTGATGGCGACAATTTCCGCATGCAATGTTGGATTGAATTTTTTCTGGACCAGATTTTCACCGCGGGCGATGATGCGACCGTCACGCACAATCACGGCGCCGATGGGGACATCGTCGTGCCGGGCGGCCGCGCGGGCCAAATTTAATGCTTGTTTCATAAAATCCATACGATAAAGTATAAGGCATGGATTCAAAATTGCAAATTATTTCGGGCATGTACCGCGGACGCAAACTGGCTTTGCCACCGGACGCGCGCCCCACCCAGAACCGGGCGCGAATTGCGTTGTTTAACATGCTGGGGACGGTGTTGGAAACGTCGCCGAACGTGGTATGGGATGCCTTTGCCGGGTCAGGGGCGTTTGGTATCGAATGCCTGTCGCGGTGGCCGGAATGTCGTGTGGTGTTTTCCGATGTGGCACCGGAAACAGTGCGCAAAAACCTGGGCGCCATTGGTGTGGATAATCGGGCAACGGTTGCGGCGGGTGACGCCATGGCCATGATTGGGCGTTTTGCGCCGGATGCAAATTTGATTTTTGTCGACCCCCCCTATGCCATGGCAGATGTCGGCGCGGCGTTTGTGCGGCGTGTTGGGGCCAATGCGGCGCCGGGGACGACATTAATCTGGGAACAGGATGCATCCAACGCCACAAATCCCGATGAAGCGACATGGGAAATCATGCGGGATAAAACATACGGCCGGGCGCGTTTTTTGATTTTACAGCGCCGGGCGCAATAAAATCTTGCATTTTCAATTGTTTTAATTCATAATATGGCGCGCGTGGCACCCTTGGAGGCCCGCATAAACAAACAAAAGGACAAAAAAATGGCAATTAAAGTAAATGCAGAAATTCGTCAGCGTACCGGCAAGGGGGCCGCACGCAGCATCCGCAATGGTAAAAACATTCCCGCCGTTATCTATGGCGAAAAGAAAGCCCCGGTCGCAATCGAACTGAACGGTCGTGAATTTGAAATGTTAATCCGGACACCGGCGTTGCGGACAAAACTGTTTGAAATCCAGACATCCAACGGCCAAGAAGACGCCATGTTGATGGATATTCAATATCACCCGGTGACAGACGCCCCGATTCACGTCGACTTTAAACGTATCGATGTGAAAAAGCCGGTCAGCGTCGTCGTTCCGGTCGAAGTTATCAATGCAGAAGTGTCCAAGGGTCTGAAACTGGGCGGCGTGTTGAACTTTGCGGTGCGCAAGGTTGCGTTGCATGGTTTGGTGGATGCGATTCCGGAAAAAATCACGATTGATTTGACCAATTTGACCATTGGCGATTCCGTGCATGGTTCGGACTTGGTCTTGCCGGCGGGCGTTGAATTGGGCCTGCACCAGGCGGAATTGGCGTTTGCCACCATCGGTGGGAAAATGCCCGAAGAAGCCGACAGTGCCAAACCGGCTGCAGCGGCCGCTGCCACGGCGGAACCCGCCAAGAAATAATTCGATTGGTCGAATTTTAAACCGCCCCATGTTGGGCGGTTTTTTTGTATTATTTTTTTCCTGTGGCCTTGAAACGCGTTTTTGGGTAACTATATCATGGCTAAGCATTTAATATTTGAAGGAGCAAAATATGGGAAAAGTACTGGGCATAGATTTGGGAACAACCAATTCCGCCATGGCGTTCATGGATGGAACGGACCCGAAAATTATCGAAAATGCCGAAGGGCAACGCACAACCCCGTCGGTTGTCGCATTCACACCGAACGGTGAACAATTGGTCGGCGTTACCGCCAAGAACCAGGCCGTCACAAACCCCGAAAACACAATTTATGAAATCAAGCGTCTGATGGGTCTGCGCTTTGACAGCCCGGCGGTGCGTGAAATCGCGGCACGTGTACCGTATAAAATTGTGGCCGGTGACAACGGCGACGCCTGGGTCGAAATCGAAGGCAAAAAATATGCCCCGTCCCAGATTTCTGCGATGATTTTGGCAAAATTAAAAAAAGATGCCGAAAATTACCTGGGGGAACCGGTGACAGACGCCGTGATTACGGTGCCTGCGTACTTTAATGATTCCCAGCGCCAGGCGACCAAGGACGCCGGCCGTATCGCGGGTCTGAACGTGTTGCGTATCGTCAATGAACCGACCGCCGCGGCGTTGGCTTATGGTTTGGAAAAAGGCAAAAACGGTTTGATTGCCGTTTACGACTTGGGCGGCGGAACATTCGACGTGTCCATCTTGGAAATCGTTGACGGTGTGTTTGAAGTGAAATCGACCAATGGTGACACAGCCTTGGGTGGCTCTGACTTTGACGCACGCGTCTTGAAATATTTGATTGATGAATTCAAGGCCCAGACCGGCATTGATTTGTCCGGCGACAAATTGGCGTTGCAGCGTTTAAAGGAAGCCGCCGAAAAAGCCAAAATTGAACTGTCGTCCAAAACGACGGCGGATATCAACCTGCCATTTTTGACGGCGGATGCAACCGGCCCGAAACATTTCAACACCACACTGACGCGGGCGAAATTAGAAGATTTGGTTGACGATTTGATTAAACGCACCATTGAACCGTGCAAAAAAGCCTTGGCTGACGCCGGCGTTGATAAATCCCAGATTAACGAAGTTATCTTGGTCGGCGGCCAGACCCGCATGCCCAAAGTCCAAGACACCGTCAAAGAATTCTTTGGCCGTGACCCGCACAAGGGCGTGAACCCCGACGAAGTGGTGGCCGACGGTGCCGCGATTCAGGGCGGCGTCTTAAAAGGCGACGTCAAAGACGTTCTGTTGCTGGACGTGACGCCATTATCGCTGGGGATTGAAACGCTGGGTGGGGTGTTTACGCGTCTGATTGACCGCAACACGACCATCCCGACCAAAAAGTCCCAGGTCTTTTCCACCGCCGAAGATAATCAGTCGGCTGTGACCATTCGCGTGTTCCAGGGTGAACGCGACATGGCGGCGGACAACAAATTGCTGGGCCAGTTTAATCTGGAGGGTATTGCCCCCGCCCCGCGCGGCATGCCGCAAATCGAAGTGTCGTTTGACATCGACGCCAACGGCATCGTACACGTGTCGGCCAAGGACAAAGGCACCGGCAAAGAACAGACCATTTCGATTAAGTCCGATGGGGGCCTGTCCGAAGAAGATATTAAAAAGATGGTTGACGAAGCGGCCGCAAATGCCGAAGCGGACAAGAAAAAACGCGAATTGGTCGAAGCCAAGAACACGGCCGAAGCCGCAGTCTTTTCGATTGAAAAGTCGTTGAAAGAACACGGCGATAAAATCAGCGAAGATGAAAAGAAAGCCATCGAAGATGCGAAAAAAGAACTGGCGGATGAAATTGCCAAGGCAGACGCCACGGCTGATAGCCTGAAGGCGAAAACAGACGCCCTGACCGAAAAAGCCATGAAACTGGGCGAAGCGGTCTATAAAGCGTCCCAGGCCGATGCGGCGGCCAATGGCGCCGCGGACGGCGGTGACAAACCGGCCGACGATGGCACCCGCGACGCAGATTTTTCTGAAAAGAAATAATCTGATTAAAAATCCCCGGTTATCCGGGGATTTTTAAATATGGGAATTCTTGCAAATACATTTGTTGGTTTGGGTACTGGCTGTGAAACACCTAACTGTTGTCGCATTGGCGGCACACGTTTCATATATAATCTCGTACGAGCCAGAAGTATCTCTGGATGTGCTGGAATTACGTGAACAGGTCTTATTTAAGAAATTAAAAGTATAACCATCCGGACATGTATATTTGGTGTCTGTTTCCCCGTTGTCACAGCAACACGGCAGTGCTTCTGTGGCCAATGCAAGGCATGTGTTCAAATCAATGCATGACGATAATACAGATAGCGCCTTTGTTGGAAATAACCCAACGTTTGGATTAGGCATAAAAACAAAGGAAAAACGATGCGGAAATCTGGGATTTTTATTGTGGGATTATTGTCGTATGGAATCGTTCCTTTGGATTAGGCATAGTGATATCTTATCCAAACGCACAGATTATACCGCATTCCGGCGTTTTGTGCAAGGGGGATTTTTTTGGGAAACTTAAGAACAGTTGTCATCCCTTTTGCACTTATTACGCAGGCCGTGGCAAATCAGGCTGTTCAGCACGCGCCGCGGAATAACCATCCGACCGCCCTCGATACGGCCCAGTTCTTCTAGGCTAAGCCGCAGCGCCCGCGCGGCATCCATGCGACTAATCCGGTTCAGGCGGCGACCATGGCGCATTGCGCCACCGATTAATCTGGTTTCATTCGAAATTACTGGCATTTCCATTTCCCCCAAAAATTAAAAAATCCGCCGTGATGAAGGGCGGTTGGAGGTTAGAAACTATTAGACATAGCGCTGTTTATTTATGTATATCACAGCCCCCCAACCATCGTTGGAGAGTTTGTCTAAGAGGTTTCTAAGCCCCACATCGGGTATCACCCGATGCACGATTATCATAATCTAATTATGCGGGAATCGCAAGTTTTTTTATTTTTCAGCGCCCATCTTGCCCGCCGCCGTCAATGCCCCGCGCAAAGACTGGGTCGCAATTTGACGAATTTTCTGGGCAAAGGTGCGCATATTCATGGCATCCGCCACATTATCGGCGAACAATTTGGCAATATAATCAATCTGGGTCGGCGCGATGACGTAAACATCACTGCAAATTTGTTTTGGGTCCAATGGATGAATAGATTCCTTCATAATAATTTCCCCCTGCTCTTGTTTCTTTCCACAAGCGCATTATATCATAAAGTGGCTTGACCGCAAGATGCAAAATTGCTATACAAGTCCTGATAAGACAAGGAAAAAAAATGTTTAAAAACGTTATTGGAAAAATTATGGGTTCTGCCAACGACAGGCTGGTGAAATCGTATGACAAGACCGTGTCGTTGATTAATGACCTGGAACCGAAATACCATGCGATGACCGACGATGAACTGCGCGCGATGACCGGCACCCTGCGCGACCGGCTGGCCAATGGGGAAAAAGAAAAAAATATTCTGGCCGATGCGTTCGCCCTGGTGCGCGAGGCATCCATCCGCGCCACCGGTATGCGGCACTTTGACGTCCAATTAATCGGCGGCATGGTGTTAAACGATGGTCAAATCGCCGAAATGAAGACCGGCGAAGGAAAAACGTTGGTCGCGACACTGACCTTGTTCTTAAAGGCATTGCATGGACGCGGGGCGCATTTGATTACCGTTAACGATTACCTGGCGTCGCGTGACGCAGCCGACATGGGGCGCGTTTATCGATTCTTGGGGATGACCATCGGCGTGATTCAACACGACATGTCCGACGAAGACCGCCGCGCGGCATACGCGTGCGATATAACGTATGTGACCAATTCCGAACTGGGGTTTGATTACCTGCGCGATAATATGAAATTTTCCAAAGACCAACAGGTGCTGCGCCCGCTGTTCTTTGCCATTGTTGACGAAGTCGACAGCATTTTAATCGACGAAGCCCGCACCCCGTTAATTATTTCCGGACCGTCCGAAGATACCAGTGAACTCTATGCCCGGGTCGATGCCGTCGTCGCGCAATTATCCCCGGACGATTTTAAAAAGGATGAAAAAGACCGCCATGTGACCCTGACTGATGCCGGGGTTGACACGGCGACGCGGTTGCTGCGTGAGGCGGGACTGTTGACGGGCGACAATCTGTACGCGTCGGAAAATGCGGCCCTGGTGATGCATATCCAGCAATCGTTGCTGGCGCATCATTTGTACCAGAAAAACGTGAATTATGTTGTGCGTGGGGGCGAAATTTTAATCGTCGACGAATTTACCGGACGCGTGATGACAGGCCGGCGTTTCGGTAAAGGCTTGCACCAGGCAATCGAGGCCAAAGAACATGTCGCGGTCCAGCCGGAAAACCAAACCGTGTCCAGCATTTCGTACCAGAACCTGTTCCGGTTGTATCCGACACTGTCGGGGATGACGGGAACCGCCATGACCGAAGCCGCCGAATTCGAAGAAATTTACAAACTGCGCGTGGTGTCCGTACCGACAAATCGTCCCGTGGCGCGTATCGACCATCACGATGAAATTTATCGCAACAAAGACGAAAAGTTCGACGCCATCGTCAAACAAATCGGCGAATGCCTGGCCCGGCGCCAGCCTGTCTTGGTCGGCACCGTGTCGATTGAAAAATCCGAAGAACTGGCCGCCATCGTCCGTAAAAAGTTAAATATTGAACCGGCGGTTTTGAATGCCAAGCATCATGAATCCGAAGCGCGCATCGTCGCCCAGGCGGGTGCGCCCGGCGCGGTCACCATCGCGACCAACATGGCGGGGCGCGGCACCGATATTAAATTGGGCGGTAATGCCGAGGCACTGATTGCAGAACTGGACCCGGACACCCCTGATTTTGCCGATAAAAAGCAGGCCATTTACGCCGAAATCGAACAGAACAAGCGCGCCGTACTGGATGCGGGTGGTCTGTATGTCATCGGGACCGAACGTCATGAATCACGCCGCATTGACAACCAGTTGCGCGGTCGTTCCGGCCGTCAAGGCGACCCGGGTGATTCCAAGTTCTTTTTGGCGCTGGACGATGATTTGATGCGTATTTTTGGCGCCGCGCGTTTGAACGGAATGCTGACGACGTTGGGGTTGAAAACCGGCGAAGCCATTACCCACCCGTGGATTACCAAGGCGCTGGAAAAGGCGCAAAAGCGTGTCGAAGCCCGTTACTTTGAATCGCGCAAGGAATTGCTGAAATACGACGACGTGATGAACGAACAACGCGGCGTTATCTATAAACAGCGTGATGATTTGATGACGTCTGACGATTTGGCCCCGTTGGCCCGGGAATTAATTGGTGACGTGGTTGAATTAATCTGTGAAAACAATATTCCGGAAAAATCCCATCCGGGGGATTGGAACATCACCGGCCTGCACGATGCGATGTTGCGCACGTTTGCATTGGATATCACGGATATTGAAAAATGGAAAACCGACGAAACCGTGACCGAACGGGGGGCGTATGAAACGCTGTTGAACCTGGCCAATCGGCGTTTAGACCACCAGGCGGCGAAATACGGTCCTGAAATGATGCAGATGGCGATGCGGCAAATGATGCTGGGGGCGTTGGACGCGGTGTGGAAACGCCACCTGCAACAGATGGATTACCTGCAAACCGGCATCGGTCTGCGCGGATATGCCCAGAAAAACCCGCTGTATGAATACAAGCGCGAGGCACTGGACCTGTTCCGCAATACGATTAACAACTTTAAAATCATGTCGGTGTCGTATATCTGCCGGATGGAATTGACGCGCGAAGACGTCGCCGCGACCGAACAACAGCGCGCCGCCCACGACGCCAGCCTGAACCAGACGACACCCGCCGCCGCGGCCGAGGCCCGTCGCAATGCGCCCTGTCCGTGCGGGTCGGGATTAAAGTTCAAGCATTGCTGTGGCAAATTAAAGTAAAAATCCCCCCCGGTTGGGGGATTTTTTTTTGATTTACGAATGGTTTGTGTGGTGCTTTGGATTCCAGAAGATTAAGAACTGTCCCAAGCCAATCAGAATTCAGAAATCAGCCTTGCAAAAAATCCTGCAATGCGGTATAATTCCTGATGTTGGGCGATATGACACTATGCCTAATCCAAAGGGAGGTTTGCATACGACAATAATCCCAAAATAAAAATCCCAGATTTCTGCATCTTTTTCCTCCGGCTTTTATGCCTAA
>CAXHMP010000037.1:0-7934 GCA_964017835.1 uncultured Alphaproteobacteria bacterium
TCTTTCAAGGTGCCGATATTATACGATTTGCCAAATCCAACCTGGGCCAGGCCGTCGCCCACATGACAACTGATGTTGTTGCGTTCGATAAAGGCCGTAATTGCCGTTGCAACACCGCCCGCCCCGGCGCCAATTCCGGCCCCAATGGCCGCCGACCCACCACGTGACCGACCGGTTTCCAAATCTGCAATTCCAATATTATTCCAAACGCTGGCCAAGCGGTCCAGTTCCGAACGGATATCCGTTGCCGACGCACAGTTTTCTTTGGTCCCGTCACAATAAATCCCGGTTCCATTTTTGATGGCCAGATTGATTGTCTTGAACCGCTGGCTACACGCATCCGTGGAATCCGTCGTGGCCAATCTTTCCAGTGAACCCGATATTTCTTTGGCCGCCGCGGTAAAGGCCGCTAAACGTTTGTTAAAATCTTCATCTGATTTCCCAACCTGTTTAATAGGCGTTTGAATGTCTGCACCGAAACTTTCTTTGACTTCCGTGTACTCTTCACCGCTTTGGAATGCTTTGTTTGCCGCTTCGCACTCTGACACCGCGGTTTCCAACGTCTGGTACATATCATAGACTTCGACAATTTCCAAACATTGCTTTTCATTGATATCACCCGTCACAGAAATCGGCGATTTCAGATATTCGTTCAAAGTGCCGATTTTATTCGACGTCCGCAGGGCCTGAGTTAATTCCTTGCGCCAGGACGCCGCACCGCAATCCATTTTATGTTTGCCACCGACCGCGGCACCAACACCGGCACCGACAACGGCGCCGCCACCCACGCCAACAACGGCCGCGGTGCTGGTTTTATTCATCAGCGAGAACCCAAACAAATCCTTGTTGCAACTGAACGAATCACCCGCCGCGCGCCATACTTCGGCCGGTTCATCATCCCCCAGCGCCCCAAACAACCATGAATTGGTAATATGCTTGTCCTTGTTATAGGCCGCGACACGTAACAAACATGTTGCCGTCGCCGCATCCCAACGCGCATAATGCCCGCGCGCGCCATCGACCGTATTATCGGCATTATTGACCGCAACCCCCTGGGGATTATTTTTAATTAACACATTGCCCTGTTGCCCGTTATAGGCCCCAACCGGATTATTGTATTCCGACGTGACAGTTCCCGAATTGCTGACCGCCGCAAAGGACGAGCCATAGATATTCTTGTCCAACAAGCGGCATGTATTTTCCGCCTGGTTCGGGGTCAGACCCGTTTTGCGCAAGACAAAGTTATAATATTCGGGCTGAATCTTGCGGGAATTAAAGTCAATCCAGACATCAGATGATGAATTATAAACCGATGCACAGTTTTTACGAACATCGGCCACGCACCGTTCCACCTGGGGGGCGCACAGACCCATGCCATTCATGATGGCGTGACGCAAATCTTCGTTAAACAAATCGTTTAATCCGCCCGGCAACGCCCCGTTATTGACGCACGCCAACACATCGTTCATACAGTTTTCAACCGTATATTCCGAATTGACCACACCCCCATCCGGACAGGTCGAAGGCTGGGGCTTGGGCGGCGTTGGCTGTCCCGGCAAAGTTGGGGATAAATTACCAATCGAACTGCCCGGCAGAGTCGGCATTGTTGGCATGCGCATACCCGTCGCCATCGTGGTGCGGCCGCGGCCCATATTTGCCGATGCATTGCGTGCCGGATCGGCGGCATTGGCCGCCCCAACCGTTGCAGCCACCATTGCAATGACCATCGCCCGGTCAAATAATCTTGGCAATTTGTACATTTGTTTTCTCCCTTTAATATCCCTTGAATTATATCATTAATCCGCCCATCTACAAAGCGCTTTTTACGAATTTCGTTATCGACAAAAACTTGACAATTAATTTTTTTAGTGTATATTAATGATAAATGATTCAAATCCTGATTGATTTTTACAAGAAACATAAATACGCCGTCATTTGGACCGGGTGCTATGTTGCCGTGATGTGGACGGTTTTGCTGTTCTTGTTTCATTTCAACATGTTTTCGGCCAATCATTGGCATCATTTGGCCAATGCGCATTTGCATGGCTTTCCCGGATTTGTGTTTGGCATATTGCTGTTGGCGGCGGTGCCGCTGTATACGGCCACGACCACCATCATTGTCCGTACGGGCAAACCGCTGATTACAATTAAATGGCCCACAATTTCCAAGGCCGCCGCCCCGGCCAAGAAATCAGACACCGCCCCCGACCCGACACCCGCGGCCGCAACCCCGGATGATGTCCCCCTGCCCGACAATTTGCCGGGCGAATTGCGTCCCGCCTTTCGCCGGGCGCGTAGTCTATTGGCCGCCGCCCCCCAGACGCCCCAGACCCCAGATGCGCCCGCCGAAGACAGCGCACCCGAATCAAGTCCTGCGCCGGCCACGGACAGTTCCCTGGTCGCATCTGGGACCGTGGATAACATCCCCCAGGCACCCGCACCCGCCGCACCACAGGCCACCGCGTCACAGCCCGCGACAGTCCCCGCAACGGCCCCCGCAACACCGGCCGCGGACTTTGGGGATTTTCCGTTGCCCGACGATTTCAACTTTGACGACATGACCACCAATACGGCGCCACAATTTAGCGCTCCGGTCTTTAGCGATATTAATTTCGACCCCCCCCACCCCAGCGCACCGACCCAGAAGACTTTGGATTCGGGCGCCGTCACCGCGGCCCAATCCACGGAATTACCCCCATTGATTCAACATTTGGAATCCACAGGCCGAAACTTTGATATCCACGACGATGTCATCATTTGCAACGATATGGCCATTGCCGCCCACACCGACACCGATTTTTGGATTGCGGATGACCCGGAATGGTTTGCGACGGGCAAACAAAAAAAATCCCCGACACGCGCCGCCCTGGACGCAGGCGCGGCCGAAAATTTAACGCCGGTTTTATATCTGGGGTCTAAAAACATTATGGATGTCGACGACAAAATCGCCCATTGGTCGGCGGATGGCCTGCGCGTTGTTACCGATTTATCCGAAATTTAATATGATTATTTTATAAAAAAAAGCGCCCCTGAACGGGGGTCTTTTTTTCTTATCTGCAAACGGCAATCATCTGTTCGATTTCGGCGGCAACAATCAAATCAGTTGCTTTTAATTTTTCCACCTGTGCAATGGCGTACAAGACTGTGGCATGGTCGCGGTCCCCAACCAAGCGTCCAATTTCGGCCAAGGATAATTTTGTCGCCGCCTTTAACGCGGCCATCATCACCTGGCGCGCACGAACCAAGGCACGCGACCGGCCCGACCCGCAAACCGCATCATAAGACACACCCAATTTTTCACACATAGTTTTGACCATCGCCATCGGGGTCTTGGCCTTGGTCAACGTATCGGCCAATAAACGCGTCGCTGTTTCCATATCCACACGCGTTCCCATCAATTCGGCGTATGTTTTAACCTTCATCACGACACCCGAAACCAAATGACCGTCGGCCGCAATGCGATCCGCCAATTGGGCCGCAACATCCATGTCAACCCCGCCCCGCATCAGCATCACACGACGCACCCCGGCATTGGGGGCGGCAATATCCGCAACTAACCCCGACGCCAACAACGATTGAATCCGACGGTCAAATCCGGTCAAATTCGCAGGCGCCGCATTCGCTGTCAAAACAATGTTTTTGCCCGCCGCACGCAAATCCAAAACCAACTGTAAAAATTCTTCGGTGGTGGCGCGCTTGCCAGCCAATGCCTGGACATCGTCCAGGATAAATGTATCACATTTGCGACAGAAATCTTTGAACGCAAAAACGCTGTGTTCGCGCAGACTGCGGGCAAATTCCGCAACGAACTGGCCACCGGTCATCATCAGCGTACGCGCGGTCGATGCCGAATTGATGCAGCCCGCCAACAGACTTTTGCCGCATCCGGCCGGTCCATAAATATATAACGGTGAAAACGAGACGGCACCGGCCGCAACCTTTTTACAGGCCGACAACACAAACGCGTTTTCATCCGACGCAACAAACGCGTCAAATTCAACCGCCGGGGCCGCCACAACCGGGGCCGGCGCAAACGTCGCCGCACGGTTGTCATTCGACGGGGCCGCCGTTGCCGCCGCCGCGCCGCGCACAACCACGCGCACCCCCATCCCGAACGCCGCCGCGGCATCGGTCAAAACATTGGAATAAACACTGTTGATAAAATCGGCGGCAAATTGGTTGTGCGCGCCCAGGATTAATTCATCGGAAACAACATCAAAGTTTAACGGCGCAATCCATGATTCAAAACTGGCGGAATCCATTTTGGCCGCAATCGCCGACCGGATGGAATCCAAGTTGATTTGTTTTTTTGTTGCCGTTGCCTGCATGCCGTTTCTCCTTTCCTTCCCTAAAAGAGTTTCCTGCCCGCACAGAGAGTGTAAAAACCACCTGCACATAAACGCTAAATTCTATTTCCGGATGATGCCGTCGTAAAATTTATCGTTTATCGCCCTACTGCTTTTTCTTCCCTCTCGCGACTGTTTGATTGATTGCTCAACCGTTTTGGATACGTCGGTAAACGTATAAGATTAATTTCTATTTGCAACCGAATGTTGAACAAATTTTTAACATTTATTTTTTGACACCGATTCGGATTTGCGCCGGTTTTCCGGGCTTTGTATATACACTGTATAGACATGAAAAGATTCATGTGCGGACATATCCGGCATCAACTTTTCGCACTAAACCTTGCAATTCTAACACGACTAGTTCGCGTTTAATTTCCGAAATACTTTTTTTGACAATATCTGCCAATACAGATTCGGACAAGGGAACCATTCCTAGTTTATCCAAGAGAATATTTTCCCCACCCAAATTTTTTTCATCAGACGTTGATATGGGAACATCCGCCCCATAAAAGTCAGATATTCCCATACACAATTTTGCCAAACCATCACGTATTAACTGATTCGGTCCCGCCGCACGCGGGTCGGTCGGATGCGACGGTACGGCATATATCGGCCGCCCGTAATCAATAGCGAATCGGGCGGTTGTCATACTGCCTGATTTCACGTCTGCCTCGCCCAGGATTAATTTATCTGAAATTCCTGCGACCCAGCGGTTACGCTGAACAAAATTTGTGGCGACGGGCGCGAACCCCACGGGCATTTCACTGATGATAACGCCGCGCGAAATAATATCCCAATACAGCGATTCGTTTTCCAACGGCCAAATATAATCCACCCCGCCCGCCAAAACCGCAACCGTCTGCGCATCCCCCGCTGCGCGCAGCGCGCCGCGATGTGCGGCGGTATCGGTACCAATGGCCATACCCGATGCCACTGCCACACCATGGGCGGCAAATTCGCGGGCCATATCGGCCAAAAATGCCATGCCGTATCCGGTGGCGTGCCGCGTTCCCACAATCCCCACCATGGGCCGGCGCAGTGTTTCCAAATTTCCCCGCGCCGTCAAAACCGGCGGATGATTTTTGACCGCACGCAATGCGGCGGGATATAAATCATCATCATCTGATATATAATGAATTCCCATGGACGCGGCGCGGGCCATTTCACGTTGGACCGCATCGGCGACACTGGCACCCGTCACGGCCGCGCACGCAGAGGCCACGTCACCGAATCGACGAATTAAATCCGCATATTTGGCCGGCCCGATGCCCGGCGTGCGTATCAGCAATAATTTATTAAATAACTCAGACATGGCGCCAGTATACGAAATTATTCCGTCCCCCCACAACAATTAAAGGACAGACATTTACAAAAAAATGCCCCGTGGGGCATTTTTGATTTATTTCCATCAGGAATCCAGCAACATGAAGTATTTTTCCCATGTCTGGCAAACCGCGGGTTTTTGCGATTCGTTGCCCACCCAATCGGTCGACGTGCATTCGGTTTTCAACGTCCGCAGGTTTTGCATAAATTCTTGGTATTCCGGACTGGATTTACCTGCAACCGCCAATTGTGACCGCACCAGGGCAACTTCGTCTGTATCCGCCAGATATTTCTGCCCTTCGACCTTGCCCCCGATTAAACGATTTCCGCCCAATTCCATCAGCCCGACGCCCAATCCCGCGCCGCCCACAGCCCCGGCGACAGTTCCCCACGTGCGTCCAGATTTTTTCGCAGCCAAAATACGGTCTTTGATTTTACCGCTGTCCGCCCATTCGCCGCATGTAATCGTGCGCCCCATTTCATAATAGACCGCCGGCACATCCGCCACATTAATTTTGGCATCATCCGATTTTAATTCCACACGAACAAAGCATACATTGTTTTCGGGATTTTCAACATCTTCGACCATGGATGCATAATTTCCCGTATTGCTGAATCGGGACGCCCAGACAAACGTATTACCGGCACCGATATTATTACCCAAACAGGCCGCACGTTCTTTTTCACGCTTGTCGACTTCTTCGGGTTTGGTGTCGGGCTGAACCGGTTTGGGGGCGTTGGCCCAACCATTTAATTGGTTCTTGGACGCGGTCATGGTGCGCGCGGCCGGCGCCCATTGGTTTGCCATTGCGCGACGCCCCGATTCCGCGGGTGTCGCCGCATACGCCGGCATTGTCATCACAGCAATCAGACCCCAGGTTGCAATTTTTTTCATTCGCCCCGTCCTATTATTTTAGTTGTGTATAGTATATCACAAATCGTCTTTAAAATAAAGTATAAAAAAAGCCGCGGGATACCCGCGGCCAATTTATTTTTTCCACTTCCACGTGATTTTTGATTCTGTTCCCGTGACCAATCGGCGAATATTTTCCCGATGCCGCCACAGACACAGCAACGAAATGGCGACAAACGCCCATCCAATACCCGACGCCATTGCAAACCCGTAAACCGGCAAAATCGTAAACACAATCACCGCCCCCAATGACGAATACCCCGTACTTAGCGATATAACCAACCATTCCAGCCCCGAGAAAATAAATGCCAGCGGGCTAAGCGCAAGGACCACCCCGAACAAAGACGAAATCCCCTTGCCGCCATGGAACCCCAGCCACACGGGATAACAATGCCCGACGATTGCAGCGAAACCGCACCATGCAGCGAACACGTCGCCCCCTAAATATTTACCAATAAACACGGCGGCAATGGCCTTGGCCATATCCAGAATCCACACCAGCCCCGCCAGGCGTAGTCCCCCGACCCGCATCACATTGGTGGCGCCGATGTTTCCACTGCCGACTTTGCGCAAATCGCCGCGGCCGGCCGCGCGCGTAATAACCAGGCCAAACGGCACGCTGCCCAATAAATATGAAACAATAATTCCAATTGCGTAAATCATGTCTATTTTTCCTTGATTTTATGTTTGTTTTCTATAAAATAACAAAAAACATGACTAAATAAAAGGAAAATAAAGTGGCAAATCACAAGTCATCAGAAAAAAGAATTTTGGTTACAGCCAAGAAAAACGCCGTTAATACCGCCCGTCGCAGCGCGGTTAAAACCGAAACCAAGAAAGCGTTAAAGGCAATTGAATCCGGCGACAAAGCCGCCGCCGTTGCCGCCACACGCAGCGCGGAAAGCAAAATTATGAAGGCCGCCGGCAAAATCATGCCGAAAAAGCGTGCTGCCCGTAAAATTTCGCGCTTGACCAAAAAAGTTTCCAAAATGGCCTAAGTTTGGCTTTGCTGAAACAATTATAAACCGCATTCTTATGCGGTTTTTTTGTCCCCTTAACTTTTGTTTATCGAATCCGGAGAACTTGCGTGGTGTATGCGCGGTAGAGATAGACCCGTGCGAGGATGAGATTCCGAACATCATGAGTTTTGTAGAAGCGCGAATGACAGCGATGCGAGTTGATACATGTTCAAAAGACATCAAAAAGTGTTTGGAATCAGACCTGCGTTGCGGACCGGATTATTCGCAGTGTATCGGGATGGATTTGGCCAGCATTCAATCGATGTGTCCACCGTCAAGTTTTACGGGTTGTCAGGGCAAGGATGATTTAGATTATAATAATCTGCTGCA
>CAXHMP010000038.1:0-7396 GCA_964017835.1 uncultured Alphaproteobacteria bacterium
TGTCGATATATTCCCTATGCATGAACTCCGTAAGTCTGATTCTGCCAATAGTTCCGCTGTCTTTAATTGAGGAACAACCTCGCGCAGAAAAGTATCAAAAACCTGGTCACGGACATTCACACACGAATTCGTCACCGTCATACATAACGGCTTTTTCGCAACCAGTGTATCGTACGTTGCGGCCGAAATTTTAATCTTGGACTTGCTGCCATCGACGGCAACCTGTTTGGCCATACCATTGACCAACTTTTCCGCGGCGGCAATACCGACGCACCCGGTAAAGTCATCTTTGCAGCCGCCGGTGTCAATCATGCACTTTTTAAATTCAATCGTGCATTGCCCCAAATCGTATTTATTTGCGGCGCGCAATTGTTCCAGTGCGGTTTCACGCAGCGCGCGCGTTGCCGTCTGCAGTTTCTGGGCGCTGGAATTCTTTTGTTGTTTCAGGCTGTTTTCATACGCACTGCAATCCGATTTAATCTTTTGTCCGTACATCAATTGCAAAATGGACATGTCGGCGCGACATTCAGGCATTTGGTTAACGCACAACTGGGCCGCCGCGTTATGCAGCGCATCGCCCTGTTTGTCATCAATGGCGCTTTGCATTTGGTTTTGTTCGGCAAAGATATCATCGTCGACATCCAAAACACTGACATCCCACATGCTGGTATCCAGTTCCCGTTTGGATTTGGCACTGACCAATTCTTCGTCATTTAAAATGGTTTGCGCGGCGGCGTTTGCACTGGCAATTGCGGCATCGGCATCCGCCCCCATTTCCAGACGTTCCACCCCCAATGTGGCCATTTGGTAACTTTGCTGATCCAATTGTTCAATTTCGGCCAAAATTGTATTTAATTCTGCATTGCGGTCACTGCACAAACAGCGCCCGCCGTTTGCATTGTCAATCATACAGAACGAATCCATGCACCCGAAATACTTATTCTGGCATTCCTGGCTGACCACTGTGTTTTGGGTGGCGGCGGCCACTTTGGTTCCCGAATTAATCACTTTTTGTGTGGATGCGGCGCGGGCTGATACCGTGGGCGTTGACGCGGGCGCCGAGGTTCCCCCACGCGCCACAGTCGTACGGCCAGCTGTGGCGGCGCGGGCCGTTGTTGCCGGTGCCGATGCCGCAGTATTACGTACAGGCGCCGCACTGCGCGCCGTCGCGGCGCGTGCCGACACCGCCGTGTTCGACGTTCCGGTCTTGGCCCCGGACGTCGATGCCGCGGGGGCCGTGGCCGCCCCGCCCCGTCGTTGCTGGGGGACAGCGGCGTCAGACGCACCAATAAACGCAATGATAAACAGTGAAAAAATGGCCAATCTTTTCATAATATCTCTCTTAATCGTTATGTAATTTTAGCATATAATGATTTTCAAAGGAAGTCTTTATTTTTCATCGCCGCCGAAAAAAAGAGACATGATTTAAATCCTTTTAATATTGACAAAAATCAATTTTTTGTATATCATTAAATATGATGAAAACCAAGACGCCTAATTTTCATACGGCCAAACAGCATTATAACGCGTCCCATTCATACAATTTCAACAATGGGACGTTTGCCCAATATTCGCCGGCCTATATCACAACCAACGAAGACCTGGATTGGATTATTCGCGCCTATCCGGCGCGCGGGGCGCGCGTCCTGACCGTCGCAGGCAGTGGCGACCACCCCCTGGCCTATGTCGATGCAGGTGCCGCCGAAATCGACACGTTTGATATTTCCCTGTTTGCACAAACAATTACGGACATCAAAACCGCCGCCCTGGGCAAGTTGAATTACAATCAATATATCCAAATGCTGGGGGATTTGCGCCGAAATCTATCCATCTGTGACGCCATCCATTTTGACCAAGTCATGCCGATTTTATCCCCCCGGTCCCAGCGCACGATGATTGAAATGGATTATTACCCCATTTTTTCGGCCGGATTTTCGGCACGCTTTGATTTTATGAGCCGTGACCGCTATGAACGGTTACAGAAAATTCGCCCCAATGAATTTAATTTCATCTGGTCGGATATCCAAAATTTGACCGCCTATTTAACCGGTCAATACGATATCATTAACCTGTCGAATATCTATGAACACTTGGATATGCCATTCGAAGATATCCTGAACGCGCTGCGCCCGCATTTGAACCGGGGCGGCGTTATTTTGGATAACAGCCAACCGATTTCCAATAACAAAATCAACGCATATCGCACCGCCGCCGCCCGTGTTCGGGACTGGGCGCAGATAACCTATCGCCTGCGCGACATGGCCCGACCGGGCGGCAGTGCGGTTTTTGAAATCGTCAAGACACGCGATTAATTCGCGGCACTATCGATTTTCTGGACATAATCGACATCGATTTCCGCGGACATCAGACCACGGTCCACTTCGCCATACAATTTGACGGTATCGTTCGGGGTGACCGTCGCCCCGTTCCAGTCTTTTTTATCAATTTCAACAGTGATGGACCCGGTTGTATCTTCGAACAGATATTTATCATCGCCCATACGCTGGATAATATTACCCTGTAACACGACATAGGCATCATCACGCATTTCGCGCGCCTGGGCCACGGTGACGATATTGTCACGTCCGCCAACAAACCCGCCGTTTTCCAACGGTTGAAAATCTGCATGCGCGGCCGACGCCGCCATTGCCGTCATGGCGGCAAAATAAATTTTTTTCATCTGCTTTCCCCCTTGTTTGGTTAATCTGCTCTGCCTTTGCATTATATCATAATTTTATTTTTAAAGATGCAGGAATAAAATATCAATTTGCCCCGCCCTATTTCGCGACATGCACATCCATCTGGGGAAATGGAAAGCGCAGCTTCTTTTTCGGAAAGGCATCATAAATCTTTTCCATCACATCCGCCGTGACCGCGCCCATGTCCCCGTATTTTACCCAAAATCGCGCCGTCAGATTAACCGCGCTGTCCCCCAGGGCGCTGACAAAAACACTTGGCGCCGGCGTGTCCAGCACGCGTTCATCACGCCCCAAAATTCCCAAAATTTCACGCCGTGCCACGTCCACCCGGTCGCCATAGGCAATACTGACCGACAAATCGGCACGCTGGGCGCCGCCGCGGGACAAATTGGTAATGACACCGTTGGCCAGCGCCCCATTAGGCAAATAAATGGTCTGGTTATCAAACGTACGCAGTTCGGTTGTAAAAATCATAATGCGCCGCACGACGCCGGTTTTACCACTGGCGGTTTCGATGGTGTCCCCCACCCGAAACGGTTTAAACAATAAAATGACAATCCCGCCGGCCAGGTTCTGTAACGTCCCCGACAGCGCCATCCCAATCGCCAATGACGCCGCCCCCAGTACTGCGACAATTGACGTCATCTGGACACCGACCGTCGTCAGGACAATCACAACAACAAATATTTTCAAGACTATGGAAATCAGCGATATTAAAAACGATTGCAGCGACGCATCCAATTTACGCCGTTCCATAATATTTTTCAATCCATTTGTAATTTTTCCCGCCAGCCACATGCCAATTGTAAAAATGGCAATCGCCGCAATTAATTTTAATCCGAAATTAACCGCGGAACTCCCCAGCGACGTGACCGCCGATTCGATGCCGGATGTTTCAATTTGAAATTTTGGTAAATGGTTCATAATTCGCCTCTGGTCATAAAAAAAGATGGGTCCCACGTGGGGAACCCATCAATTATTTACATTTTTATAATCGATTTACATCGGTATGTCTTCACATTTTGGACCGTCCGTTTCGGTTTCACAACTGGTATTCTTTTTCCGGAACCAATTGCCACCCTTGACGGTACAACTCTGATTTGTGACGGTGGTGCAAACATGGCACGTGCGATTTTCACGATTGAACACAGCCGTGACATCTTTGCTCATCCCGCTGCCATTGCTGCTTTGGAAACTGGAATGACCGGTACCGCCGCGGGTCAAATCTTCCAGCGTTAATCCCGACCCCACATCATACGAAATGGCATATGGCGGAACCAGGGGCGTGCTGGCGGTGGCACTGCCCAGAACCTGGCCACCATTTTCAGCGACCTTTTGACACATGTATTGGGCCAAGTCAACCGATGCATTGCGCGTCGCCTCGGAAATTTCCGCGGTCAGTTTCGCGTTATAATTATCCTGGGCCTGGCGCAGGGCCGCAATTGCAATCTGCATTTTTAACTGATTCAACAGATTCGGGAATCGCCCGGTCGTCTGACGGCCTTTGCGTGTCTGGCCCGGGCTGGTACGGTCGTTGCCGGTAATTTGTGACAAATCGCGCCCGCTGACACAGAATTGAATCTTGGGGTCCTGTTCAATCATTTCAATGGTGCGATTGATGGTGCCGGCAATATTGTTCAATTCTTCTTCGATAATGGCAATCGTGTTATCGTCATTATTGCCAACAATGTTACGACTGCGAATCTGGTGCAGATATTCTTGGACGCCAATTTGACCCGGTTCCAAGACAACCTCGACCCCGTCGCCATTGTCAACGGTTGTACCGCTGGCGTCGCCCATTTTAATGCTGCCAAACGAAATCATCCCCGACACGCGATATGTCGTGCCGATTTTTTGCGACCGCAAACTGCCCGTGCCAATGGTCTTGTCGCTGGCGAAACGGTTACAGTCGCTGGTGCTGCCACAGACTTCGGCCATTTTGGTATCAACCAATTTCTGGCACTGGGTCAGCGCGGCGTTGTCGATATTTAAATACAGCCCCATTAACATGGAGTCCAAATCATCCATGGAAAAATTTTTGTTGGTCTGTTTGCAAACGACCAATGTATCAATGGGACACATTTCGTGGATATATTCGTAATCCATCCCGATACAGTTTTCAAAATTCGGCCCACAGCGGGTATCGGCGGTAAAGCAATCTTTGACCTCTTGGGTGCAAACATCGACACGCAGGGCGGCCAATTTATCCTGGACATAGTCCCAAATTTGGGGTTCCATGCGTTCACAGCTGTCGATTTGGATTTTACAGAACGACCGCACCATGTCGGGACGCGCCAAACAGGCATCCATCGTGTCCTTGCCCTTGCCCACGATATCGTCTTTGCAGGCCTTTTGAATACAGGCCGAAATATCGACCAAACACGATTGACGTAATTTTGATTCTGCGTTTTGTTCCGCCAGACGGATGATGGGCGCCGCATCGCGCAGGAATTCCGGCCACACTTCGTTACGGACCGCCATACAACTGTCCAGAACACGTTCACAGGCATTGCGTTTAGCGTTCAAAATTTCCATGGTGGACGCGGTGATATCATATTTGGTTACGGTGTCAACGGTCGTGTTGGCGGTGCTGACGGCCTTGTTGTTCTGCATATTTTCCGACGCAATGGTCAAGACACAGTTTTCCCAATCGGGGCCGCATTTGTCTTCTTCCTGCATGCATTCCTTGAAATGCAGCGTACATTCCCCCAGATTGTACATATTTGCCTTTTTGAAACTTTCACTTAACGCGCCGCGCACCGCCGCGTTGGCTTCGGCCAATTTATCTTCGGCCGCTTTGCGTTCAACGGCAATATCGTTTTCAAACCCCTTGCAGTCCGATGCGATTTGTTTGGAATACACCTGGCGCAGTAATTGGACATCACGCGCGCAATTTTCGGGGATGTATTCCATACAGATATCTTCGGCCACCCGGAACAGTTCATCGCCGGTTTTCCCCGACAACATGTCCAACGCATCTTCTTCGTCATCCATGTCAAACATGTTTGATTCAAATATCGCCATCAGGCTTTCGCGTTTTTGGGCGCGCTTTTCGGCATCCGTCAGCGGTTTTTCACCGTATAAGATATTGCCCAGTTCGTCGTATTCGCGCGTGCCGTTAAAGATAATGTCCGCCTGGGCGCCGGCATTGATGCGTTCGACTTCTTCGTTTTTGATGCGGTCCGCCTCGGCCTTGACCTTTTTGATGTCTTCTAATTGCTGTTCATAATCGGCGTATAAATTGCTGCAGCTGCACGACCCGCCACTGCTGTTTTCCGGGATACAGAATTGGTCCATGCATCCATAATATGCCTCGTAACAGGCCTGGTCATACAGATTCGTTGCCGCAACCTTGGACCGGACAGTCGTCCCTGATTGAATGGCGGACTGCTTGGACGTTTTTTTGGAAATGGCCGCCGGGGAAATGTTCGGCACTGCAACCATTACCGCCACCAATGAAAAAAACAACAGTTTTTTTAATATCATCTTCCCTCTCCAACCGGGCGCGCAGCCCGAAACTGTTACATATTAATATCTTCGCACGATTCGATTTCCTGGCAGAATGTTTCTTTGCCACCGGCCGCGCGACCGCCAAAGAACCCGGCCACACCACCAACGACGGTACCAATGGCTGTTCCCCATCCAGGCATAGCGGCAGTACCAGCAGCCCCCAACGTTGACCCCATCCCGATGGCGGATTGTAACCCGGCCTGGGCCTTGGACATACCGCCGGTTTCACAAACCTGTTGCATGCGGCACACGTGACAATTACGCAATGACGGTTCGAACGACACGCTGCGGATATAACTGTACGCGTGATTTTTCGTGTCTTCGGGGCGTTCTTCGACTTTGTACGTTTTATAACAGTTTTTCTGGGCCTCTTCGACATCCTGGGCGCGGGACAATTCGGCCAACTTGGTTTCCAATTCACGCAGCGCCCGATTTTCCGCATTAATCGATGCAATCATTTTGGCGGACGTGAACATATTGCTCTTTAAACTTTTGGCCCCCTTTTTCCCCTTGCCGCCCGACACACTGTCGGCACAGGCGGAAATCGTGGCATCCCGTTCAAATTCAGCAAAGAATTCATCCACCGCGCGGGCGGAATTGTCCCGCACCGTTTGGCGCAAATCAATGATTTCTTGGTCGGTGGCCGGCATGGTGGTCAATGCCATCACCGTATCATCACTGGGCAGGCACGACATATCGGTTCCACAGACACGGTTTAACTGTTCGCTAAACTGGTTCAGGCATCCGACCAGCATCTGGTAATCCATTTGCAGCAAGGCCGACGACACGATAATATCATACTGCTTTTCGCCCTTGCACGACGGGAACATCGC
The DNA here is from genome assembly GCA_964017835.1 of uncultured Alphaproteobacteria bacterium. Taxonomy (GTDB): domain Bacteria; phylum Pseudomonadota; class Alphaproteobacteria; order Rs-D84; family Rs-D84; genus Enterousia. The sequence goes on from CAXHMP010000038.1 coordinate 7,043, forward strand.
CTGGGGACACAGTTTCACGATATCGGATGTCGGTTTGCCCAGACATTCGGGGCCATCATAATTTTTACCGCATTTATCTTGCAGACATTTATCAATATCGTTTTCACAGAATTTCGTCCGCAGATACGCCAGTTTATCATTGACGACACTTTGGATGCCGGGAATGATTTCATTGCATTCGGTAATAATCGGACAAATGCCGGACGCCACCTGGACATCTGTCAGGCATGCCGAATTGGTGGATGTGGCACAACTTTCCTCTAAACACAACTGAATCTTGGCCAAACATGTGGCGCGCTTGTTCTGGTCGACATATTTCGCCGCATCGGCCAGAATGGTTTTGGATTCCAATTC
>CAXHMP010000039.1:0-7388 GCA_964017835.1 uncultured Alphaproteobacteria bacterium
ACATGGCTGCCCAATATGCCGGTGGATTTGGACGACGAAGCATATGCCAAGTTAGAAAAGTTGGTGGATGCGTTGGACGACAATGACGATGTGCAAAAGGTGTTCACCGCCGCCGCGTAAAAATTTGGGCAACGTAGCCCTTGAAAAAAATGCCGCCACGGCGGCATTTTTTATGCTATAATAACATCATGACACGGATATTGGGAATTGACCCGGGATTGCTGCATACCGGATGGGCTGTGATTGACAGCCAGGGCAACACGCGCAGGTATATTGCCTCGGGCGTGATACTGCCGTCCGCGAAACAGGAAATGGCGGCGCGTCTGGTCGACATCTTTCGCGGGGTGGATGCGCTGTGTGAAACATATTCGCCCGATGCACTTAGCATTGAAATTATTTTCGTGAACCAAAATGCAAAAACGTCGCTGGCCCTGGGCCAGGCGCGGGCGTCCGCCATCGTGGCGGCGGCCAACCGGGATATTCCTGTTTTTGAGTACGAACCGAACAAGATTAAAAAGGCCCTGACGGCCGCCGGTCACGCGGACAAAGATGCGGTGACAAAAATGGTGCGCATGCTGTTGCCGGGGGCAAATCCCCATTCCCCGGACGAGGCGGATGCCATCGCCATCGCATTGGCGCACAGCAACATGATGCGTTTTAACCAATAGCGCCGGTCCGGATTGGTTCCTATTTATAATCATATTTATCCCTGATACAATAAATCACCGGTAGCGGTGATGAAGCAAGCAAAACAATATTTTTTGCAATCAGAAAAAGTGCTGCGTGGGCGGCAACGGGCGCTGGTGCGCGGGTTTATGATAAATTCCGCGTTGGCGTCTGTGACGGCGGCGGTGATATTTTTTCTGGATGCGGGACCGGCCGTGGCGCGTGCGTTGGGGGCGCGCGGCGGGGATGCGTATGTGGCCCATGGACTGTTGGCCTGGGGGGTGGGGGGATTTGTAATTTTCCTGATACCGGCCCTGGCGACATATTGGGCCCGCGGGGCGGGACAAGATTTTACTGGAAAATGCGAAAAAATAAGATATAATTCCGCATGTAACAGGGATCCTGTTATGGGGTCTAACAAGCCTCTGACCGAACCGCCTGCGCAGGCGTAAAATGCTCCATCACGTACGTGGTTGGAGGTTGCCGAATATATCGAATAAGGCAAACAATCCGTTTGGTATTGCTTGTTAGTCTCCAACCGCCCCTGATTTTTTGTGGCGGTTTTTCATTTGTGGAAAAAAAGTGGAGAGAGAAAAATGGCACGCAAGGTATCAGCCGACGAGCAAGCGTTCAACCAAGATGCGGGCAGCCGAATCCGGTATTTGCGCACCATGGCGAAGTTAACCCAAAAGCAAGTCGGTGATTTAGTCGGCGTCAGTCCCCAACAATTACAAAAGTACGAAGTGGGGATTACCGGCATGACGTTGTACATGTTCGGGAAAATTGGCGATATTTTAATGATGCGGATTGAACAAGGCGCCCAGGCCGCCCCGGCCCCGGCCGCCGCACCCACGGCCAAAGGCAAAAAGTCTGTCAAACGTTCGTCTGCGAAAAACAAAAAGAAATAAAAAAAAGACCGGTTTTTGCCGGTCTTTTTTTATGGGTAACGCATCCCCTTATTGGGCATTCGCCGCGGGCGCCGCGCCGCCCTGTTTCTGGGCGTACAATTGGGCAAAGTCGACAGGCTGCATCGTGAATGTCGGGAAACCCGATTCCGATGTCAGGCGTGTAATCAACGCGCGAACCGTCGGGAACAGCAATGTCGGCACATCAATCAACAGGGTGCGCTTTTTGGCTTCTTCGTCCTTTTCTTCTTCCATCTGGACCAGGCCAGAGAAGGTCGTATCAATCATAAAGATGGATTTTGTTTCGGATTCGGTTTCGGATTCCAGTTTCGAATGCACCTTGGTAATCAAATCAACCATAAACAGGTTGTTGTCCGCGCCCTTGATCTGGATATCAATATTGATTTCCAATTTGGCCGGTGTGTTTTCCTGTTTAAAGAACAGTTCCGGGACGTTCGGGCTTTCAAAAGAAATGTCTTTTAAAAATTGCGTGATAATGTTAAATTTGGACATGTGCGTTTGCTCCTTTGTTTGCGCATCATTTTATGATAATATAGCATCATATGGAATCATTTACAAGGCGAGGGATTAAAAAAATGATAGGTTTGGGGAAATTTTTGAAAAAAACGGGGAATTTGGCGGCGATTGTATCGATGGCGGCGGGATTGGCGGCGTGTGATTTGTCGGCGCCGTCGCATACCAAATCCAGCGGCCGCGCGGTTGTGCCGGAAAATCTGGGGCGGGTGCCGTATTCGGCATTGCCGGGTTGGAACGACGACGACGTCAGATATGCCCTGCAGGCGTTCCGTAATACCTGCAAGGCGAAAATTCAATACACCGGCCGCGTCATTCCGGACCAGGCATTGATGGAGGAAAAATGTCGCAATCTGCCGTCGGCGTCGGCGGATGTGGCGACGGTGCGGGCCTGGTTTGAATCGAATTTCCAACCCTATCAAATTTATGATGACAATGGCGGAACGCGCGGGACGTACACCGGATATTATTCGCCGGTGATTCCGGCGTGCCGGACCAAAACCGCCCAGTGCAATGAACCCTTGATGGGGGTGCCGACCGACGGCCGGTCGTACAAGGGGGTATCCAAAAAAGACATTGTTGATAAAAAAATCGGCCGCGTGCTGTACTGGGCCAATATCGTCGATGTCCAAAATATCCAGATTCAGGGCAGCGGCATGTTAAAGTTAGAAGACGGCACCCAGGTGAAATTGAACTTTGCCGCCGTCAACGACATGCCGTTTAAATCCATCGGCGAACAATTGCGGGCCAAGGGTATCCGGCCCGACGGCGGGTACAGCGCGGATGCGGTGTGGACATACCTCAAGGCGCACCAGGATATCGCGCGCGACGTGATTTATGGCAATCCGCGCTATGTCTATTTCTATGAATCTGTGCCGCCCGATGTGATTGGGAAAATCGGCACGCCGTTGTCCAAAATCCGCAGTATTGCGATGGACGATTCCATTTATACATTGGGGTTGCCGGTGTATATCAGCACGAATTTGTCCGACGGCCGCCGGTTCCGCCGCCTGATGGTCGCCCAGGACACCGGTTCCGCCATTCGTGGGTGGATACGCGCGGACATCTTCTTTGGCAAGGGGGACGACGCGTACCAGTTGGCCCATGGCCAGCATGCCCAGGGTGAAATGTTTATTTTGATGCCCAAAGAATACGAATATGTCGCGCCCCGAAAATAAATTTGCCGTGCGCCGCGCCCGTCCCCAAACATTGGCGGGCGTGGTGGGCGGATTGATGCAGATGTTCGGACCGCGCGCCTCGGACGCGGATTTAATGCGCCGCTGGGACGAAATCATGGGGGCGGATATTGCGGCCATGGCGAAATTGGCCGCCATTAAAAAGACAGCGGACAAAAGATTTAATGTTGCGCTGCGTGCATCAAATCCGGCCTTTGCATTGCAGTTGTCGTATGATGTCGATGAAATCCGGCGGCGGATTGACCGGTATTTTGGATACCCGGCTGTCGCCAAAATCACCATTCGAAAATAACAAACACATAATCGAACCATGGCCAAGGATAAATATATTTCAGTCAAGGAATCTGTCAGCGGGTTTTCGTTCGCGAACCTGGGGTTGTTCACCGGCTTTGCCGACGGGATTTACAACGCGGTGTATTCACTGGTAATCCTGGAAATTTTCCGGTCCAGCGCGGTTGTCGGCGTCTATGTCGCGGCGTATTCGGCGTTTTGTATGGCGGTGGCGCTGATGGCGACGGAATTGCTGCGCTATTTTTCCAAGGCGCGCCTGTTTTACGCGGCGATGTTGGGGCTGGCGGTGTGCTATGCGATGATGAGTTTTTCAATCAAGCCCGGCACCTTTATCGCGCTGGATTACACGACGGGGATTGCCATTACGCTGGTGGGTGTGTTAATCCCGCTGTTTATGGCGGATTTTTCAAAAAATATCGGGATGGCGAAATTAAACGCGCGCTATCATTTATGGTTAAATATCGGGGCGTTGTTGGCGCCGATGATTGCGGTCGGGATTGCAAACCATTTCGGCAACCGGGCGGCGTTTTTCGCATCGGCCCTGATATACGCCGCCGGATGGATGTTTTTCAAATATTTCCGCATTGTCCAAGAAGACAAAAAAATCCGCCGTGTCAGTCCGCGCAAGACCCTGCGCGCCCTGTGGAAAAATACGGTGGCCTTTTTCGGGACGTGTGGCATGGCGCGGGCGTATATTGTCAATTTCGGGTATTATTCACTGCGGGCGATGCGGTATCTGTACGTGCCGATTGTGGTGATTGAAAACGGATTTTCCAAAGACACACTGGGGATGATTTTGACGCTGGGGATTGTGCCGTATATTATTATGAGTGAACCCATGGGCCGCCTGGTGAAAAAGTTCGGGGCAAAATTCTGGCTGACCATCGGGTTTTTATCGTTTGCCGCATTTTCAGCATGCGCGACGTTTATGACGGGGTACGCGCTGCTGGCGATATTCGTCCTGTGGCAGATTTCAGGCGCCTGCATGGAATCGGTGCATGATTTGCTGTTCTTTGACACGGCAAAAAAATCCCAGCAGACGCGTTTTTACGGTGTTTTCCGCACCAGTGTCAATTTGCCGAACGTGTTGGCGCCATTGGTGGCGGCCGGATGCATTGCGGTGTTTGGGACGACGTCATCGGTCTGGATGGTGACGACGGCCGTCGGGGTGTTGGCAACCGCCGTTTTGTGGTCCCGCAAGTAACGGGATGTCCTTGGATTTTTTACCGATATTTTTATTGATTGGGTGACTCCCGACTGCTATGATGCCTCTATGATAAAACAAGGGGAAAAATAATGGCAAAGAAAGAAGTTGTAAAAGACGCCGCGCCGGCAAAAAATCCGGCGTTGGAATCGGCTTTGGCCCAGATTCAGAAACAATTTGGCAAAGAGGCCATCATGAAAATGGGCGACGGGTCCCAGCAGAATATCGAGGCGATTTCAAGCGGCTCGTTGGGCTTGGATATCGCATTGGGTATCGGGGGATATCCGCGCGGGCGCATTATCGAAATTTATGGTCCGGAATCCAGTGGGAAAACCACGTTGGCGCTGCATGCGGTGGCCGAAGCGCAAAAGAAAGGCGGTACGTGCGCCTATATCGATGCGGAAAATGCGCTGGACCCGTCGTATGCCAAGAAATTGGGCGTGGATGTATCAAATCTGATTATTTCCCAGCCTGATTCTGGTGAACAGGCCTTGGAAATTACCGATACGCTGGTCAAATCTGGGGCGGTTGATGTCGTGGTTATTGATTCAGTCGCAGCATTGGTTCCCAAGGCGGAATTAGAAGGCAATATGGGTGATTCATTCGTCGGCACGACCGCGCGATTGATGTCACAGAGTTTGAAAAAACTGGCGGGGTCTGTATCGCGCAGCAACACGTTGCTGATATTCATCAACCAGATTCGTATGAAAATCGGCGTTATGTTCGGCAACCCTGAAACGACGTCGGGCGGGAACGCGTTAAAGTTCTATGCGTCGGTGCGTTTGGATATTCGCCGCACCGGCCAGATCAAGGATAAAGAAAACGTTGTCGGAAACGAAACCCGTGTCAAGGTTGTAAAAAACAAAGTGGCGCCGCCGTTCCGTACCGTTGATTTCAAAATCATGTATGGCGAAGGAATTTCGCGCATCAGCGAAATTCTGGATATGGGTGTGAAATACGACCTGATTGAAAAGGCCGGCAGTTTCTATTCATACAACAATGAACGCATGGGCCAGGGCGAAGCAAACGCGCGTCAATGGCTGCGCGACCACGAAGATGTACAGAAAGAATTGCTGGATAAAATCATGGCGCATGCAAACGGCATTGCCAGTGACATGACCACCGGTCCCGACGCAGATGATGTCGATGACGCCGTGGGTGCGGATGCGGAATAATCAACCAAAGCAATAGGGGAATTGCCATGAAATTAAGTCGGACCTGGGCATTGACAGATATCATCATTCGGGCGCATATTTTGAACCCGTTTTGGTGGCCGCGTGACCGCCGGCGTGATCATCGCTGTGCGGTGGCAACGGTGGCGATTCCCCGGTATTTAAAACGTTATATCCCGGCACCGGGAACAATCCCGGACACGCCGGTCAAAAAAACGCGCGGCCGGGAAAAGATTTTTACCCTGTGGCTGCAAGGGGAAGAAAACGCCCCCGAATTGGTCCAGGCCTGTTGGCGCAGTATGCGAAAAAACTGTCCGGATCAAGACTTGGTGGTTTTGGATGAAAAAACACTGTGGGATTACATCGATTTGCCGGACCAAATTTTGGAAAAGTGGCACCGCGGTCAAATCAAGAACGCGCATTTTGCCGATATCTGTCGGGTGGAACTGCTGTATCAGCATGGCGGATTCTGGCTGGATTCGACGGCGTTTGCAACCGCGCCCATCCCCCAGTGGATTGTGGATGCGGATTTCTTTGTCTTTTTGGCGGGCAATGTTGTCGGCAGTCCGTACAGTTTCATCCAGAACTGTTTTATACGTAGCCGCCGGGGGTCATATCTGTTGGCCGCGTGGCGCCAGACGATTTTGAATTTCTGGATGGCAGAAACCCGCGAATTTGATTATTTTATGCACCAACTGATGTTCAAGGCATTGGTGCAAAATGATCCGGTCGCAAAACGGTATTTTGATAAAATGCCGCATGTTGACCAGGACCCGACGCATGCCCTGTGGTGGTCAATTGCAAACGAACCGTATAGCAAAAAGTTGTTTGACCAATATACGGCCGGCGCGTTCTTTCAAAAGACAACGTACCGCAGTCCGTATGCCAAAAATCCAATTCCCGGCAGTGTGGCTGATGTCATGATAAATAAAATGTACAAGGATAAATAAATGCCCGCGATTTCGATTATCATTCCGGTTTACAATGTTGAAAAGTATCTGCGTCGTTGTCTGGATAGTGTTCGCAATCAGACCTTTACAGATTGGGAGGCGATTTGTGTCAACGACGGCAGTCCCGATGCGTCCGACAAAATCTTGGCTGAATACGGGGCCAAGGATGCGCGCTTTAAAATCGTGACCAAGAAAAACGGCGGTCTGTCCGATGCGCGAAACGTCGGTATGAAACATGCCACGGGCGAATACGTCATGTATCTGGACAGCGACGATTTCATTCATCCCCAAACGATGGAGATTGCGCATCATATGGCCGTGCGTGATGGGTCAGATATTGTGTCATGGACGTACGACCGGATTTACCGGCCACAACTGATGGTGCGCCATGTTCTGGGGATGGATACAGACGGTGTGGTGCCGCGCGGGTTGCGCCGCCGTTATGATATATCCAAAATCAAGACGCGTGT
>CAXHMP010000040.1:0-7347 GCA_964017835.1 uncultured Alphaproteobacteria bacterium
CAACCGTCGGTTTGCATGCGGGATATGCCGGGACGGTTTGTGGAAATTATGATAATGTATGGTTTGATGATCGCGAACGAATTGTATTAACGTTGAATGAAACGCCTGCGCAAAAAGCAATTGGTTATTTTCTGGATGACATCAATGCGATTAATATCGATGCCCATCGCGGACAATTTTACTGTGTTGATTATGATTCCATGGTCAAAGCCACCGAGACATCGGATTTGGTGCGTTATGAATTAACGGGTGCGCGGTATAAAAAAATGTTGTGCGAAGCTTATGAATTTTTACACCAAGACCCCAATTTTGACGCCTGTATGCCGTGTCAGACGGGTACCGCCGGATTGTCCATGCGGGACATGTCGACATTTTATCTGGGGGCCGGTTTTTATCATTCAAACACGGCATGTAATTATTGCATGTCGGGGTATTACCGTGACGGATCAAATTGTGTTTCGTGTCCTGGGGATAACATGCCCGAATTTGCAAATACATCGCCGGTGTCGTGGGGGGATGGCGGTGTTGAAACATGTTTTGCAGTCATCACAAATGCGATGCCGGGTTCCGTCGTCCTTAGTGATAAGGCCGGAACATATGTTCAATCGATTGAACTCAATGACGATTTCACATCGGTCATGAAGATTCCCGTGGCTATTTGCCCGTATAAACTTTAGTAAATTGACAATAAATAATATTGTGCTATTATTTTAACGAAAATAATAGGATAAATTGTATGTCAGAACCAAATAAATATGATTTTTATAAACAGTTAAAACCGGTTCCGGTCAAACAGCAAGATTGTTACAACTGCGTGTTTCGTGAATTACCGGGATATTGTGAAAAGATGATCTGTCGGCTTGAATATGCCGGGGCGCATCGGAATGTTTATTGGACATTTCGGCATGCAACACCGTGGGATGCATTGGAAATTTTACAAGATGCCGCGCGCCGTCATATTGACATTGCGGATGTTTGCCGGCGTAAAATCGCCCAGGCATACGGATATCATGGCAAATAAAAGAATCGTCGCCGGCCCCATTGTGGCGCCCAAAATTGCCAGGGCGGGGCAGCCATATAAAATAGCCATGAATTTATAAGGTCATAAAAAGTCCCGGCGAATGCCGGGATTTTTTAATAGAACATCCCCCGTTCCCCTTGGGGTGTTTATAACAAAATCCCCGGTCATACCGGGGAATATGTATACCCATCATCTGGATTTGACGGGGGCATTTTGCGGACCCGTGTCTTTATCGGATACCGACGGTGAACTGGTCATCCCATCCGGCGACAACCTGGCCGCCGATGGTGCATTGGATATCATCGAATCCGTTATTTACCTGGTTCTTTTTGATAACATTACTGGTAATCAGTCCGCCGGCTGTCCCCAGGACAACGCCCGCAATTGAATCAGAGGCCAAACGCGCCGTATTGAATTTACCTTCTTCGTTCTTCCAACGGCTGATGTCAAAATTGTTTTTGATAGTGTTCAATGCATCCACACTGCCGTTAATGCGGGTCTGGGACGCCTGAATCCGGGCCGTTGTGGCGGATTGCTGGGCCGCCGCAATCAGCGCGCGCAGTTGCGCCATTTTGTTGCGGAATTCGGCCTCGGTCCGGTCTGCCCCATTGCAATAGACAATGATTTCATTGGCCAGCGCCACGATTTGCGCATTGGTTGCCCATTGGGTCAATGCCGTGTTCACAAACGCCAATTCCGTGGCGTCGCAATTGTATGGCGCCGTTGGAAGCGGATTGGGACCCGGTGTTACGGGTTGCACCGGCGTCACCGGTTGCACCGGCTGGGGCGTCGGTGTCACCGGGGTGGTGGGCTGGGTTGGGGTGGCCGGTTGTTGCGGTTGGGGCGTTGCTGCACGGGCAATACATTTGCCATTGCTTAGCGTCATGTTATCCGGACACTTGGTCGCGTGACAATGCATCCCCAGCGTCCCGCCCACACGTTCGCACTTGGCATGAAAGGCCGTTGCGTTTTTGTCTGCGTTCAAATCAAACTGCAGACAGTCGTTGTATGTCAGATTGGACGGTGTCGCCCCGCCATAGAATTGGTTTTCGGTTAAAAATGTTCCGCGATATTGGCATCCCGCACTCAGGGCTGTCCAGTGGTCACCGGGAATCGTGCTGGTGCTGCATTGATACTGGGTGGCTTCGGCAACAGGGCGACCCTTAAAGTGATGCTTGGGACCCATGACGATGATATGGCCGTTGGGGCAATGCGATTCATCGCATTCAAATACCGTGCCGTTGACTGTTCCGCCATCCCGGCGGTTTTGGACCGACGCAAAGGCATCGACCGAATCGTACAAGAATTCATCGTCCTTGGCCGATTGGGTGCCGGAAAAAACAATCGACGTTTCGCCGCACATTGTAACCTCGGTCGCGCGGGCCTGATTGCGCAGGTCGTTTAACTGCATCTGGGCCACGGCCATGCCATAATCGGCGCGCGCATTGGGGGAAATTCCCGCCAATAACGCAAAAATAACCGGAAAAATCGCACTTTTTTTCATCTTTTCCCCTTAAATCCCGTGTCATAATCTTGACCTTATTTTATCATATTTACGGGGGGATTCCAAGGGGCAATTTGGTAAAAAAATTCCCCGTCGAAACGGGGAATAAACGCGGTTGTGCCTTATTTAATCTTCTTTAACTTTTCAGCAAAGGTTACCGTATACTGCGCGGCCGACCACAGGGAGGCCACCAACGACAGCCACAATCCCCAAATTCCGATTTCCGGCAGAATGATAAACAGTAATCCCGTCACACGACCACCAATCGCCGATGATCCCAGTGCAAACATCAATAAAAATGCCCCAATGGAAATCATCTGCAGGGTTGTTTTAATCTTGCCCATGGAAAAGCGTGCCTTTGGCACCGGCATTTCCATTTTCTGGGTTCCCATGAATTCGCGCAGGCCGCTGATGTACAATTCGCGGGCAATCATGATAATGACCGGCACCACGATAAACCATGCCGGTACCATCGCCGCCAGCAAAATCAAGGTATTGGCCACCAACAGTTTGTCCCCGATGTGATCCATCACGCCGCCCAGTTTAGAGCAGACGTTATACTTGCGTGCCAGGTATCCGTCAAACCAATCCGACGCCGCCCCCAGGACGTACAGGATAAATCCAATCCAGTACATCTGGAACATCAAGGCCGGAATAATCGCAAACGCGGAAAAAATCCGGAAAGCTGATAAAAAATTCACAAAGAATTTCATGATATTTTTCTCCTTTATTTATATATCATCAATCAACCACGTGACCATTATATCATGTCTGAATGAAAATAAGCATATATTTTTTCGGCCGCGGCCGGACCCAGGTTCGGAACCTTTTTCAAACTGGCCAAATCTGCTTCGGCAATGGCGCGCACCGACCCAAAGTGGTGCAGGACCGCACGTTTGCGGGCGGGGCCGATACCCTCAATCTCGTCCAGGCGGGATGCGGTCACGGCCTTGGCACGGGTCAGGCGGTGGAACGTGATGGCGAATCGGTGCGCTTCGTCACGCACGGCCCGCAGCAATAAAAACAAACGCGAATCTTTGGCCATGTCACGGCAAATCGTGCCGTCGGGCATGATAAAGTGTTCGTCACCGTCGCGTACTTCGCCCTTGGTGACGCCCAGGATGGGAATGTCGGGCGCCATCTGGTGCGCGATGTTCCACTGGGCCGGGCCGCCGTCCACGATAATTAAATCCAGTTTCGGCCCGCGCGCGGTCGCGCGTGACACGAATTCGGCCATCATGGCAATATCGTTGCCCGCGGCGGATGCGTTGCGCAGTTTAAAATGCCGGTATGCCGATTTATCAAATCCGTCACGGGTGAACGCAATCATGGCGCCAACGGGACTGCGCCCGAACAGGTGGGAATTGTCAAAAACACCCGCGCGGCCGATTTTTATTCCCAACCATTTTTCCATGTCCCCGACACCCGTTGCCCAATCAATCCCCGGGCCAGATTCGGCCCGATGCCGGATACCGCGCGCGGACGTCTGGGTCAGGGCGGCAATTTTATCACGGCATCGGGCGGCCGACTCAAAGTCCAGGGCGGTCGAATATTTCTGCATCATGACCCCCAGGTCAGCGATAATCGGTTCGCTGTCGCCGGTCAAAATCCGTCGGGCCGTCGCGACGCGCGCGGCGTAATCAGATTCCTGGGGGATGGTGCATGGCGCGCTGCACCGGCCGATTTGATGCAGCAGGCACGGCCGCGACCGGTTGCGCATAAACGTGTCGGTACAGGTGCGCAGTTGGCATACCTTTTGAATGGTTTTAATCGTTTCGTTCAATGCCGTGACCGACGGATAGGGGCCAAAGACATCGCGCCGTTGTGAAATTTTACCCCGAAATTTCAACAGACGGGGATATTCACCAGTTGTCAATGCTAACATGGGGTACATTTTTCCATCGGTTAGCATAATATTATATTTGGGCTTGCGCGTTTTTATCCATTCCTGTTCCAGAATCAAGGCGTCGGATTCGGTCGCAACCGTTTCCCATTCGACCCGCGTCACCAGCGAGCGCATGATTTGTTTGTGCGTTTCCAGTTTGGAAATGTCCAAATATTGTTTCAGTCGGTTCGACAGATTTTTTGCCTTGCCCACATATAACAGCATCCCGTCGGCATCATACATCTTGTAAATACCGGGGGCGGCGGGGGCGTTTTGGATTAAATCGCAAAATTGAACTTTCATGTCAAATATGATAGAATAAGAAAAAACAAATAGCAAATAGGGGCTTGAACATGAGACAGGAATCCGGACGTTCAATGATTGAAATGTTGGGGGTGTTGGCGATTATGGGTGTCATAACCGTCGGCGCCATTGGAATGATTGGGGCCGCCATGCGCACACAAAAACGCACGGCTGTGACCGACGAAGTGATGCAGATTACGACCGGCGTACGCCAGTTATTGGGCGAATACGACGATTTTTCACATATTAATAACGCGACCATTTTTGGCGCCATCGGGATTGCACCGAAAAACCCGTATGGTGGGTCATACGCGCTGGGGGTTAATCCCGCCAACACGCGTCAGTTTGTTTTGACCATCACGGGCATCCCCCTGTCTGATTGTCAGTATCTGTTGACCAAGGCATGGACCGATTCGGTTGGATACCAAATGTCAAACGGTCGCCAGGGCGGGGCGGACGGCACATGCACCGACAATGCCGACGCCAACGTCGTGCGTATTGTCTATGGCGAATAAGATACGGTAACCCGCCATGGCCCAGACAATGACCGTTTCCCGGACCGAGGAAGGCACGCGCCTGTTGCGCTGGTTCATGCGCCATTTTCCGTCCATGCCCCAGCGCGCCTTTTATAAATTATGCCGCGGGGGCCAGATTCGGGTTAATTCGTCGCGCGTTCGCGGGAACGAGATTTTACGTGCCGGCGATTTGATTCGCATTCCACCGACCCTGGGGGATTATTCTGCGCCGGCGCCGGCCAAATCCGAAAGCGGGGAAAAGTTTTCTTTGTCGGATTTGGAAGAATTGCGCCGCTGTATCATTCACGACGATGATGACATTGTCGCCTTTAACAAGCCCGCGGGTCTGGCCGTCCAGGGCGGCACCGGCATTCGTAAATCTGTGGATAAAATGGCGGCGGCGATGTATCCCTATGACAAGATATCATTGGTTCATCGCCTGGACCGCGACACCAGCGGTGTTTTGGTCGTGGCCAAAAATCAGGTGGCGGCCCAAAAATTGGCCCGCGCGTTCCAGGATAAAACCGCGCACAAGGAATATTTGGCCTTGCTGGCGGGGCGCGTCGCGCCCGACCGCGGGACGATTGATAATTACCTGGTTCGCGGCGGCGTGACCGACGGGCCGGCGCGCATCAACGGCGGCCAGCGGCCCCAGCGCGCCATTACGGATTACGCGGTTCTGGGGACGGCGGGGAATTTATCATGGGTGTCGTTTTCGCCCCGCACCGGCCGCACGCACCAGTTGCGTATTCACAGCGCCCGGTCGTTAAATGCGCCGATTGTGGGCGATGCGCTCTATGGCGGGAATGTGGATGTCGACCCGGCGTTGACGGCCCTGATGACGGCGCGGCATTTGTTTTTGTTTGCCCACCAGATAACGTTCCAGCATCCCGGCACCGGGCGGATGTTAACCCTGCGGGCGACAGTGCCGGATTTTATGGCCCCGGTTTTGAAATTTTTGGAATTTAAAATCCCCTGATACCCGGGGACCAGATAACAAGATATGGCATTAAGAAAAAAAATATTTTTAACGGTTTCGCGTGTGTTCATCGCCCTGGTGTTGGGGGCGGCGGGGGCGGTCGTGTTCACATTGTCGCGGATTGATTTGGAAACGCTGCGTGATGACTTGGTGGCGGTGCTGCGGGATGCGACGGGCATGCCGGTGGAAATTGACGGGGCGATTGGATGGAAATTATCCCTGCGGCCACGGGTGGAATTAAACGGGGTGCGGGTGCCGAATGCCGCCTGGGCGCATCATCCCGATGGCTTTGTCGCGCGGCGCATCGATGTGCGGTTGAATTTGATTTCGCTGTTTCGCGACCGGCCGACCATTCAAAATGTGAAAATTTATGACGCATCGGTTTTCCTGGAACGTAACCAGGCGGGCGATTATTCCATTTCCCCCCAATTCGATGACGTGGTTCCGGCCGCGGACGCCAAAAACGCGCCCGTTGCACATCCAAAATTTCCGTTCAAAGACCCCGGCCTGGGCGCGGTCGAGGTTCGTAATCTAAATGCCGATATTTTTGGCGAATTATACAGTCTGACGGGATTCCAGGTTGCCTATGCCCCGGCCAAGGACCGTCGTGAATACAGCGGTTGGATTAAATCTGACAAGAATGTCTATCCTTTTATTGTTTCGTATTCCCAATATAATCCCGAACGCAAGATTTACCCCGTGCGCGCCGCCATTGCAACCGGCGGGGACGCGCTGATTGTCAATGCCGCGTTAGAGGGGACCAGTCGCGCCCCAATTGATTTTAAAATCAAGGGTGAAATCCCGGACTTTGCGGCGATTGCGGCGGTGATGAATGTTAAAATGATGGCGATTCCCGCCGTCCGCGTTGATATTGCCGGGGGATATGATTGGCAAAAGTTGACCTTTCGAAAATCCACAATCGAAATGCGGGGTAATCAAATGACGTTGTCGGGGACGGTCAATTGGGCGGGACGTCGACCCCGTATCGAGGCCGACATTTCATCCCCGCGCATCAGCCTGATTGAATTGTTCCCGGGATTGTACGGGGGGCGTCGTTGGCGGCGGCCCGACCGGCCATTGAACGTGTTTCATGATATTCCATTGTTTGGGCGCGAATTGAACATGGCCGACGTCAAGTTG
>CAXHMP010000041.1:0-7178 GCA_964017835.1 uncultured Alphaproteobacteria bacterium
CCGTTCATGATGGCCAGCGTATCTTCGACGATAACCAATTCTTCGTTGGTCGGTATCATCAAGATTTTAATACGGCTGTCGGGTGTGGATATTTCTGTTTCATCCGCGCCCATGTATGCAACCGCCGCCTTGTTTTTCACCGGGTCTAATTTGATGCCCAATTCTTCCAAACCGGCACAGAACCGTTCGCGCAGGAACCATGCGTTTTCGCCCACCCCCGCGGTAAAGACCAATGCGTCAACATGGCCCAATTCGGCAATGAACGCGCCGATGTATTTTTTGACATTGTGCGCTTCGATGTCCAGGGCCAGGCGGCATGCATCGTTTGTTTCTTCGTTTTCATGGACGTCGCGCCGGTCGACAAAGCATTCGGTCAATCCCAACAGGCCCGAATCTTTGTTCAAATGTTTCTGCATCTGGTCCGGGGTCAGGCCCAGGCGCTGCATCACGTACAGAACGACACCCGGATCCAAATCACCCGGACGGGTTCCCATGGTCAGGCCCGCCAACGGCGTCATCCCCAGCGATGTATCCACCGCAACACCGCCGCGAATGGCGGCCGCCGATGCGCCCGATCCGATATGCAACGTAATCAGGTTGCATTGATCAACCGGCTTGCCCAGCATTTTCGCCGCACGTTTGGACACAAACAAATGGGATGTCCCGTGGAATCCGTATTTGCGTACGCCCAGTTCGCGATACCACGCCGCCGGGACCGCATAGCGATACGCGTAATCGGGCATCGTGTGATAAAATGCGGTGTCAAATACCGCCACCTGGGTCGCGTTGGGCAACAATTGTTTTGCCGCCACAATCCCCATCAGTGCCGCCGGATTATGCAACGGCGCAATAACCGCCAAATCATCAATGGCGCGCATCACATCATCGGTGATTTCAACCGACGATGCAAATTTTTCACCGCCCAGCACAACGCGGTGTCCGACACCGCGAATTTCGTTCATATCGACCGACGCCTCGCGCAGCAGGAACATGACAACGTTCAACGCTTCGTTATGATTGGACATGGCGGTGTCCTTGCGCAGTTTGGTGCCATCGGGATACTTTTGCGTGACAAAAGAATCCGGCAGCCCGATTTTTTCAACCGTGCCGCCGACAACCACGCGCATGGAATCGGCATCAAATACCTGGTACTTCAATGACGAAGAACCGCAATTCAGGGCAAGTACGTACATTATTTCCTTCCTTTTGCTGTTTTGTTTTGATGCCGCCACCATAGCAAAGTTTATGCGTGTTTTCAATACCAAATAATAAATTTTAGTTTCCACCGGTCGTTTGTGACGTTTGTTTTGACCCCGGTCGATTTATGGCTGACCCAAAAGTTTTCGTCTCCAATCAGTAACCGTATGTGCAACCCATAGTTATCAGCGAAAGTTATCGGGGCGGGATTTGTCCGGTCGCCAATACCAAATGCTGCGACGACGTCACCGATGGAGTAATCAGCCTCGGGTGTTTGACACACCATAACGGGTTGGACGAATTTGGCCGCAACACCGTCGTTCCACAGAAAGTCCAGATAAGAGACATTGCCAATTGGCGACAGGCGCGTTTCATATATGCGAACCGCCGGCGCTGGGGCGTATGTGGCGATAATGTTTTGCCAAAATTCTGCCGGGACAGTGTTGATATCAAAATTGCATGTGCCGTTGCCATCGTCACCGCTGGGGCCGTCGCCGGTTCCAACCTGGTCCGCGCGCGCCAGGGGATATCCGCCCAGTTTCGTGCCGTCATGCACCCGCAGGGTTTTGGTTTCTGTGTCGAATGTCACTTCGCCCATCAGACCCGTAAATTTGTCGTTTTGCGCAGTTGTCCCGCGCCGAATTTGTAAAATTCTTGCCATTATTTATCCTTGTATAATTTGGGGTTAATAAAAAAATACCGCCCCATGACGGTGCGGTTTTCTTGACATGTATTATAACACATTTTGACCAAGAAATCAAGCAGCGTATTTTTGCTGGTATGTGTCATAATAGTTTTTAAGGATAATGTCACGTTGCGCGGCTTTCTTGCCATCGGCCTGCTCAATCTTGGCATCCAATTTGGCCTGGGCCTTTTTCTTGCTAAGCGCCCAACTGTGGACATTGCGCCCGGTTTCCAAGAAATCCCAATGCGCCATCAATTCGCGGTATTTGTCAATTGACGGTGTGTCCATTTTTTCCAGTTCTTGGTCACGATGTTCAATATAACTGTTCATGATTTCAATGTTATCGCGGGCGGCGTTAAAGGCGGACACTTTTTCATTATACGTGTCCAGCGCCGAATAAAACGCGTCTTTGTTTTCCGATGATGCACGTAATGCAGCCTGCTTTTCCGCAGCCACGCGGTCCAAAGCATCCTGATGCTGTTGCGCGCGCATTTGCGTTTGTTGGTCGATTTTTTTCTGGACCTGGGCCAGTTGCCCCTTGGTTTCCCCCAGCAAACGATTCTTGGACGCCAAATCACGGACCAATGTGTGATAGTGTTTTAAAACCGCGTCATGCTTGTCACGTAATTCCCATCTTTTCTTGTGCGTTAAATTGTTGGGCTGATCGGGTTCGTCCAACATCTGGGCATAACGTTTCATGGCGGCCGCGGCTTTGGCGGCTTCGCCACGCAGACGGTCGATTTCCGCCTGTTGCTGGGGAATTTGTTCGATGGGGGTGTCTTTTAACGCTTCGACCCGGCGGTCCAAATTTCCCGTTAAATAGCGCCAGTTTTTCACCGCCATTTCATAGGCCGTCAAATTGCTGTCCAGGGTGTGGACCTCCATCATTTCTTCATAGTGTTCCAGCATGCGGTTGGCCGCATCGATTTCGGTTTTTATTTGCTGGGATTCGCGTTCCAATGCGTCGATGTTTGCCTGTAACGTATGGGCTGTTTTTTGCTCGGTCGTTAAAACAGCATTCTGGGCATCGAATTGCCGCCCCAGGCGTTTTTCGGATTTGTTGGCCATGGCCACGCGGCGATTGCCCATGGCGCGGTTATGGCGGGCGTTGTCCAATGCCAGTTTCGCAGCGTCGCGTTCCGCGGCGACCGTATCCAGATTATTCCGGGCCGTTTCAAGGTTTTCATTACTGGTCGTAAATGCATTGCGATGGGCGGCGTTTTGTTTGTCGATTGATGCGGCAACCCCGGCCAGTCGTTCAGATTTGCCATTGAATTTGTCGCCCCTGTTCACGATGGCGTTTTTCGCAATGGTGATACCGTATCCCAACCCCATAAATGCGGTTTTCAGACTTTTATCCAGTGCGGCCGTGACGAATTTCATCCCTTCGTTTTTATTCCATGACAACGATGGGTCGGAAAACAGTTTGAATTCTTCCTTGCCCAGCGCAGTCATCACCTTGCTGGTGGTCCAGCCATAACGCATCACCGACAGAATTTCCATTGCAACCTTGGCGGCGTTTTCCTTGCCTTCGCGGACGGCGCGGATAATCATTTCTTCGACCAGACGGCGACGTTGTGTCGCGTTGTACAATGCGCCGGCAAAGGCCTTGGGCATGGTGGCTTTTAAATCCTTCATCACTTTGACGAAATAATCAAAGGCCTCGGTCGCGGCGGGTGATTTATATTTTAATTTATCCTTGATATCGTTGGCCTTGTCCAAAATGGGCGCCAGACCATCGGTGGGCTTGATTTTTGCCCCGCCAATCGCAGACACAATCTGTTTTGCCGACGGGGAAAAATACATGCGGTCGCCGCGCAGTTTGATGAATTTTTCCAACGCGTCTTCGTATGTGTCGGCTCGCCATTTTTTTATCTGCTGCCCCAGGGTTAATTCGTCGCTGCGTTTGGGCGGAACATAATCATCAGATTCGGCGTTGGCGTAATCCACCTTGGCCTTGGCGGCGGTCAAGGGTTTGGAAATGACGCCTTTGTCGTATTCGGCAAAAACCTCTAACGCCTTGGGCGTTTTGTACAAATGCCGCAACAGCGATGGGTACATCGCCTGGAAATAACCCATTTTCTGGGGCGAAATGTGGGTGTCGTCAAAACCGTCTTCGATGCCCGAAAAATTGGTGTTTTCACCGCTTAACTGTTGGGCAAAGGTCGGGTCGTATGACGCATAGGACGTGATGTATTGCGCAACGTTTTTCAGACGTTCCTGGAAATTGACGTCTTTGTTATATTTTTTATCGCGAATCCCGTCAATCAAATCCTGGAACGAAAAGTCTGCATTAATCAGGCCCCATTCCCGCAACTTCATAATCATAATGTTGCGGTGGCGTTGCAGTAATCCGGCCAGGTTGGTAATTTCCGCCTGGACAATGGGGCTGGCCGGGGTTATGTCGAACAGTTTATCCGCCCCAAACCATTCGTCCAGGAATTCGGTCGCCTTTTTATTATCCTTGAACGCGGATTTTTTGGCGGACATCGCCTGGAACGCATGCTGGAACGCCAGAAAGAATTTCTGCCATTCGTCGCGGTCCAATTCCCATTTGCCATCGGGTTCCAGTCCATCGGGCAGGGCGTTGTTCACCCGTTTTCCCCCGTCCAGATGCGTCAGGTTATCGCGCCATGATTTCATATTGCCGCGGAAATCTTCGGCCTTGACATAGCCGTCGAATTGGGCGCGTACTTCGACCGGCATATTGTCAAAGTGCAATTGGCGAAAATGCTGTAACAGAAAATCGGATAGTTTTATACTCATATTGTACATATTATAGCGGAATTTATATTAAAAATCAATATTTACAGGTACCGGGGCCTTTGGTATAATAACCCAAAAATTGGGGAAAAAGATGGCGATTAATTCATCGGCGGCCACATTGCTGCGCCATATCTATGGGTATGGTTTTTTCAATAAAATGACTTTGTTGACGCCGTTGTACGCCATATTTATGCAATCGCACGGGGTGACCGATGCCGGTTTTTCGTGGTTGCTGATGCTGTACCCGTTGGCGATTTTAATCGGCCAGATGCCCGCGACGAAAATTACCAACCGCATCGGCCAGCGTTATTCCATCTTGGTCGGCCAGGCGTTAAAGGCGTTGGGATTTCTGATTTGGTGGTTGGTGCCGACATATCTGGGGTTTGGCATTGGCATGTTGTTGTGGGGGATTCAGTACGCTTTTTCCGAGGTCACAATGGACACCCTGATGTACGATGAATTGGATGCGCGCGGTGCGGCCGACGAATATGCCCGCGGTCTGGGGCGCTATGCCCAGGCCAAGGCAATGGGTGTCGCGTTGTCTGCATTCGGGTCATTGATGATGGTGTTCGGGTATGGGTGGGTGACAATCGCGTCCGTGGCGGCGTTGGGTATATCGGCGCTGTGTGTGATGAATATCCGTATCATGATGCCGCGTGCCGCCAAGATACCGCAAAAGGCGCATTTTATTGATTTGATTCGCGTCGGGTGGCGGGTTAGTACGCTGACGCCGTGTATATTGAATCTGATGCTGTTGGCGCTGATGGTGGTTAATTTTGCGTATTTGGACGATTTCCTTAGCCCTATTGCCATCGCCATCGGAATTCCGTTGAAATATGTTGGGGTTATGCCGTTTGTTTTATTGGGGGCCAGTGTGATTGGTCAACGCGTGGCGTATAAGTTTTATCGCATTAACGACTATGTCATCTATGGTGCGATTTGTGCGGCCGGCGCGCTGTTCGGGGTGTTTTCATACTACTATGTTCCGGCGGGTATTGTGGCGCTGGGGGCGGCGTATTTCCTGGTCGGGGTGCTGAACACATTGCTGTATTCGCGATTCCAAGATGCAATTCCGACCCGGTTTCGGTCGATTGTGTTGTCGTTTTACAGTATTGGTTCCAATGCGGCAAATATGGCGGTGTGCGGCATTATGGGATTGGGCGGTGCGCTGGGGAATTGGCGTTATGGGGTGCTGATGCTGGGGCTGGTATTGATATGGACGGGGATATGGGGCGCGTTGTTTGTGCGTCGTGACTGTCGTGCGCCCGAACACACCGGTTGCCGCGGTGTTTGTACGGCCCCGCAAATTGGCCCCAACAGCGCGGCCTGAGGCCCCGGGTGCCGTGTGATATCGTTCCTGTGGCAAAGCGTGATACCCGAATATAAGATTGGGGTATGAAACTGGGCATGAAATTACGCGACATTTTGTTGAAAACAATTCCCTATTTATTGTCTGTGGCGGGCGGATTGCTGTTGTTCACGTTGACCAAGGACAATATCCAAAATGAAAATGTTGCGGATTTGATTAATAATATTGCGGCGTCCCTGTTGGCGATACCATTGGTATTTTTACTCTATGATTATTCGAATTCCCGTATTGCCAAACGATTAAACCAGACCATGGCGCAAAATCTGTCGGATACGATTAATCTGATGGTGATGAATTTGATACTGTTGATGCGCCGCATTGCCGGGGTGCGGGGAAAAATGACGCTGGAATCGATTAATAAAATGAGTGATTTTCGTCCCTCTTATGTCGCGTCGCGATTAAAGATAACCGCGGCCGATATGGCGGAATTGCGCAAATACCGCGATGAATTAAACGATTTGATTTATAAATACGCGCGGGCCAATATATTATCGTCTGACCAGGTCCAGGATTTGTCAGCCATGGCGCGGGATTTGTCGCATCTGATAAACGAACACCGGTTTTACGCGAACAAAAAAATATCCGCAAAATATGTCATTGGAATAATCACGCGGATAACAGATTGGCTGGATACAGATGCGGAAATGTCCATGCATTTCCAGCAACTGTTGGCCCAGGGTATCATGGCGACAGAAAAATAAATATAAAAATTGGATATTTTTTCTTGCAATCTGTGAAAAAATATGTCAAAATTTGCCCCGACCATCGGAAAAGGTGACCACCAGGAATCCCTTTCCGGGTCCATTGGGGACATAGCTCAGTTGGTAGAGCAAATGACTTTTAATCATTGGGTCCAGGGTTCGAGTCCCTGTGTCCCCACCAGAAATTCAACCGCCGGATGGCGGTTTAATTTTTGGTATGGGGCAAAAAAAACTTGTAAAATTCCCGGCGACATGCCAGAATTCATAATGTTCAGGTGTTTTTTATTATGCCTAATCCAAAGGAACGTTTTCCTGGGGTGGTTTAGGAAAATAAAAAATGCCGGAAATCCAAGGATAAAATATTAGACTGGGATGCCTAATCTAAACGTTGGTTTTTTGGAAAAAAAAATGAAAAAATTTTTTATCAATATTATCTGTGCCTTTATTCCTAATGATGAAT
>CAXHMP010000042.1:0-7105 GCA_964017835.1 uncultured Alphaproteobacteria bacterium
ACGGTTGGCGCCACCGGCAAGGTCAGCAAACCCCAATTGCACTTTGAAATCCGCAAGGGAACGCGTGCATACAACCCATCAACATATTTGAAAAATTAATCACGAATAAAAATGCGCTGTGTGCTGGGTTTTATGCACATAGCGCGGTTTTATATTGTTATTGATAATAACATTTTTGCCTTTCGTATGTTCCGGTTTGGTCATTGGTCCCGCTGTATGTATAACAGTTTCCAATCGATGAACTGTTATAATTTTCTGTGCGTCCCAAATCCGGACATTTGACACACGATGAACCGTTATGATAATACCCTCTGTCGCAATAGGCGCATGATTTATTTGTATGTAAGCCACTCATATAATCTGGTACAGAACCATCTAGTGTTGGAATTTTGGCAACATATCCTGTGGGACAGACAGCGCACGACGCCCCAGTATACTGCAAGTCATATTGGCATTTTAAACTGCTTTGATCGGCGGTTCCTGCAGAAAATTTAATTACGCCATTTATGTTGCTTTCAATCGGCAACTGATAATCAGCACAGATATGGACAGGGATACCTGATGAACTCAGCCGGCTCCATTGCGGAACCAGATCAGGCGCATAGGCATAGTAACCATTGAGATAATCGCCACTCGAAACCATGACAAACAGCACAAATATCTTGTTCCCATTTTCATAATAAGGCCATGGATATCCACAAAGTCGTATTGTATCACTTGTTGCAGCCATTATTGGCATTGACAGGGACATGGCCATGATAAACAGATATTTTTTCACAAAACTCTCCTTTGATATCTAAAAAACAAAACCGCCGGAAATTTCAGGCGGTCGGGGAGTTCGTAAATCAGTTTAGCAATGATTCTGGACGTTTTTGGTATGAAACCTGTTGTATAACGTCCAGCCCCCCGACCAACAGAGGTCAGGGATAAAAAACGATGGGCAAGATATGCGCATCGGCTAAACCAGGCTTACGACAGCCCCGAACCCAATTCCCATCAGGTTCATTTGAATAATATCATTTTTGTGTCCAAGGGGGCAATCAGATTTTGTAAAATACCCCGTGTTAAACGTAAAAATACTTGCAAAAACGCATAAAAAGAATATAATCGTCAGGTCTTAAAAAGAAAAAGGACCTGGATGCGTAGCTCAGTTGGTAGAGCAACTGACTCTTAATCAGTGGGTCCAGGGTTCGAGTCCCTGCGCGTCCACCAAAATAAAATCACCGCCATGCGGTGATTTTTGTTTTGGTCCGGACAAGCCGGACGAGAACCCTGACAAGGGTTTGAAAACAAGTAGTCGAGACAAACAAAGTGCAGTCGAGCCGTCACGGTTTCCCCGCAGGCGCCGCCGCGCCGAGGGAGTCCCAAGCAAAGTCCACCAAAATAAAATCACCGCCATGCGGTGATTTTTGTTTTTACATCGTGTGATTGCCGCCTGTGATGCCATAGATTTCCGCGGTGGTGTAACTGGCCCCGCTGGATGCCAACAAGACATACGTCGCGGCCAATTCTGCCGGCTGGCCGGCGCGCTTCATCGGCGTGTCCATGCCAAATTCGGGAATTGTGGATGTCGCGCGGCCCCCAGCAACCTGCAGGGCGGTCCAAATAGGCCCGGGCGCCACCCCGTTGACGCGAATGCCCCGCGGGGCCAATTGTTTGGCCAGCGCGCGTGTGAATGCCATAATGGCCGCCTTGGACGCGGCATAGTCCAGCAGGGATTCCGACGGCTGGTATGCCTGGATGGATGTGGTGGTGATAATCGACGCCCCGGGCCGCAAATGGGGCAGGGCCGCGCGCACCATCCAAAACATCGAAAACAAGTTGATATCAAACGTACGGCGCAGTTGTTCCGTGGACAGGTTTGCAATATGGTCACTGTATTGTTGATAGCCGGCGTTCAAGACGAGTATGTCCAGGCCCCCCATCGCATCAACTGCATCGGTGACCACGCGCATGGCTGTTTTTTCAATGCCGATATCGCCCGGTAATAAAAAGGCCCGCCGTCCCGCCGCTGCAATGTATTCGGCGGTGTCGCGGGCGTCGCTTTCTTCGGATTTTAAATAGGACAGGGCGACATCCGCCCCTTCGCGGGCGTACGCAATCGCCACCGCGCGACCAATTCCCGAATCGCCCCCGGTTATCAGCGCCCGCCGCCCGTCCAGGATGTTGGCGCCAATATATGTCACTTCGCCACAGTCGGGGCGCGGTGTCATCTTGGAATCCAGGCCGGGGTATTTTTGATGCTGTTTGGGATATTTTTGATGATAGTATTTTGTGGTTGGATTTTTTGTTGCGACGGATTTTTTCATTTTTTTCCCCCTTGGTAATCATTTTTATTTTATGCATGCGCGCCGTCGCAAGCCATAGGATTAAAAGGCATTGCGCCGTTTTTGGTTGCAGATTTGACGGAATCCATACCTATGCAAAGTTGAAAAACGCTTTGATAAAATAAACAGTGTTGACATGAAAACCATTGATACAACCATTAACCAAACAAAGGAGAAAAGAATGAAAAAAATAGTTATCTCGACCTTGGCGGCGTTGATTGCTTGCCCGGCGATGGCGGGAATGAACCCGACCACCAGCAGCTGGCAGGTGTGGGGTCTGGACCCGTATATCGCGTTAAAGGGCGGTTTGGGTTATTCCAACTTGAACTATCGCTTTAACGGCCACAAAGAAAGCATGGATGACATGGTCTGGCATGGCCGCGCGGCGCTGGGTTTGGAAATCTGTGACACGGTCCGCAGCGAAGTCGAATATTCGATGTACAGCAAATTGAAAGATCACAACGATTTCGGTACACCGGCCCAGGTTGATGTTCATGCCAAACTGCAGACGTTGTTGTTCAACACCTATATGGAATGGGGTGAATACCAGGTCGTGCGTCCGTTCATCGGCGTTGGCGCGGGTGTCGCGTTCACCGATGTGAAACGTCAGGGTGACCTGGTTCCGGAAAACAGCGTCAAGAACACACGCTTCTCGGCGATGGGTGCGTTGGGCGTAACGTTCGATATGAACTATTTCGCGGTTGATTTGGCGGCCCGTTACAACTATGTTGATGTGGCGTCCGGCCTGCACAACTTTGGCGGCGATTTGGGCATTCGCTTTATGTTCTAAGGTGTCCGTTCTGCAACAAAAAATCCCCGGCGCCGGGGATTTTTTGTTGGATTTCATGCATCTAGCGGCCGCGGCTGATGCGTCGGCTGTTGGCGTATGATTCCAATGCCTTTTTAATGATTTCACGTGTCAACAGGGGCGATTTTTCATATTTGATTGTTGTCGACGGGTGATAAATCAGTGTCGACGGTTTGAAATCAGCCGCCAGGTAAATTGTGCTGTTTTGCAAATTCGGCAAATTAACATAATTAATGTTGTCGGCATAAACACAAATTGCCTGTTTTAAATTCGGCAGGTCCAGAAAATCCACGTCATAGGCAAAGATTTTCTGACCAACTGTTTCCAGGTTGTTGCATCGAAATGACACCTTGGGGTGCAAGACCAAGTTACCCTTTACCGTATGCAATTTATCAGCGCGGAAATTAAAGCCAATACCCGTATGGTATTTGTCGTCGGCCGAAATGACCAGATTTCCCTTGACCTTCTTGGCCTCGGACAAGCCGTCTTGGTTTATCGGGGTAACGTCTTGGTCACAGATTTCATGGTGTTGCGAAAATAATTTTTTAAAAAACATCACGTTATCCTTGTATGGTTGCTTTGAATACTTTTGTCTTAGACAATAGCACAATTATGGTATTTGTCAAGAATGATTTGCATTTAACGAATCGCCTGACTGTTGATTATACCAGGATTTAAACCCGTTGTGGGCATTATTGTTCGCGGATAATGGGTCGCCGATTCGTTTTCAATATGCATCGGGGTAAATTTATCCCCCGATGCCCGGTAAAAAATAACCGCCCAATCGGGCGGTTTTTCGCCTTATTTTAATTTGGCCAGTGCCAATCGATTCAAGAAATCTTCTTCGATTGCGCTTAACAGCGACCCCAAACCTTCGTTCAGGTCATCGTCGTCCTGCAAGTCTTCGAGGTGTTCAATAATCGATTCGCACATTTTGACCAAATCGCGTTCAATCATTTTCGGATTTAACAGGTCAGGTTTGAATACTTTCTTGTTATCGGATGCCATAAAATATTTTTCGGCAATGCTGTCGACATAGTCATCCAGACCTTCGGCCAGACGGTCAAACAACAAATGCGGCGCGTACGCGTCCGTTGACCAATGATTGATTTTACAGGCATATTTAAAGGCAACCAGGTGTTGCATCAATTCGTACATCTCTTACTCCCTTGGGTTATACATGGGTCACCATAGCATTATTTTGCACATCGCGCCCTAGGATGATATGCCGCACGCGCTATGTGCATGAAATCCGCCAATTCCTAGGGATTCAAACCTGGCGATAATTGAAAAAAAATAATATACAATGTGTGTCGTAACCAAAAGGAAAAAGGAGTCCAAAAATGCAAAACTTAATCAAAAAACTGTTCATGTTCACATCCCTTATGGGTGTTGCACTGATGACGGCAGGATGCTGCACCAAAACGGTCAAGAAAGCCGCCCCGGTGGAAACGACCGTCTTTTACCAGACATACGAAGATGCCGATGTCAGCCGCGTCCATGCCAAAATGTACACCCGCAGCAGCCAGGGTGGTGAATCCAGAATGGGCAACATCAAATTCTATGAAACCGATGCGGGCCTGAAAATGGAAGTGGATTTGAAAGACCTGCGCCCGGGCGTTGATTACACCGTTCGCATCTATCAGTGCGGCAGCTGCAACAACAACTCTATGTGCTGCGACAAATCCAGCATGGCTGTAAATCTGCCCAAACTGTCGACTGGTGCGTCGGGTCGTTTAGAAGAATCGTTCATCATCCGTGGTCTGACAGCGGCCCAGTTGCGTAACGCCAAAATCTATCTGGAACGCGACGGCGGTTACAAAGCCGCGTGGGGGACACTGGAAAAGAACTTGATGTTCTAAGTCATACCCAGAAATATAACTGACACACGACCACCCCCGGGGACGCCCGGGGGTTGTTGTAATATTTTTTCTTTATGAATTTTATCCTATGTGCTAAATTCCCACGGTCAGATTTTTGACTCTGTGGGGGGGGATAAAATGCTCAGAACTATTGTGCTGGGGATTGGGGTTATTGGTATGTTTTGCGGGGGCGCGGCGCCTGGGGAAACAATTAATTCTGGGGATGTTTTTCATATCACGGACAATGTGGTTGTTGACCATAAATCTGTAATTGATGTGGAACGTATACTGGTTAATGGGTCGGCGACAATTGTCAATCGGGGTGATATCACCGGGGATATATTTGTGGCCGACGGGTGTGATGTTTATATTCAAAATTCGGGAAATATATCGGGCGAAATTCATCTGGGCGTGGGTGCATCCGTAACCCAGGTTATTACATCCACCGATGAAATGACCGGTTTGGATGTTTGGGGTGATTACAGTGTATTGGTTCGGGGAACCGGTGAACTGAATCTGGCTGATATCAAAAGAAACGCCATGTTTGCCAATGAAATTATTTTGGAAAATGCGACAATCAAGGTATCTAATGTCGACGGCATGGTTCGTTTGTTTCGCCGTCGTGATCCAGAAATTAAGTTGATGGGCGAAGTCACCATAAACATCGACCCCGCCATCATCCATGACGGGGATATGATTTTGTCGGGCATATCGGGTGATGGGGCGGTCTTGGTTCATGTGCCGGGGTTAAATGATTTGTTCGTCGCCACCGCCCGGTCGAAAGATGGCAATCTGTATTTGAAAATCATCCGAGAAACGGATTATGTGAAAATCCTGGATTTCGAACACGGAACGTTTATGAATAATTTGCGGTATCTGGCGCCCGATGACAAATTCGTCCGGGCCATGGATGCGGCGCAAACCCGCGATGAATTGGAAAATATCATGGGCCGCAGCGTTCGCATGGATCCAACCAAACTGATGCGGCATGTGCGCATAATCGATGCATTTGAATTGTCAGATTTTAAAACATCAAACGGCATGTCGGCCGAATTGGCCGGTATTTATATCGACGGTTCTGTTATTCCCACGTTAAACGCAGGAATTGGTTTTAATTTCGGCGCGGTCAGTATTGGGCTAAATGGCCGTGCGGCAATTGCAAATATTTCCGATGATTTCAACGATTATGCATCCGTCACATTGGGCGGGGATATTCGCGCAGGTTTGGATTTGAAATATCTGTGGATGCGCAGCGTCTGGGGTATCGGATTTTCCAAATTTGACGTTGGCCCGGTGCTGGGCGCCGATGATATTTATACAGATCCGACGGGTCGTTCCACTTATGGCGTCGCGGATTTTGGTATACACATGAAATCCGGGGATTTTTATTTTATGCCGTTTGTGGGATTTGAATTGTCCAATTATTCGGTTGCCGGGTTTGATGAACGAAATTTATCAATCCGTGCCGGTGGGACAGTCGGCTATGGAATTGAAATGGATAGTATTCGTTATGATGCGAAACTGCGCGCCATGACGTCGGATGGCAACATTGTGGGTGGAATAAATATTGGAATTTATTCGGTTTGGGACGGATTGGGTGTCGATATCGCCGCCGACATTTATCACGACGATACCGCATCCGCCTATCGTTTGTCCGTTATCGGAAAATGCGCGTTCTAGGCCGCGAATTCCCCGCGCAGGGACGCCTTGTTTGCATCGGTGATTTTAATCATGGCCAAATCGGGCGCCGGCATGTCGTTGTCGGGGCGTGGGACAATGGTCTGTTGCATGTATGGTGTGCGATAGACCAGATTTCGTCCGGTTTTGTCTGTCCCCTCTAGCAGGCATTCCAGTGTCTTGCCAACGCATGAGATATTAAATGCGCGCTGGTTGTCATTCAATGCCGCGTCCAGCGTCACCAGACGCAGGCTTTTAATTTGCTCAGTAATTTGGTTCGGCATCATGGCCGCCGCCGTATGCGGGCGGGGCGAATATTTAAATGAATATGAATTAATGTATCCAATGCGTCGGGCGATGGCCATTGTTTGGTCAAAATCGGCATCGGTTTCACCGGGGAATCCCACGATAAAGTCGCTGGATATTTGAAT
>CAXHMP010000043.1:0-6827 GCA_964017835.1 uncultured Alphaproteobacteria bacterium
TTTTTGATTTTTTCTTTCATCGGTGGCATTATATCACAAATGTTTGCAAATAATCAAATTTTTGCTGCGCCCTTGGCGGGTGTGACGGATAGGCCGTTTCGTAAAATTATTCGTCGGTTTGCGCCGGACGTGTGTTTGGTCACAGAAATGATATCATGTCATTCATTGGTGGGCGGACATCGCAATTGTCTGCGCAATTTTGATGATTACCGTGATGAAGGCAATATTGGCGCCCAGATTTTTGGCGCAGATGCACTGTTAATGGCCGATGCGGCCAAAATCCTGGCGGATGCTGGGGCCAAATGGATTGACATTAATATGGGCTGTCCGGTGCCAAAGGTGGCGACACGTGCCGGTGCCGGCGCGTATTTAATGCGCGACCATGCCTTGGCGGCCAAGATTATTTATGCCGTTGCCCGCGCGGTGGATATTCCAGTGTCGATTAAAACACGCCTGGGGTGGGATGATGCGCACCAGGACTGGGGCGATTTAATTCGTATTGCTGCCGATAATGGGGCGTCGTTTGCGGCGCTGCATGGGCGGACGCGGGCGCAATTGTATGTCGGGCCGGCGACACTGCCGGTGATTGCCGATATGCCCATTCCCGTTATTGCCAACGGGGATATTGCGACCGCCGACGACGTGGCGCGTGTCGCAGCCCAGGGCTATGCCGGGGCGATGGTGGGGCGGGCCATGCTGGGGCGGCCATGGATTTTTGGGACTTTGACGGGTGCGCCCGCGCCGGAAAATGTTGGGGATGTGGTTTTGGAACATTTGGATTTGACGCTGGGGTATTACGGGGTCCAGACGGGCGTGCCTTTGTTTCGTAAACATGCCGCGTGGTACAGTGCCGGAATGAAAAACGCCACAGATTTTCGTATTCGGGTGAATCAAATGACGGACGTCGGGGAATTGAGGTCGGCGATTGCCGAATTTTGGGGTTGCGTTGCAGCGTAATAGTTTCTATGATATCAAACAAATATGGATTTGAAGAATGGAAGGTACAATGACAGAAAATAATACAATTGAAATGACAGCGGCCGAAATGTTGCGCAATGCGCGTACCACCGGTCGGCGCAAGCGTGAAATCGGCACCATTGCCAAGCAGCTGTGCATCCGCGAAGAATTCTTGGAGGCGTTGGAAAACGGTGATTATCACAAGATTCCAGAATTGGTGTATGTTTTGGGTTTTGCGCGTAATTATGCGATGGAACTGGGGCTGGAACCCGAAGAGATTATTACAAAAATCAAGCGTGAAATGGGATTAACCCCCGATGATGCCGCCGGGGCGGAATCCGATGATGCCGCCGATGTGGCGCCGATGGTCAAATCCGGGGCGCGTTGGGCGATGCGTGGAATGAATTATGTTAAAAAGCATTGGATGTGGTTTATCGGCGGGGTAATTATTTTGGCGGTGGCCGCCGTTTCGATTGTTTTGACGGTGCGTTCTGGGGCGCGTCCGGCATCCATGCCCCAGGTTGTCGCCCCGGCACCGGTTGTTACGCCGGCCGATGCGGCGCCGGTTTATAACCTGGCGGTGCGGGAACGCTTTGGCACTGAAAATGCCGACAATTCGGAAATCGTGTTACAGGCGAACCAGGAATCCTGGATCAAGGTCGAAGACGCGCGCGGCAATAATGTGTTTAGTCGTGTTTTGGTCCCCGGCGACATTTATTATGTTCCGGCCGGTGGACGGCACAAGGCGACCTTTGGCAATGCCGGTGGCGTTGATGTTTGGGTGAACGGCAAACAGGCGCCCCGTGTCGGTCCGGACCACACGCGCAAGGCGGGTATTGTCTTGTCCCCGGCAAATTTAATGCCGGCGGCCCCCGCGGTACAATAATTTTGGACAAAAATCATAGGAATACAAAGGGCGAAGAAAATTCGCCCTTTTGTATTGAAATTTTCGATTTTTGACCTATATTTCATACCATGAAAACGATAAAAGTACGCGGCGCACGCGAAAACAATCTTAAGAATGTTGATTTGGACATACCAAAGAATAAATTGGTGGTCTTTACCGGCGTGTCCGGGTCGGGGAAATCATCCCTGGCGTTTAACACCATTTATGCCGAAGGACAGCGGCGCTATGTTGAATCCCTGTCATCATATGCGCGTCAGTTTTTGGATATGCAGAAAAAGCCCGATGTCGATATGATAGAAGGCTTGGCCCCCGCCATTTCTATCGAGCAAAAAACGACATCTAAAAATCCCCGGTCGACCGTCGGTACCGTGACCGAGATTTATGATTATTTCCGCCTGTTGTGGGCGCGTATCGGGGTCCCGCATTCGCCGGTGACCGGGTTGCCGATTAAATCCCAGACCATTGGTGAAATGGTTGATTGGACGCTGAAAATCCCGACGGGGACCAAAATCTATGTCATGGCGCCCCTGGTTCGCGACCGCAAGGGTGAATATAAAAAAGAAATTGCCTTTTTGATTAAACAGGGATACCAGCGCGCTATTATCGACGGCGAACTGTATGATTTGTCGTCTGTGCCGCCGTTGGATAAAAATAAAAAGCACAATATTTTTGTCATTGTCGACCGTATGGCCATTCCCGGGGCGGATATGTCGGACGCCGACCGCGAAGAATTTAATTCACGCCTGTATGCTTCGTTCGAAGGGTCACTGCGTCTGGTGCCGGGGTCGGTGTTAGTGCGGCGTCTGGACACGAACGAAGATATTTTGTATTCCCAAAACTATGCCTGTCCGGTCAGTGGGTTTACCGTGCCGAAAATCGAACCGCGCCTGTTTTCGTTTAACGCGCCGGCCGGGGCCTGTCCGTCGTGCGACGGGTTGGGGGTGCAATTGAACATGTCGCCGGATTTGGTGGTGCCGGACCCGTCGAAATCTATTTTAGATGGGGCCATTGCCCCGTGGTCGCGTGGCGGCATGCTGTCCCAGTTTGAACATTTAATGGATGCGTTGCACAAAAAATTTAAAATTCCATTGTCAAAACCGTGGCATACGCTGACCGATGAACAAAAGAATCTGATTCTATACGGCAGCGGGAACGAACCTATCAAAATTAATTGGAACGGTTTTGTTTATGAAAAGCCGTTCGAGGGTGTTATCCCGAACATTGAACGCCGCTGGCGCGAATCCGATTCCGAAGCGATGCGCACCGAATTGGCCAAGTATCAGGCGCAAAAGCCGTGTCCGGTCTGTCATGGCAAGCGGTTGAATATCCAGGCCCTGTGTGTCAAAATCAACGGCATGGATATCATGGACGTTTCCGACATGTCGGTTGACGATTCTATTAAATGGTTTGAACAATTGCCGGCCCATTTGACCCAGAAAGAAAACGATATCGCCCGGATTATTTTGCGCGAAATCACAACGCGTTTACAGTTTCTGCAAAACGTCGGGCTGGGGTATTTAACGCTGTCGCGGATGGCGGGAACGCTGTCAGGGGGCGAAGCCCAGCGCATTCGTCTGGCCTCGCAAATCGGCAGTGGCCTGTCCGGTGTTCTGTACGTGTTGGACGAACCGTCAATTGGGCTGCACCAAAGCGACAATGACAAATTGTTGGACACGTTAAAAATGTTGCGCGACAAAGACAATACGGTGATTGTTGTCGAACATGACGAAGACGCCATGCGTGCCGCAGACTATTTGGTGGATATCGGTCGCAATGCGGGTGTCAATGGGGGGCATATTGTGGCCTGTGGCACGCCCGAGCAGGTGATTAAAAATAAAGATTCCCTGACGGGGCAATATTTGTCAGGGAAAAAGAAAATTGATGTTCCCAAAAAACGCCGGCCTGGTAACGGGCAATCTATTGTGGTCCAGGGCGCGCGTGAAAACAATCTGAAAAACGTTGATGTGGAATTCCCGTTGGGTAAATTCATCGCGCTGACGGGGGTGTCAGGGTCGGGCAAATCGACATTGTTGTTGGATACGTTGTATCCGGCGCTGATGCGGGCGCTGTACAATTCCAAAATGGAAACCGGCGCCCATGACATCATCCGTGGCATGGAAAACGTGGACAAGGTCGTTGATATCGACCAATCGCCCATTGGACGTACGCCGCGCAGTAATCCGGCGACGTATACGGGTGTCTTTACCAATATTCGCGATTTCTTTGCCGGATTGCCCGATGCCAAGGCACGTGGTTACACGTCGGGACGATTTTCATTCAATGTCAAAGGCGGCCGGTGCGAAGCCTGTCAGGGCGATGGCCAGATTAAGATTGAAATGAACTTTTTGGCGGACGTTTATGTCGAATGCGACAAATGTCACGGCGCGCGGTATAATGATGAAACCTTGATGGTTAAATACAAAGGTAAATCCATTGCGGACGTTTTGAACATGACCGTGGACGAAGCCTATCGTTTCTTTGTCAATGTGCCACAGATTGCGCGGAAACTGGAATTGTTAAAGCGCGTGGGGCTGGATTACATCAAACTGGGGCAAAGTTCGCTGGACTTGTCGGGGGGCGAGGCGCAGCGTATCAAACTGTCCAAAGAATTGGCGGCGCGTGGCACCGGTCAGACGCTGTATATCTTGGACGAACCCACAACCGGTCTGCATTTCGAAGACATCAAGATGTTGTTGTCTGTGCTGCATGAATTGGTGGACCAGGGCAATACCGTTATCGTTATTGAACATAATCTAGAGGTCATTAAAACCGCCGATTGGATTATCGATTTGGGACCGACGGGCGGGGCCAACGGTGGCCGCGTTATTGCGGCCGGTACGCCGGAACAGATTGCCGCAAATCCAGAATCTTTGACTGGTAAATACTTGAAAAAGTACCTGGTTTCTGATAAAAAGAAAAAGTAAAATATAATTTTTAATACGAAGGAGTACACACCATGTTTGGTTTTGGAAAAAAGAAGGGTAATTTTGACCAGGTTGCGGTCGAAGAAGAAATTGCAACACAAAAAATCCCGTCTGGGATGCGGGAAACGGCCGCGCGTATGATGGCGGGTCAATTTGACATGAATGATATGCTGGCGCAATTAAAGCAAATTAAAAAAATGAGCAATTTTAGCGGCTTGTTGAAAATGGTGCCGGGGATGTCCAGCGCTGTTGCCGCCATGAAAGAAAAGATTAAGGACGGCAGTGTCGATGCCCAAATCCGTATCCTGGAATCGATGACGCCCGCCGAACGGTTGGACCCGGAAAAGATTTTTGCCAATGCGAAAACGCGTATTGCCGAGGCTGCCGGATGCACGGTTCGCGATGTTGAACATATCATCAAACAATATTCCAAGATGAAACAGCAGATGGCCATGATTCAGCGCATGGGCGGGATGGAGGCCGTTATGCAAAAAATGCAACAGGGTGGCACACCGGGCAGCACCACAGGGGGTAACCAATGATAAAATGGAAAAATTTGTTTGATCGCCAGATTGTAAAAATTTATGACCCTGAACCCCAATTCGTGCCGTTGGATTGTGATAAATCGCGTCGTGACTTTTTGGGGTACTCGGTTCGTGTGCAGTACAAAAATCATTCCAAAGAACGTTTATTCGCATTGAAAAAGGCAACGAACCAGGTGAAAAAAGGTCATATTGATGATGCCAAGCGTCGCAAAGAAGCGGAAAAGCGTGCCTGGGCTTACAAAGCCAAAATGTGCGAAAAAATGTAATATTCACGGCCAATCGTGTGATGAAAATTTTAAATAAAAAAATTGCCGCGAAAAAATCATCTGTCGCCTGGTTGCAACGCCAGGCGGCCGATCCGTACGTGGCCCGCGCCCAAAAAGAGGGCTATCGCGCGCGCGCCGCGTACAAATTGATTGAAATGAATGAAAAATTTCATTTCCTGAAAAATGGCCAGGTTGTTGTTGACCTGGGGGCGGCACCGGGGTCTTGGTCGCAATATGTGGCCCGCGAATTCCCCAAGTCAAAAATCTTTGCCATGGATTTGCTGGAAATCAAGCCGATTGTCGGCGTTGAATTTTATCAGGGCGATTTTACCACCGATGCGGCCCTGGAATGGCTAGAGGCGCAATTAAACCTGCCGCCGGTGGGCGATGGGAAACATGGTCCGGTGGATGTCGTGTTATCGGATATGGCGCCCAATACCGTGGGGCATAAAAAAACCGACCATATTCGTCAAATGGTGTTGTTGGAATATGCGTTTGATTTTGCTTTGCGCGCGTTAAAGCCCGGCGGCACGTTCGTGGCCAAATCCTTTACCGGTGGCACAACCGGCGAATTGTTAAAGCAGATTAAAGAAAAATTCGACAAAGTTTATCACATTAAACCTCCATCCTCGCGCAAGGATAGTGTTGAAATGTTCATCGTGGGGCTGGGGTTCCGCGGATGAATAAAACCCCCGCATATCCCTCCCCCGAAAACGCTGTTTTCGCGGGGCCTGGGCGCGGGGATTTTTTTAATTGCAAAAAAAGGCGCAAAGCGGTATAATCTGCTGGGTCCAGGGGTGTGGCACTATGCCTAATCCAAAGGACCGTTTTCCCAAGCACTTTTTCCTGATTTAAAAATCCCGGATTTCCGCATCTCTTTCCCCTTATATTTACGTACAATCTAAACGGTGGTTTGTGTGCGGTGTTTCTTTATCTGGGGCTGGTTACCGCCGGAATGGCGGACAATATATCCATATCGGGCAGTTGTTCATATTCTGCGACGTCATCCTGCGCGGGGCGGCAGCAGATATCAAATGTTCACAGTTCAACATGCACCGACATTGAACGCGTTATTGTTGGTGGAAAATATTGTTTTGAAAGTTGCATGGGCCAGGCCGCGCCCGGTTATTATATGCAAACTGTTACCCGACCGGTCATCGGACTGACCAATTGTATAATAACTTTTTATGCACCCTATGCGTGCGACAACCCCGGCACATCCGCCGGC
>CAXHMP010000044.1:0-6669 GCA_964017835.1 uncultured Alphaproteobacteria bacterium
GGGCAGGTTCGGCAACACCACTGGCCTTGGAATTCCAGCCCAACCGATTCAGTTTCCCCACAACGGCATTCTTGGACAGACCCAACCGCTTGCCAATTTCGGCGGTGGACAAACCCTTGCCCGTCAGGGATTTTAATTTTTTCAACATCGCGTTGTCCCAACCTTTACTCATTTTAAAATATCCTTAGGTTTTTATTATGCTCTATTGTAACATAGTTACGAATCGAAGGGCAAGGAGAAAAAAATGATTTATCCCCTGATTTTTGCATTGCTGATGGCGGGGGGGGCGTGGTGCGCATTTCAAATGGCACGTACAGATTTGCGGCGCCGGATTATCCCTGATGTCTATTTATTCCCGTTTTTAATGACGGGCTTGCTGGTTGCGGTATTTTTTCCGGGCCCGGTTGGGCCGGCGGACGCCGCCCTGGGCGGGGCGATTGGATACGGATTGGGGGCAGGCGTCGGGGCGTTGTTTACCCACGCGTCAAAATCGGCCAAAAATGCCGAATATCCGCCCATCGGTATGGGCGATATCAAATTGCTGGGGGCGGGGGGCATATGGCTGGGACCGACCGGATTGGCCATCGCCACATTTATCGCCTGTATCACCGGCATCATGTGGGGACGGCGGCACCGGGCGCGTTATATCCCCTTTGCGGCGTTCTTTGTGCCGGGTGCAATTATTGCTTTGCTTGCCCAATGGTTTTTGTTATAATTAAATAGAATACAAGGGGATGTGGGACAAAATGAAAAAGTCAGCCATATTTTTTATGATTGCGGCGACAATGCCGGCAAATGCCACGGTTTTCCCGACCGGCGGCCCAAATATCATGTCCAAAGACGGCCTGATTCAGAATGTCCAAAATTATTCATCCAACCCGTTTTGGGACCCTAATGGCCCATATAATCAGCGTATGCCGACACCCGTCTATGTCCAGGGAACGGATTTAAACGCGGGCGATTGTATGTCGGTGGTTAATTCAATGGTGGCTGGCATCTGTATGGGACGCAATAATTGCGTTGACGATAAACTGTCGGACATTCGTCCAATTATTATGTTACAGTTGTCGCGCATGCCGGGCCATAACTATGCCACGGCCTGTGGGGGATATATCGATACGGCCTTTGCCGATTATGTCAAGAAATACACGGTTACCACACCCACGGCCGGCGCGGCTTTCCCGGGCGGTGCGATTCCCGACCCGGCGGCCACGGCAACCGAATACAAAATCCCCAACCCATTGGAACGCAAATTACCCATTGCGCCCGACGGCACCCCATGGATGCAGGAAATGCTGGACCGCAAGCAGGAGTTAAAAGATTTACAGGCCCAAAACGGCCAGGGCTTGGCCCCAACATTGGCGCGCGCGGATTTCCCGACAACGATTGCGGACCTGACTTTTGCTGAACGCATGGAAAACGCGGCGGCCGGATACGAACCCTATAAAAATGCCAAGGCGTACATCCCGTTAAAGGTCCAAGATGACCGAAATGAATTTGGATACAACGGGCAACAAAAAGAACAATATTGCAAACAAAAATACGCCGGCATGTTGGCAACGCTGAACGCCGATTTACAAAAGATTCAGGCCTGTCGCGCGGCGGGTACGCCATTAACCCAGTGCCGGGGAATCCAAGGAACATATTATTGATGCTTATGCGGACCTGTATATTGACAATTTTTTTTGCAATGGCGGCGATGTCCGGCGCCATGGCGGATTTTACTATTGAAAGTCCAAACGTCGCCCCGGCGAACAATATTAAAACAGGCCGCTGGGTTGACGGCAACAGCAATAAATGGATTAAAACACCAACCGATGCCCAGTTAAAAAATTTTCAATCAACGCTGGGGACGGCAACAACCGCCGCTGGTGTTGCGGCGGGCGCACCGGTGGCCGCACCCGCGGGTACATCAACCCCGACTCCAACACCCGCGCCAGCCCCAGCGACACCATCCGGGGCCGGGACAACACCAACAACGACAACCCCAAAGACGGTCACCAAATCCAAATTGGCCGGCAAAATGGGCAAAATGGGCGGCGCGGTCAGCCTGGTGGGTGGAACAATGGCGGTGGTCGATTCTGCATCGGGTGATGGTCCTCATTCGTGGGGCAGTGTGGTCGAAGGCGCCATCGGCGGTGCCGCGGCCGGTGCCGGGGCGGGGGCATTGTTAAACGTTATTCCTGGCTTTGGCCAGGTGGCATACGGCATCACTGTGGCTGGCGCCACCATCGTCGGCGGCATGGTGGGCGGATCCCAAATGTTTTCCGAAACGGATTGTGAAACAGACCCGGCACTGGGGTTATATACATGCTGTAATACCGAATTTAACAAAGGCCAGCGTTTCGTCGGTATTGGTGGCGAAATGTTTTGTAAATTTCCAGGGGTTCGTCAATGCCTGCAAGGCGGGTCGACGATTGAATCCGACTGGTTCACCGGCATGTTCAAGGACGACGCCTGGGGGCCATGCCAGGAAAAATATTGTAACGGCATCGTTGCCCCCGATATTGGCACAGATCCCGATTCAATTCTGGGCGTGCCGTTTTTGGATAATGAAACCCAGCAAATCGCCTGTTGGAATTGGACCTGTAACGATGGATATAAACGCGTCGGCAATACATGCGTGGCCGTCATGGGGGCCGACGGACTGCCGACAAATCCATATGACCGCGTGATTCATACCATTGAAACTCAGCGCAAGCGCATTATCGCCGAATGCGGGGCATACCTATGATGCGACGGATGCTGGCGGCGCTTTGGCTGATGGGCGGGGTGCTGCATGGCGCCATGGCCGCGGATGCCACCGACACGGTGGATTTTGCTGTCCCCATGGCATCTGACTTTCAAACCGTCGACGAAATTCAAATTGAAAGCATGACCGCCACACCATGCGCGTCGGACATTTTTTCAGACGCCCTGCGGGCAACGGCGTCAACCGTTTCGGACACATCCCCCAAACACGTTATCCAGGAATGGATACGCAAAACGATACAGGACCCCGACGTCCTGGGGCGTGTAATTCAATGCCCGGAAATCCAGGGTGCAGATGAACTAACACCCCTGGCGTTCAGCCCGATTGAATACACATTCCCATCCGGGCGGCATATTTCCATTAATTATGAATCCCAGCCCAAGATTTTACGCCAACGCGTGATGGCCGCGTCGCGCCGTTCTTTGCCAACATCCGACCCCAACCCAGAAATCGGGGATGACGGTGCGGTTTGGACAAACACCGACCCGGCATGGTACGGCATTTTGGTGGTCCAGCATAATTCGTTAAAAAACTTTGTCGGACCGGACCGCGCGAACACGGTATCATTGAAATATATCAATGACAATATCGACGCGATTTATCCCGCCGGCAACCAATGCACCAGCCGCAGCGCCCTGGCCAGCGACAGCGATATGATTAATATCGCCATGCATCAAACGGTCGGCGCGACGGATGACAGCAATGATTACTATGTTGCGGGTGATATTAATTTGCAGTGGATTACATGGGGCGAAGTGGCATTGGACGTCGCCATCACAGTGGCAACCGCCGGGGGCGGGGCGGTGGTTTTGGGCGGGCTAAAAGGGGCGCGCGCCACGCGGGCGGCCAAAAATTTAATTCCGACGATTCGTAATCTGGAAAAAATCGACACTGTCCGCGACTATTTGAACGCCACGCGGCGCCATGCGGATGCGGCGGCGGCATTACAGAAAATTGACCGCACGGCGGATGCCGCCCGATATGCCGACATGGCGCGTGACGTCACCCGATGGGGCGACCGGGTGCGTGATTTGGAACGCAATGCGGACGTCATTAAATACAACCAGGCAACAAACAGTTTTGCCGACGTGATGAAATATCGGCGAAATCTGGGCGCGCTGAAAAATATCCGGCGCGGCAATATTATCACGCGTGCATGGCGGGCGGCGCGGTCGTTAAACACCGGCACGAAAACCATCGACCGGGCGGCGCGGTTGGGCCGCGCCGGCATGAAGTCGGGCAGGGCGCGCGATTGGCTGTTCCAATCAACATTGAAAAATGCCGCCAAACTGGCCAAGGTCGAAGCGGCCGGTGGCCTGGTCTATGGGGCGATGCACTTTGTCGGCGACATGTATGATTGGACCGAATCCAGCACGGGTGATTTTACCAATGATATTGAATTCAAGCCGCTGGGGCTGTTATCGGCGGACGATTTGGCGGGCCAAGAAAATGTTGTCAATCACGGCATGTGGCTGATGTGGACGGGCCATTCCACAGACGCCGCCGACGATGATGCCGCGTTTCTAAAGGCAATGGACACCGCGGCCAAGTTTCACCAAGACCTGACCGACGTCCAGGAAGCCCGCAATATTCATGCCTGTGACGTGGACATTTTCGTGGTGCGCCCAATTATACGTAATCCGGGTGATGATAATGCCCAGTTGTATTATCTGATTATGAATGACGTGCCATGGACCACCGCGGAAAATTAGAAACCGCTTGCGATTCCCCCGTAATTAGAATATAATAAGGACGCACCAGGTGATTCCCGGTGTGAGGTGTAAAGGCCTCTCATAACATTTGACTCCAACATGGGTTGGAGGGTTGCGATATATTCAAATAAGCAACACTATTGTTATGGTAGTCTTTAACCTCCAACCGCCCTTCATCACGGCGGATTTTTTAATTTGGAGGAAATGTATGCCAGTGATAGGTTATTCCGCGCCGGTTCCTCAACAGCCTAATGTACCACGCAATACGCAAGAAGTGTAAAAAGGATGACAACTGTTCTTAAGTTCCCCAAACCAAAGCAGAGATAAAAAATCCCCCTTGCGAAAAACGCGTGCATGCGGTATAATTCCTGGGGTTTAGGATTAAAACACTATGCCTAATCCAAAGGGACGATTACATACGACAATAATCCCAAAAATAAAATCCCAGATTTCTGCATCTTTTTCCCCTTAGATTTATGCCTAATCCAAACCTCGGGTTATTATGGTTATTCATGACAACCGCACATGCCACCGTCCCTGCAAAGAATACAGAATGCAAAACATGCATTTCTTGTATAAATTATGTTCATCATCAAACCATCGGAGGTCAAGGAATTCATTCTCAACAGGTTTCTTTTAAAACACACGCTGATACAGCATGGAATTATTGGAATCAAAAGTCAGAATGTGCTGCGCTGACCAGTAAATACAGCAATTTGCGCACACAAATATCCAATCAAGACAGTCCGTCGGCCTGTGCATCGGCATCCATTTGTGTGTGCAGTTCCAGCACCTGTAATGGCGCTGCAACAGATTGGACCGCCATACCCAAAGGCCATGATAACAGACAAGAATACAAATGCGATTCTTACAGTTATTGTACGACATCATATGTTTATCGTTGTTCGGCGGGATATTATGGCACGGCCAGCGGCAGTACCTATGGAACATGCACACAATGTCCAGATAACGGGACCAGTTCACCCGGTTCAACCAGTCAAACCGCCTGTTATATACTATCGGGTTCAGATCTTGCCGGGACATTCAAATTTTCAGGAACCTGTTATTACAAACCCTAAAAATTTATTCTCATTGTAATTCGTTTTATATTTACTTATAATATTAAAAAAGGAGGTGCTTGTGAAAAAAGGACTGTCTTTATTTGGATTGGGTTTCTTGGCCGGATTCCTGGTGTTTGGACTGGCGTCGCGAAACGCGGACGCGTATCAGGTTTTATCCTCCAAAGAATTGGGGCAAAACGATGCCAAAAACCAAAATGTCGTGGTCAAATGCACCACTGACACGGGCAAGGTTTCAAATCAGACCTGTTCATTGCGCCGCTATGCCAAATGCACGGGGACGGGCGCCAACAAACGCTGCAACGGGTGGCAGCCGTGGCGTGACCTGCGCAACCCGGGCGCCCAGTATTCAGACTGGAAAGCGGGGGCATCTGCCTGTTGCCGCGCCAAAGGATTACGATAAAAAAACGCCCAATTGGGCGTTTTTTTATCGGCTGGGGCGGCCGCGCCCGCGATAGGCCAGTCGTGGCAAGACGCGTATCCGGATGGCGTCGTCGGTATTGGGGGCGTCAATAATTCGCCGCATTTGAATTAACGGCGACAAATTATCCAGCACAAAACCCGCACATCGCAAAGAATCAAATGTCACGCGCGCCCGCGCCAAAATCGGTACCGGACGCGTGGCGACGGCAACGTTTTCATTGGATGAAAAGTATTCGGCGGGCACCATGTATAAATAGGCATCCTGGTCATTACGCAGTCCATGCGCCCATCCGGCCCGAATAAATTCACGAACGACGATTTTATACTGCCGCGTGGCAAAGCATGCAAAATCATCGGCTGACAAATGGTGCGTGCCATACGCGCGTCCCAATGCATAGCGTAGCCCTGTTGCAATATCACCGGCGCATACCGGCCCGCGCACAGCCCCATTTACCCCCGGTGAATCCGGCGTCAGCCAATCTGTTATCGGATTTAATACAACATTTGACCCATGAAACAGATATTTTCCCGCCATCTGGGGGTCCAGGGCAATTTCCATCATTTCGCGCAGTGATATAATTGTGGACAAATTCATCAATCGGCCTTTTAATTTTTGCCGAAAGACCCTAACATGGAAAAAAAATATATCAACTGATTTTTTCTTGTTGCAAAAGGAAAAAAGTTAAGATATTATATCAAACGC
>CAXHMP010000045.1:0-6470 GCA_964017835.1 uncultured Alphaproteobacteria bacterium
GGACCGCATTATTATATCATGCATCGGCCATCCAAAACCGTCCTGGATCTGACGTATGACCAGTATGAATTTGACGGCGTGCCTGTTCCGTATCATTTGGGGCGCCCGGTCAAGATAGATGCCAACGGGCGTGATGTGGTCATTCGATTCTTGAATGCGGTGGGGGTTGATTTTACAACAGCGATTAAAAATATCGACAAAGGCAGATTATAAAATGATGCAAAAACCCGAACCCATGGTACAACCTGATATGATTTTCAGTGTAACGGATGCGTCCGCCCTGTTAAAAGGGGTGGTTGAAACGGCATTCCCACGTATTCGGATTCGTGGCGAATTGTCCCAGATAACGCGCGCCACGTCGGGTCACATGTATATGACAATCAAGGATGCCGGTGCCGCCATTTCGGTTATTATTTGGCGCGGGACGCCGGTGCCGTTCCGTCTAGAGGACGGACTAGAGGTCATTGTTACCGGGCGCTTTACCACCTATCCGGCGCGAAGTAATTATCAGATTATCGTCAGTGAAATTGAAATGGCCGGCGTTGGGGCGTTGCTGAAAATGCTGGAAGAACGCAAACAAAAACTGGCCGCCGAAGGATTGTTTGATGC
Organism: uncultured Alphaproteobacteria bacterium; assembly: GCA_964017835.1. Lineage (GTDB taxonomy): Bacteria > Pseudomonadota > Alphaproteobacteria > Rs-D84 > Rs-D84 > Enterousia. The sequence continues at coordinate 610 of CAXHMP010000045.1, forward strand.
GTCGCGGAAAAAGCCGCTGCCGCGCCTGCCCCGGCGTGTCGGTGTGGTGACCAGTCCCACCGGCGCCGCGTTCCAGGATATTCAAAACCGTCTGCGCGAACGGTTCCCGGTGCATGTGATTTTATATCCCGCCACCGTCCAGGGCGCCACCGCCGCAGCCGAGGTTGCCGCCGGTATCGAATACTTTAACCGAATGAAAAACGTCGATGTGATTATCGTTGCGCGTGGGGGTGGCTCGTTGGAAGATTTGCTGCCTTTTTCCGAAGAAATTGTCGTTCGTGCCGCCGCCGCCAGTGAAATTCCATTGATATCGGGCGTTGGGCATGAACCCGATTGGATGCTGATTGATTTCGCGGCCGACGTTCGTGCGCCGACGCCGACCGGTGCAGCCGAGACTGTTGTGCCGACGAAACTGGCGTTGATTCAGGAATTGGATAATTTATGGTACCGGATTTCGGGGAATTTTGCCACGCGCCTGGTGCATGCGAAACAACGTATTGAATCCGTTTCAATCAAAAGCCCGCACCAGGTCCTGATGGAGCAGACCCAGCGCTTGGATGATTTGGGGCGGACGATGGGGGTTCTGATGAATGCCAAAATGCAGGCGGCGCATCAGAAAATTGACGCGGTGTCGTCGTTCCCAAATATCATGCACAACCGGATGACGGTTCTGGCCCAGGCAATGAATCATCTGGGGCAAATGCTGAATTCGTTAAGTTATAAAAGCGTCCTGTCGCGCGGATACGCGATTGTGCGCGGACCCGATAATCAGATTATTGGGCGTGCGGCGGACTTTGCCCGCCCGGCGGAAATTGAATTTATCGACGGAACGGTATCTGTTGAATAATTATGATGAAAAATTTCCTAGCGTAAAAATCAGGTTTCTTATATAATTAGAAATGCGACAGGTGTTCTGTCGCTGGACTTTACAATCCATAGAGTGCGTCAAAGTATTTTGACGAAACAACCCATGAACGGTTGGAGTGTGGTGAATATATTGAATAAACCACGCAATGCTCTATTGTTGTAAAACTCCAACCGGCCTTTATTTTTTCATCAGTGTTTTGGCGGTGGCGATGGATTCAGGGGTAATGTGGTCACCACTGATAATCCGTGCAATTTCGTTCAAACGTGTGTCGTCACAAATGCGTGTCACGGTCGTTGTGGTGGTGTCGCCATCCGAATGCTTTTCAATTTTAAAGTGCATGTCTGCATATCCGGCAACCTGGGCCGAATGGGTGATGACCAATGCCTGGCCGTTTTGGGCCAACCGGTCCAAGCGCTGGCCAACCGCGCTGGCGGTGGCGCCGCTGATGCCGGTGTCGATTTCGTCAAAAACCAATGTGTGCGTGGATTCGCCCCCTGTCAAAACCACCCGCATCGCCAACATTAATCGCGATATTTCCCCGCCCGACGCCGTTTTGTGCAATGGCGCAAACGGTGTGCCGGGGTTTGTTTTTATCATAAATACAACGTCGTCTGCCCCACCAGACGTTGGGGCAATCGGGCGGATGTCCACATCAAAATCCGCCTGGGCCAGTTTTAAATCCGGCAATTCGGCCAAAATTCGGTCGCGCAACCGGTTTGACGCATCGCGCCGTGCCGCGGTCAGTGCCGCCGCCGCATCGTCAAATTCACGGCGCCGCAGTGACATTTCGGATTCCAGTTTTTTTAATTCGGCATCTGAATTGTCAATGGCATTTAACTGGGTGGTCATCTGTTCCAGTTTGTCGGGTAACTCGTCGGCCGGGACATGATGCTTGCGCGCGGCGGCGCGAATGGCAAACAGACGTTCTTCGACATTGTCCAGGCTGTCTGTATCGGTGTCAATGGGTGATAAATGTCCGGCCACGTCGGCAACGGCCTGCCCGGCGTCATACAGGGCGTCAATTTGTGCCTGATACGGGTTGGGGTCGGTCTTGATGCGTTCCAAAATATGCGCCACAGAAAATATTTGCGCGTCCAGTGATGTGCCGCGTGGGGAAATTGCCTCGACTGCTTCGGCTAATATCGCAGCATTTTTTTCCGCATTCATCATGTCGGCGCGGCGCCCGGCCAATTCTTCTTCTTCGCCACGTTGGGGGTTCAGCGCCGAAAGTTCGGCAACATTATGTTCCAAAAATTCGCGTTCTGACGCCGCGCGGTCCAATATGTCGTGCAATTCACGCAAACGACGTTCGGCCGCGTGATACGCGCCATAGGCATCCCGCGTGCGCGTCAATATCGCATCAAAGTTTTCAATCGCGCCCCGGGCAAATTCATCCAATGTCCCGCGGTGTGTCGATGCATCCATCAGCGCATGGTTTTCAAATTGCCCGTGAATTTCAATTAGTGCATCACCCACTGATTTTAATGTCTTGACGGAAACCGGCGCATCGTTAATCCATGCGCGTGTTTTTCCATCCGTCCCCAGGGTGCGTCGCAGAATTAATATGTCGTCGTCCGATTCCAAACCGCATTCGGCCAGGGTTTCACGCACGCCGTCGGGGATGGTGTCAAATTGGGCGGTCACAGACGCCGTGTCGCATCCGTGCCGTATCAGTCCTGTGTCGCCGCGTCCCCCCAGCGCCAGCGTCAGTGCATCCAACAAAATACTTTTCCCGGCGCCGGTTTCCCCGGTCATGATATTCAGGCCGTGGCCAAATTCCAGATTCAGCCGTTCAATCAACACGATATTTGAAATAATTAGTCTGTTTAACATATGGGAATTATAGACAATTCATTGTTTTAATTTCAAGGATTTTTAATCAACCTGAACCGGTTCCAGTACCCAATCATGCAGCCATAAAATCTGGGCGGAAATTTCATAGTCGGGAAAGATTTGGCGCAGCAGCGCGCCGTATTCCCGCATTTGATTATGATACTTGTCCCGGCGCGTTTGACGGTCTGTATCGGTTTTGTAATCGATAAAGTAAATTTTTTTGGCGTCCAAATCAATACGCATGCGGTCGATGCGGCGGCTGATGAATTTTCCGTTGACGGTGCCGGCGACGGGGACCTCGGTCCGGGAATCGGTTCCGAACATGTTCGCCAGATTGGGTATGGCCCGAATATGCGCGATTAAATCAGGATCCCCGCAATCACCGCCGGGGGCAATGACAACGTGGCGCATTGCGTCGTGCATGTTGTTTCCGACCGCGGTTGCATACGATTCACGCGTGCGTTTTTCAATTATTTCAGACAGTTTCATTGTCAATCCTGATTGTTTTTTCGGTGCTGGTCGCGCCGGGCATCGTTTTTAATTTATCCCACAGTTGGGTGTGCCATGCGATTTCCGGTGCATTTTTATTTGGTGAAAATCCATAGATGTATAACCGGTCGCGCGCACGCGTCATGGCCACATACAGCAATCGGTAGTATTCGGATATTTTATCATTCATCGCCGCGCCGGCCGCCAGGGTCATTTGTTCACTGGCGTTTTTCTGGGGCGCCCACAGCCATGTGCTATCACCATTTTCAGATTGCGGCACCGCAAAGATTTTATCGGGTTTATCCCGCGGTGTGCGGACCGTATCAATCAAGAAAACAACCGGCGCCTCCAGACCTTTGCTGCCGTGGACGGTGACGATGCGTACGCCACGACTGCGGTCCATGTCACGTTTGACTTCGGCCCCGCCGGTGACAAACCATTTTAAAAAGTGGCGCAAAGTCCCAGGCTGGGTTCGTTCGTATGCCAGACAGATTGTCATAAATTCTTCCAGCGGGTCGATGATTTGAGTCCCCAGCGCGGCAATCATTTTTTGACGGCGATTTCCTGATTGCAACAGATGGGTGAAAAATGTGTATGGGGCGGATGTTTGCGCCATCTGAACAATATCCCCCAGGTCGGCATAAATATCCGAAAATTCATTTTTTAAAATGTCATAAACCGATGTTAAATTTTGTTTGTCGGCGGTTTTATTGGCCATGTTACGTGCATTGCATAAATTAAAAATATCATCTTCTGTCAATTGGAAAAATGGCGATTTCAAAGTGCAACATAAACTATAGTCATCCGTTGTGTCCAAACAGAACCGTACCAGATTTAACATATCGCGAATTGCCGGAAATGACGGCAATGTGATGCGATCGCTGCCCGCGACATCCAAACCGCGGGCTTTTAATTCACGGATTAACGGGGCGGCAAATGGATTTCGGCGCTGGACTAAAACCATAATGTCGCCCGGTGCGACGCCATCGCGAACAATATTGGCAATTTGGTCGGCAATCGTACAAATATAATCATCGCGGCTGGTTTCGGTTTCGCGTGATTGTAATGCATGCAATTCCACCAATCCCGGGGCGTTTAATCGAAAGCATTTGTGATTGTTGTTTATAAAACCCGTTTTGGCGGTAATGTCGGCGTTGCCAAAGAAATAGTCAACTGTTTGTAAAACTGGCGCCGCGGACCGAAAACTTTGGGCCAATGGGATTTCGGATATTGTGCGTGAATTATGTTGAATTTGCTGGGAAATTTGTTCACGGCTGGTGACAAACGCATCAGGGTCGGCGCCCTGGAATCCGTAAATTGATTGTTTGCTGTCGCCCACGACAAACAATGAACGCGGGGCGGATTCGGTCGAACCGTCGGTAAAAAAGTCCCCGGCCAACAGGCGCAGGATATCCCATTGCTGGGGGCTGGTATCTTGGGCTTCGTCAACCAAAATATGGCTAAGCGTTATGTCCAGTTGGGATAAAATCCAACCCATTGTGTCTTGTTTTGAAAACAATCGGCGCGTATAAAGAATCAAATCGTCAAAATCCAATACGTTGCGGGATTGTTTCATTTGTCGATATGTGTCGGCAAATGCGGCCGATAAATCAAACAGCGCCAGACTGTCCCGAAATGCCATTTGGTTTAAATGGTATTGGTTTACCGCATGCACGCGTTGTTGTTCCGCAACCAGGTAATCTTTCTTGGCAACGTTTGCAATCGGCGTGTCGGTGGCGGTCAAATATGCTTTCTTGTATTCGTTAAAATCAATCGATTTATTAATATACTGTTTCGTTAAGTTAATAATGTTTGTCAAGTATGCTGCCGGCTTTTTTGACGTATTTATGTCATTTTCAACGTTTTCGATGATTTTAATCAAATTTTCGTGGCTGGCGTCATCGGGTTCTGGCAAATTGCATTGTAAAAATTTATACGTTTTATCAATAAAGTATTTTCGATAGTTATCAAAATTTTCAATTTGAAAAAATTGTTTATACTGGGTTGTTAATATCCCCAACAGGTCATCCAGGGAATATTCTGAAATGCGTTCAACAATGTGGGCAAACGCATCGCGAATGCGTGGAGTGGCCGATGATGAAATCAAATGTTCAAATGCGTCGCGTAACAGAACCTGTTGATTGGCATCGGAAATCAATGACCATGATGGGGAAATGCCTGCCTCTAGTGGAAAGCGACGCAAAATTTCCTCGCAAAAACCATGAATGGTTTTAATTTTCAGGATGTTGGGATTGTCGATATAGTGGAAAAACAATTGGCGTGCGCGCATTAAATCATCGGCATTTGCCGGTTTGTTTATCGATATCCCATCCAATAAATCGGTCAAGGCACCATCATCGGCCATGGCCCATGTTCGCAGCGCCGCCAAAATACGGTTGCGCATTTCACCCGCCCCCGCGTTGGTATAGGTCAGACATAAAATACCGGTCGGTGCGGCCGGGGATGTGCGAAATAAAATCCGCAGCAGCCGTTGGACCAAGACGCTGGTCTTGCCGGTTCCGGCGTTCGCCTGGACCCATACGTTTTCCAGGGGATTTGCCGCCCTGTCCTGTTCCGGTGAAAGACTTTGTTTCCGTGCCATTTATACCCTTGCGTTGCACGATGAATTTTAGTATATATTTTCATGGACTGCAAGTTGCGGATGAAAATT
>CAXHMP010000046.1:0-5924 GCA_964017835.1 uncultured Alphaproteobacteria bacterium
CTTAGCGGCTGCGCTTTTTTTCAGACGCGTGAATACGCCATGTCTTGGATTGCGATGCCGTTTCCATAATTTTTTCAATATGCTCTTGAACCTGCTCATGTCGGATGACATATTGCGATGTTCTGTCGTATTCCCAGCGCACAACCGTGTTACAGAACAATCTGTACCTGTTGCGCAATTCCAACGACGCTTCGAACGCTTCGCTGGCACGGGCGCAAACGATATCACCCGGGGACCCTTCACCCATATTCTCCATCCCGTCGTCCATGGGCAGGTCAAACAGTCGCCGTGTTTTTAACGCGCGTTTAGACCAGTCCTGGATGGTTGTCGCCCGGGAAAAATACACCGCGGGATTCTGGGCCACTGATTCCATGTAAACCAAGGCACGCATCGCACTGTAATGCTGTGTGCGTGTCATATTTTTCCAGTGGCGCGCCACGGCATATTTGGCCGCCCCTTTGAAATTCATCAGGGTGTTTGAAATCGCCTGGTACACTTCTTTTTCGGTATAATTGGCCATGTTATTTCTCGCTCTATCGCTTGTGTTATTGACCATATCATAGACAAAATATAAAAAATGTCAACCAATATTGTAATTTCTTGAAAATATAATTTTTTCGTGTACCCTGTACCCGATTTATATAAGAACAAAGGCACATAAAAAATGAAAATTCGCAATATCGCGATTATCGCGCACGTTGACCACGGAAAAACAACCCTGGTTGACAACATGTTGAAACAGGCCGGCACATTCCGTGAAAACGAACGCGTCGAAGAACGCGTCATGGACAGCGGGGATATTGAACGCGAACGCGGTATTACGATTTCTGCCAAACCGACATCCATTTTGTGGCATGATTACAAAATCAATATTGTTGACACCCCGGGCCACGCGGACTTTGGTGGCGAAGTCGAACGTATTTTGTCGATGGTTGATGGCGTCGTCCTGTTGGTCGACAGTGCCGAAGGCCCCCTGCCCCAAACGAAATTCGTGTTATCCAAGGCGTTAAAACTGGGGCTGCGTCCGATTGTCTGCATTAACAAGGTGGACCGCAGTGACGCCCGTCCAGACGAAGTCTTGACCGAAACGTTTGACCTGTTCGACAAATTGGGCGCGACGGACGCCCAGCTGGACTTCCCGTATCTGTACTCGGTCGGCCGCGATGGCTGGGCCGTGCGCGACATGAACGATGAAAAGAAAGATTTGACACCGCTGTTCCAATTAATTGTGGACCATGTGCCGGCCCCCGACTGTGATGGCGCGCGCTGTCAATTGGACGCGCCGTTCCGCATGTTGGCCACAACGTTGGAGGCGGACCCCTATGTCGGCCGCATTTTGACCGGTAAAATCGAATCCGGCACCGTCAAGGTGGGGCAACCTGTCAAAGCCTTGAACATGAAAGGCGAAGTCGTTGAACAGGCAAAAATTACAAAAATCATCGAACACCGGGGCGTCGAAAAAGTATCACGCGACACGGCATCTGCCGGCGACATTGTGGTTGTGGCCGGATTTTCCAAGGCAACGGTGGCCGATACCCTGTGCGATTTGTCGGTGACGGAACCGATTCCGGCCCTGCCGATTGATCCGCCAACCCTGACCATGACGTTCTTTGTGAACACGTCACCCTTGGCGGGCCGGTCGGGTGGCAAAAAACTAACGTCCCGCATGATTGGCGAACGTTTGTTCAAGGAGGCGGAAACCAACATCGCCCTGCGCGTCACGCAAAGCGAAAACAATGAATCGTTCGAAGTGTCGGGCCGCGGCGAACTGCAATTGGGTATTTTAATTGAAACAATGCGCCGCGAAGGCTTTGAATTATCGGTATCGCGTCCCCGTGTTGTTACCAAAACCGATGAAAACGGTCAGGTTTTGGAACCCATCGAAGATGTCGTTATTGACGTTGATGACGAATTTTCAGGCGCCGTGATTGAAAAAATGACCATGCGCAAGGCGACGATTACCGAAATGAAACCGTCGGGTATTGGCAAAAGCCGTATTGTCTTTTCTGCGCCGTCACGCGGATTGATTGGATACCTGTCGGAATTCCGGACGGACACGCGTGGCACCGGGATTATGAACCGCGTCTTTGCCGAATACGGCCCATATCGCGGCCCCATTACCCAGTATCGCCCGGGCGTTCTGGTATCGATGGAAAACGGCGCGGCGGCGACATACGCGCTGTTTAACCTGCAGCCGCGCGGGACGCTGTTTATCGACCCCCAGACTTTAGTTTATTCGGGAATGATTATCGGTGAACACACCAAGGAAAACGACCTGGAGGTCAATCCCATTAAGGGCAAGGAATTAACCAACATGCGCAGTGTGACCGCGGATGAAAAATTATTCCTGGCGCCGCCGCGCCGCATCTCGCTGGAAGAAGCGCTGTCGTATATCCAGGATGACGAACTGGTTGAAGTAACACCCGACACCATTCGTCTGCGAAAAAAGGAACTGGACAGCAATATCCGCAAAAAGACGCGCAAAAACGTCGAATAGTTCAAACGCCCCCACCGGGGCGTTTTTGTTGCGGTTGCAAATTTAAAACAAAATCGATATAGTGATACTATGTCTATCAAGCGTTTGTTTTTAATGGCGGCGTACGATCCCACGGGCGCGGGTATCGTGGATGCGTCATTGATGCTGTATGTGCAGGCAATGGCCGCATACGGCGATGTTGTATTGTTTATGGATAATGACGCCCCGCAAGCACAGTTGGATAAATTGGCGCCGTTTGTGCGTTATGCCGGGGCGGCACGCCACGGCGAATATGATTTCGGTTCGTACAAGCGGGCCTATCTCTGGGCGCGCGATAACCTGGGGCTGGGGAACTATGACGTGGTTTATTTAATCAATGATTCCGTCTATGGGCCGCTGTATGACATGGGGCCGGTTTTGGAAAAAATGGAATCGCTCGGGACCGACGCCTTTGGCCCCGCGTACAAGGTGCATAAAATCAAACCTCATTTGGAATCATGGTTTATGGGATTTCGCCCGTCCATATTTATGGCGCCGTGGTTCGATGAATTTATGACGTCAATTACCGCGCAAAAGTCCAAGGGGGATTTTATCGCCCTGTACGAAAACGGTCTGGCGCGGCGCATCCGTGAAAATGGCGCGCGTGCGGACGGGCTGTTTCGGGTGCGGGGGCGCGAAACATACAATCGTGTGGCGGGCCTGTATCGGCGCGGAATGCCGTTTATCAAGAAAATGTCCTGGCGGCGCAAATGCGGGGCGTTGGGCGGACAAATCGCCTATGTGTTGCGGCATGTTGACCCGCAAATGCGCGATGCGATTATCGGCGACGCGGACCGCGTTTATGGCCCGGATTTCAATCGGTGGTTTATCACGCGCAACCCGTTTAAAATCGCGGGCCGCAACATCAAACACTTTATGCGAAAAATATTTATCGAGGGAATATGACAACCGTAAAAAAGACCGCACGCCATTCAAAAAAAATGTTGGGCGCCATGCGTGTCGCGGCCATCACCATGGCGCGAAACGATGAATTCTTTTTGACCCGTTGGATTGACTATTACGGGGCCCAGTTCGGAGTGGAAAATCTGTATATCTATCTGGATGGCCTGGACCAGGCGACACCCGCAAACGCCGGTGCGGCGCATATCGAAAAATTACCGCATACGCCGATGTCGCGCGCTGCGGGGGACAAATACCGCATCGGGTTGTTGTCTGATTTGGCGGCGCGGTTGTTTAAAATGGGATACGACATTGTCATTGGATGCGACACGGACGAATTTCTAACGGTGGACCCCGCGGCAAAAAAAACATTGGCGCAATATCTGGCCGCGGCGGCGGCAAATGGATACACATCGCTGTCGGGTCTGGGGCTGGATATCGGGCAAAACATAAACACAGAAAAAACATTGGACCCGGCGCGCCCCATTTTGTCCCAGCGCAGATACGCCCTGTTGTCGACACGATATACCAAGCCTGTGGTGCTGTTTCGTCCCGCCAAATGGGGCAGCGGCTTTCACCATGTCCGCGGGAAAAATTTTCATATTGATAAAAACCTGTACCTGCTGCATTTTGGGGCGGTTGACATGAACATGCTGGAAACCAAGGCCGCACGCCGCGGGGCCGATTGGCTGGCGCACCTGCGGCGACGCGGCAACGGCACCATTAACGCTGTCACGACACGCCCTGTGCGGGGGTCATGGGCAATTGGCGCCGCGCGTAAAATCCAGACACTGGTTCGTCCCATCTATGCCATTGGCAAACCGTCTATGATGGGAATTAAATGGGTGGTTAATATTCCGCACAAATTATGCGCAACCGGTATCTAGGGCCACGGAATTAATCATATCCATTATGTCATCGGCGATTTTTTTAGAATCAAACCGTATCAATCCGGCCGTTGCATAATCAATCATTTCTTGGCGATTAACCCGCCCGTTCCAAACATCGTCCATCGCACGCGCTAATGCCGCCGTATCCCCGGGTGTAAACAATATCCCGGCCGCCCCATTCATTAAAATCTCTAACGGGCCATTCTTGCAATCCGATGCAATATTCAAGGTGCCGCAAGCACTGGCCTCGATTAAAACAATCCCCATGCCTTCGCCATAACTGGACAAAATATGCGCTATGCTCCCTCGCATATAGCCAAACGGATTGGTCTGGGCGCCGGCAAAAACGATTTGCTTTCCAGCCGCCAAACCTGACGCATGGTCGCGTAAAATCGCGGCCATATGACCATCCCCCACCAAAATCAGTTGTACATCGGGTCGGGACGCGGCGCGCCAAAACATATCAAACGCGTCCAAGATTGTCCGGATATCCTTGTCCGCGGACAGGCGCGACACGCAACAGAAATAGTCGCCCGTGGGGCATGGGGCCTTTGTCGCCATTGCCTGGATTTCATGCACATCCACCGGATTATAAACCCGGCGCACCCGGTTCACATACCGCGGCAGGCGTGTTTTAAATTCGTCCGCCGCCCCATCCGTCAACAGCACCAATCGGTCATAGCCATCCATATACCGCGCGGCGTTTTGGTTCCAAAACACGTTGATGGACGAATGCCACCATGCGATTTTCGTGCCCTGTAACCGTTTAAATTCCCGAACAAATTGAAAATTATAATAATCAATAAAGACGTCCGCGTTGCCAAAGTGACGCGCCCCCAGCATTTGCCGACGCGCCCACCGATAAATATCGCGCATCACATGCTGGACAATACGAACGGGGAAAAAGCGCACCAACCGCGTCCCCAACCATTTTGCCGGATACAGGGAATATAGCCTGATATCGGGTCGCGCGGCAAACCATTGACGAAACATGTCCAGCCCCACGGGAACATAGGTCACCACACAAACATCCACATCCCCGCGCGCCCGCAGCGCGTCGATTGTCCGCAGCATGGCCATTTCCACCCCGCCAATTTGCATGTCACGCACGCACAGGGCAATTTTTGTTTTCTTGGATTTTAACCCTAGGTTTGGATTAGGCAATTTTTTTACAATAAAAGTCCCGGATTTGCGCCGCATTATCGCCCCCTTTTTTCATTCAATCCAAACCTACGTTTGGATTAGGCATAGTGTCCCATTCCCAAACACCACGGATTATACCGTCCCGCGCCATTTTCAGCAACGATAAAATCCCGTTTTTTTGTAATTATGGCCGTTCAAAGATTTTCAAAACGCGAACCCCGAACAGATGCCAGCGCCGTTTTAAACCACCGTTTGGATACGGCAAAAAAAGGGGTAAAAAATGTTAAGGAAATCCGGGATTTTAAAAATCGAAAAACGCGCTTGGGAAAACGGTCCTTTGGATTAGGCATAGTCAAATCCCATCCAACCGCACAGATTATAAGGTACAGCCGCGTTTTGTGCAACCGGAATTTTTTACATTTCTGATTTCTGACTTCTGATTTCTGATTTAATTGGCACTGTTCTTAATATTCTAG
>CAXHMP010000047.1:0-5181 GCA_964017835.1 uncultured Alphaproteobacteria bacterium
GTCCGCACCGGGGTACGCACATCCTGGGCGGCATACAGGGTTTTGCTGTAAATCTGGCTGACCAACATGGCGGGCAACACCAAGACCTGAATCATAATGGCGACGGCGACGGCATGCGTCGATTGGGGCGTCCATGCCCCGTATTGAAACAGGTATTTGATAATCGGTTCGGCCAACACGAACAATCCCGCCATCGCCGGCATAATCAGCATCAGCGACCGCCGCATCGACGAATTCTGTTGGATATGGACGCTGCGCAAATTTTTATCCGCCAGCGCATTTGATATCGACGACATCAACACGGTTCCCACCGCCAAACCAATCATCGCAAAGGGCAACTGAACAATCCGGTCGGCGTAATACAGCCACGACACCGCGCCATTTTGAAAACTGGCGACCAGCGTCCCGACAATAATGGTGATTTGATAAAAACCACTACCGACAATACTAATCCCCAGGCGCCGGAACAACTGGCGAATACCCGGCGTCCATCGCGGCCGCACCAGATGCAATCCGAAATGCCGGCGCCGAATGCGCGACCACAAAATCGCGCATTGGATAACGCCCGACAACACGACCGTCCCGGCCATGATATATAAAATCGCCCCATCGGCATACAGCGGCGCAAACACCAACGCCGCAATCAACATTAAATTCAGCATCACCGGCATAAACGCCGCCAACATAAATCGGGAAAAAGCATTTAAAATCGCCGATAAAAACGCCGCCCCGCACACAAAGATGACATAGAAAAACATGATGCGTGAAATGGTGACGGTCAATTGCATCTTGCCCGGGTCGTTGGCAAACCCCGGCGCCAGCATCCAAATGACGCCCGGCATAAATATTTCGAACACCACTGTAATCCCCAGCAAGACGACCATCAACCACGAAAAAACATTCTGGGCAAATCCGCTGTCTTTTTTCAAATCGGTGTACATGGGGATAAAGATGGCGGACAACGCCCCTTCGCCCAGCAAATCGCGGAACAGATTTGGCAACTTGAACGCGGCCAAGAAAATATCCGACATGCGCCCCGCCCCCAGATACCGCGCAATCAGCATATCGCGAATAAACCCGAAAATGCGGCTGATGCCTGTCATGGCACCAACCCCGAAAATATGTTTGCCTAGTTTCATGGTTTCGATTATACTCCCCCATGACAGATAAAATCAAGGCAGGAATAAAGAGATGAAGAAACTGTTTATCTTGGCCGCGGTGGCGGCGACGTTGGCGGCATGCGGCGGTGGCACGGATACGGTTGTGACCGTTGACCGTCCGCTGGATGAAATTTATGACGCGGCCTATGCCCAGTTTAATCGTGGCCGCTATGGCGACGCGGCGACCGAATTTTTGGCTGTTGAAACCCAATACCCGTCCAGTCCATGGGCCGCAGACGCGCTGGTCATGGCGGCATACGCGCAATATATGGACGGTGATTTTGCCGGTGCGATTTTAACCGCCGACCGCTTTATGCGTTTTCATCCGGGCCACCGCGATGTGCCGTATATTTTGTACCTGCGCGGCATGTGCTATTACCGCCAGGTCAGTGATGTTCGCCGCGAACCCGGGATGTCGGTCTATGCCTTGCAGCAATTTGAACAATTGGTCAAACGTTTTCCGCGTTCGGAATACGCCGAAAACGCCAAAAACAAAATTAATATCTTGAAAAATTATATCGCAGGCAAGGTGATGTATTCCGCCCGCGACGCCATGGCCAACCAGAACTGGCCCATTGCGATTTCCCATCTGCAATCGATTGTCACGGGCGCCCAGGGAACCGTCATGACGCCCGAGGCGATGTTCCGCCTGACTGAATGCTATACGGCGATTGGATTACCGGACCAGGCCGCCGGATACGCCGACATGCTGCGTCTGAATTTCCCGGACGACGAATGGACCCAGAAATTAAAGTAAACCACTCCCCCCATGACGGGGGGATTTTTATTTCTGATTTTTGAATTCTGATTTGTTTGGGGCGGCGCTTAATGTCCCAGAATCTAAAGCACCGTCACCCCGTCAAAGGACGGGATCCATTGTGTTCCCGAGAATTTAAATTCTGGAAACTTAAAAACAGTGCAAAAAACAAATCAGAATTCAGAAATTTAAACAATCTATTATAACTTATATTTTATAACTTATACCTTATAAAAAATCCCCGGGAAACCGGGGGGGATTTATTTTAGGCAACGCGTTTTCTAAATTCCGTACTGGGGCGAAATGACACCACGCGGCGGGCGGATATAACCGCCGGCGCCCCGGTTTTTGGGTTGCGCCCCATGCGCGCCCGCTTGCCCAGAATCTTAAAAGTCCCCAGACCGGCAAACTTAACTTCTTCGCCGTTAATCAAAGATTCTTCGATTTCACCAAAAATCACATCAATCAATTTATACGCATCCGCCATGGTCAGGCCGAATTCAGCCCGCAGCGTATTTGCGAAATCCATTCTGGTTACGGTTGCCATTGTTTTCTCTCTCCTTTTATCTTAAACCCGGACCAGTGCCGCGCCCCAGGTCAGACCGCTGCCAAATGCCGGATACAATACCAACTGCCCCTTTTTAATCAATCCATTGTCAAAGGCGTACGCCATTGCCAAAACGCCGGACGCCCCGCTGGTGTTTGCGTGTTTATCAACTGTTACAACAATTTTTTCCAACGGGAATCCCAACCGGGATGCCCCGCTTTGAATAATGCGCAGGTTTGCCTGATGCGGAATAATCCAATCGACATTTTCCGCCGTGATGCCCGCATGTTCCATAATGTATTGCGCGGCATCAGGCATTAACGTCACCGCCTTTTTATACGTTTCGGGACCATTCATTGCAATTTTATGGTCGGCCGTCCCGTGCAGCATGTCAAAGCATTTTCCATCGGCCATCACAACCGTGTCAATAATGCCGGAATAACTGGACGTGGAATATTCAAAAATCAACGCGCCGGCCCCGTCACCGAACAAAACGGCCGTGCTGCGATCGGTCCAATCGATAAAGCGCGACATTTTTTCGGCACCAATCAGCATGATACGCTGGTGAATGCCGGCGGCAAAAAAGGCGCGCGCGCAATGCAATGCATAAATATACCCGGTGCATGCGCCGCGCACATCGAACGCCGGCACATCGCGTTTTGCCCCCAGTTTCCCCAGCACCTGGACCCCCACCGACGGAAAATCCAATTCGGGCGTCGTTGTCGCGACAATAACCAAATCAATATCGTCAATCCCCAGATTGGCGTTATCCAGCGCACGTTGCGCCGCAACCGCCGCCATGTCAACGACAGTTTCATTTTCCGCGGCAAAGTGCCGTTCATGCATCCCGGTACGCTGGACAATCCATTCGTCCGTGGTATCCATTATTTTTTCAAAATCGGCATTGGTCATCACCTTGTCCGGCAAATACGACCCGTAACCGATTAATCTGCTGCCCATACTTTTTCTCCGTAATTTTTGATTATTATAGCGGCGCCGATTATAACTTGCAATATTAAAATCCGACGAATAAGATATAGGCACCCAGTCCCCATAGTTCAACTGGATAGAATAGAGGTTTCCTAAACCTTTGATACAGGTTCAATTCCTGTTGGGGATACCAAAATTTCCACTAACGCACGTGCTGATGCATGACAAATGCACAATCCTGGACCAACGGTTTCATGACACTGGGGACTTCGATTAATTCAAACGAATGATGGGGTGAAATTGTCATACTGTCAATCATTTCGCGATTGATAAACAGACGCGAAAAATCATTTTTCCAATGATTATAAAACGGGGATGTCCACATATAATTAAAGCAAATCGTCCCCCGTTCCCCCATGTTTAATTTGGACAACGGCACTAAAATATTGTGGTAAAAGGTCTTCATCTGGCCAATGGGCATCTGGGCCGGGGCATAATATGAAAATATGTTCGACAGCAAAATGACATCATACTTTTCATGAAACACTGCGGGAACATGCAACAAATCATTTTCATGAAATGTGACCTGGGTTGAATTGTGCCGTAAAATAGATTGCAATTCATTATACGCCCCGGCATCGGAAACATAGCGCACCGGTGACGCATTGGCATCACGCCAATCCAACGAATGGCTAAAGATTTCCATGCCATTGGGACGCTGAATCGACCGTAAAAACAGACGCAACGCCGGCGACAGTTTGCGCCAGATTGGCCGAATAATCTGTTGATTCATTTTCTGGTCATCGGCCAGAAAATATTCCACAAAGTCCGCATGGGGCAAATGCGAAATCATTTTCGTTTTTAATTCCAAAACATGGCGCTGCAGATAATTAATGTCAAACGTATCCACATGCCTGGCCCCCATCAGCAAGGATTCCAAGGCATGGTCACCGGATGCCCCCACCGCCAACACACGTCCATCCCGCATATTGTCCAGGCCCTGCAAATATCCCGAAATATTTTCATTTGAAAATAAATACACGGGATTATTCCATTTAAACACCCGCGCGCCCGATTTAATTTCGGTCGGCGTGTGTTTATTACGATGTAACGTTTTTAACGCATAAAATGTTTTGATAACATCAAACATAACTTTTATGTTATAGCACAAATTTTAAAATTGTCAACACATATCCTGATTCCAGGATAAATTTCCTATATTTTCTTTATTTACACTAAATTGAATAACCGATATAATGACGGCCATGAAAAATAAAGCAATTAAAATTGGTATTTTGGCGACGGCATTGCCGCATGTTTTCTGCTGTGGCATTCCAATTGCGCTGTCGATTATTGGCCTGATTGCACCCGAAGGCGCGCATTTCCACCTGATACCGCATTGGCTGGAACCATGGATGTTTGTCTTTTCGGCGCTGATGCTGGGGCTGTCATGGGTGTTGGTCATGCGCGATTGCCGGTGTTCATGCGACCATTGTCATGGCGCCGCCACCCATCGCCCCCAGAAAATTATCCTGGGGGTGGTGACGCTGATTTTTCTGCTTAGTGTGATTTTACATTTGGCCGCACACGGGGCGACGGCTTAATTTTTATACCGGTCGTAAATCACAGGCGTTTTGTTAATCGTATAAATCCGGTCGGATTCGGGACGATTGTACCATACATAGACAACATTGGCGGGGCCAGTTTGCACCCACGGGTTGATATTACCGATAACCTGGCGACCGGCATTGGACGTGAACACATGCCGGAACGTATTGTCAAACACG
>CAXHMP010000048.1:0-4885 GCA_964017835.1 uncultured Alphaproteobacteria bacterium
GCTTACTTGGGGGCCTGTCAGGTCATTTTTGTAAATTTTATAAATTGTTCCATTGGCTTGACCACTGCCCACCAGCGCGCCTTTTGTAATCATTGTTGACATGGGTGAAAGGGCAGTCGTTGACAACCATGGCTTATTTTTAGGAGGGCATGCAAACGCGGCTCCACCCGGGTTTGTGGTTCCGCCCGGGGTGACTGTCCCGCCGGGTGTTACCGTTGTGCCACCCGATGGTGTTGTTGTTGTGCCACCCGATGGGGTTGTTGTTTCGCTTGGGGTTGTGGGCGTTGTCGGTGTTGTTATGGTCGGCGTATCGGCATGCCCCCGATTCGACACCAGGCAACACACCGCCATAACACCACCCACCATACGAAATAATTTTTGTAACATTTTACCCAATCCCCCTTTGCTTTGTCGTATCTAAACCACCGTTTAGATTCGGCATAAAGTCAAAAGGGAAAAAATGCGGAAATCCGGGATTTTTATATCAGGAAAAAGTGCTTGGGAAAACGGTCCTTTGGATTAGGCATAGTGTCATCCCATCCAACACCACGGATTATACCGCATTGAGGCGTTTTTCGCAAGGGGGATTTTTTATTTCTGGTCTGGTTTGGGAAACTTAAGAACCGTTGTCATCCCTTTTACACTTATTGCGTATGCCGTGGTACATCAGGCTGTTTAGCACGCGGCGGGGGATGACCATCCGGCCACCCTCGATACGGCCCAGTTCTTCTAGGCTAAGCCGCAGCGCCCGGGCGGCGTCCGTGCGACTAATCCGGTTCATGCGGCGCCCGTGCCGCATCGCGCCACCAATAAGCCGCGTTTCATTCGAAATTACTGGCATTTCCATTTCCCCCAAAAATTAAAAAATCCGCCGTGATTAAGGGCGGTTGGAGGTTCATTACTATCATAACAATAGTGCTGTTTATTCTGATATATCACAGCCCTCCAACCACAGTTGGAGTCAAATGTTATGAGAGGTAATGACACCCCACATCGGTAATCGGCCGATGCATGGTTATTATATTCTAACCATAATGGAATCGCAAGGAGGAAATAAAAAAATCCCCGGCGCAATGCCGGGAATTTTTTATCGATTTGTTAATTGCAATTCAATGCGGCGGTTCTTTTGCAGGCTGGCCTTGTCCGTCCCCAATTCGACCGGATGCAATTCGCCAAACCCGCTGGGGACCAGGCGACGTTTCGACACGCCGGCCGCCGCCAATTCGTTGGCCACCGCCGTCGCCCGCAACAGGGACAATTCGGTATTGTTTTTATACCCGCATGTTCCGGGAATAACCCCTGTTTTGTCCGTATGGCCGTCAACACGGATAATCCAATTAACATCCGACGGGATTTTTTCTTCCATGTCTTTGATGACATTGGCAATCAAACGTAATTGCTTTTTCCCTTCGGCCGTCAGATTGTACGCCCCACTGGCAAACAAAATGTCACTGGATACGATAAACCGGTCACCATTGGGCTGGACACTGGTGCGGTCCCCCACAGCGTTCGAAATCGCCTTGTAAAAATCCGACTGATACTTGGCAACATTGTTTAATTCCGCCACTTTGTCCGCCAAGGCACGATTTAATTTCGTCGACATTTCGACATATTGGATTTCCTGGGCATCAGCCTTGGCCTGGGCCGCATCCAACGCCTCTTGCAGGCTGGCTAACTGGGCCGATAAAGACACCCGTTGGGCATTCATCTGGTCTTGCAATTCGCGACGTTCGCGTTCCAGTTCGGCTGTTTGTTCCTTGTCCACCTGGGCCTGATTTAATTGCGCGGTCAAATCGGCAACCATTGCCTGCATATCCTGGCCCGATTGTTGTAATTCCAAGACCTTGGCCTCGTACGCGGAAATCAGGTCTTCGACACTCATATCAATTTCAGCCAATTCGTTGTCCAATGCGTTGACTTCGTCGGACAATGCCGCCTTGTCATTTTCCAGGTTTTCCAATTCCGCACGCGCCAACAGCAACAGACGTTTAGCCTCTTGTTCATCGGCGGTCATTTGTTGGATGGTCTGGGCCTGTTCTTCATTTGTTTTTTTCAATTCCGCGACGGTTTTGGCCCCGGTGCTTTTGTTAAAAACACTGGTGGTGGTCCACAAAAATACAAACACAATCAACAGGAAAATTAATATGATAACCAGATTTGAAAACAAATCCACAAAGCCGGGCCATGAATTAGTTCTTTCACGAAAGCGAATATTGACCATTGTATGTTCCCTCCCCTCTTCTCTCTTTTTTTATTCTGTCATCTTTGAAACTGACTTTTCCAAACGCGACACCGCCATATTAACACCGCGCAAGGCCGCCCCCAGCGCCGCCGCGTTGTCCGCATCCATCACCTGGGTGCGGGTCGACAATAAATCTTCGACACTGCGGTAAATGCCGTTTTGGGCCAATTGCACCTGCAGTCCCAGGAATCCGACAATCAAACTGCTGCCCAATCCCAACAGCGAACTGGTAAACGCGGTCGCCATCCCCGCCAACGGACGCGCCAGGCCCATCTGCATCGTGGTCAAGACCGTTTCATCCTGGAAATCCAGATTACCAATCAAATCGGCAAATCCACCCACTGTCAAAATCAATCCCCAAAATGTCCCCAACAGCCCCAAAAATATCAACGTGTTGGTCACATAGCGGACCGATTCCCGCTGGTCTTCGAAACGGACCGCAATCATGTCCATCAATCCCCCCAGCGTGCGCGCCGACAGCGTGCGCCCCCCATTTCCCAAAATCACCGCAACGGGACGTAATAGCCGGGGCATGCGGGCCGATGTGCCGCGCCCATACGCGCGCAGCCACCGATGTTCGGGCAGCAAGCGAAACATATCGACAAAGCATAACCCGATACCAAACAGCGCCGTGCCAATAATAATACCATTTAATATAACGTTGGACACCGCCACGGCCAAAAAATCACGCCAGAAAAATATCAGCAACACCGCCGCCAATGCGGTGAACAAGGCCATACGATTAAGACTTCTGTGGAATCCGGTGGGCATAAATCTCTCGCTTTTATTAAATGATAATAAATTTCCCGGGGCCAAGTCAACACCTGATTACCGGTTTCGTGCGGGAATAAAAACCGGCGCCGATGTTATGATGCCCCCGCCCGAACATCTGCGGCGGGGGATGGGGTATGCCCCGCGCCACTAAATCCCCAGGCGATGGGAAAACTTTAACATAAATATTGCTTCGTCCCCGAAATCGGCGGTGTGATTGGGATTTTTGCGATAAATGAATCCCAGCGCCCCGTCGGTATAGTCCCCAAAACTGTGCCGATACGACCCAGAAAAACGGATTTCACGATGCGCGGGCCGCAAATCCATATCCGCCACATAGGTATCACCAATCACCAGGTCATATTTGCCGCCCGCGTTTTCAACGACATCATATTCGGCATGCGCATACTGTAACACACCGCGCGTCACCCCCAGCGGCCGCGACACAGTGAACGAAAAGCCCCCGGCGTCAATCCCCAGCGCCAGCGCATTCGATTCAATATCCGACACCCCCAGGATAAATTCACCGGCCGCATGCGCGCGGGTACGGGCAAACGTGGACCGGGCGCGTAACGTGACGTTATCCATTAAACGATACGCCGCCGTGACATCGACATAGTCTGTTTCACCCCCGCCCAGCGACAGCAATCCACCGGTCTGGGCGCCCAAAACCGTGTCGGTTTCATTGGCCGTTCCCAAATCCGCCGCGATGGTGAATTTGTCACCGCGCCACCCCATTCCGGCGACACCACCGCGGACCAGCCCCAGACGTGCCGGCGCGTACTGGGCCGATACAGTCGGGTCATTTTGTAACAATGATTCATCCGTCACCGCGCCGGCAAAGCCGCGCGCCCGCAATGCCCAGCGTCCATGGCTGAATTCAATATCCGTTGTCATCACGTTCGACGCCAACCCGAAAATGGGGTTGTTCATCCCGTCAAAGCGCGCCGCGCCATCGGTAAAGTTCCGCTGGTACCCGGCACCAAATCGAAGATTCCCGGCGTCAAAGGCCAATTCCATCGTATCCAACCCGCCCAGGTTGTCGGCATATGCCTTGTCCGATGCAGACATGCTGAACCGCAAATCGCCCATGTCCAAATGGCGCATCCGGGCATTATCATCACGCACGCGCATTTCCCCCAGCACGTCGCCCATGTACAATCCACGCGCATTGGTCGGGCCAATTGCAAATTCATTTTTCCATACGCGCGGCAATTGCATTGTACCATCCACACTTTCAATGATGTCAAAGAACGGGGCGCTGATGGATGCGGCGCGCGGGTTGAATGCCCCCGATGCCCGGAATACGGTGTTTGTCGCCGCCCGCCAATAGGCATTACCCGCCGCCGAAACGATTTTACCACCGTTGTAATAATACAACTTTTTGCCCGGGGTCATGGCACGTTCCAAATTAATCATACCGTAACCATAGACTTCGGCAAACGCCTTGAGGTAATCGTTCGTCGACAATTGCGATGCATTGTATTCGGGGGGCAAACTGTACATTGATTTCAAATACGCCACCAGGTTTTCCTTGGTAAAGGCCGCGCCATTGGCATCCGTCCCCAACAAATATCCGTCCGCCGTCAGGGCCAGCAAACTGAAAATCTGTTTATTTTTCATATACGGAAATGCCCCTTTAATCGCGGCAACCGCGCCCGCCGCCGATGCGGCCGCCATTTCGGCGGTGGGACCCGCCGCGGAAAAGCACCATGGGTCAATCCCGTTAATGCCCAATCCGGCAACGCCGCATTTACGCGATGAATAAATAATATCGTCCGATGTATCGTCTGTGCCGCGGTTGTCCGTCCACATCGACAGATACAGCGGTCCATAATTAGAACCTGTGCCATTGCCATAATCACCAATGGT
>CAXHMP010000049.1:0-2046 GCA_964017835.1 uncultured Alphaproteobacteria bacterium
ATTGGTATTGAAACCAACGGGATTGGTAACGCATTGCCCGAAATTATGCGCGATGCCGCCGCCCGTCGCGGCACCCCCATTGTCGTCAATCAAATTTCCAACAGTCGCAACAAAGAACAGCGTATTTTGGACGCGATTGAACCGGTCTTGACCACAGGGCGATTGTATATGCACACACGCGTGCGGTCGGGATTGCTGATTGCCGAAATGCAGGATTGGACGCCGATTGGCGGTGGTCGGGACGATGGACTGGACGCGTTGGCGGGCGCCATGCGAATGACGCCCATGCCCGTACGCCCATTGGGTGCAAGCCTGCGTCCGTTTCGCGCCCGCACAGATTTCAAGATTTAATGCAATTTTTCACCATAAAACAAAAAGGACAAAATATGGAAAACAATTTGCAATATTTGTATAAAAAGGCCCTGGACGCCCGTGCGCCGTGGATTAACCGATGGGATGCCGCGATGCGGTACACCATGCCGGTCACGGATGATGACGCGGCCCAGTTGTTTGATGCCACCGCCAGTGACGCGGTCGACAATCTGGCGGCATCGATTTATTCGCTGATGACGCCGCCGGAATCGCTGTGGCTGAATCTGGTGCCTGAAAGTGATGAATCCCCGGACGCGGTCGCGGCCACAGACGCCCTGCGCGCGCATTTAAATGATTCAAACTTTTACACCACAATTCATCAATGTTATTTGGATTTGGTGGTATTGGGGACGGCGTGTCTGTTTATGGCTGAAATGCCGATTGGGGGCCAGTCGGCATTTAAATTCACCGCGATTCCGATGGCGGATATTGCGGTGGTGGGCGACAACGTATTCCACACCACGACCATGACTGCGCGCGAAGTTATGGAAAAGTATCCAACATGGACGCCGCCGGCAAACCTGCGCGATGCCATCAAGACAAACCCGGACATGCCGTTGAAATTGGTCCAGGCCCTGGTTGGTCATGATTTTACGGCATGGTTGGACGTGGGCGGCGACATTGAAAACAATATCGTGACCCGCGGGACGTTCGAAACCAATCCGTATATTATCTTTCGTTGGTCGGTGGCCAGTGGCGAAACATACGGCCGCGGGCCGGTCCTGCGGGCGTTGCCGGATATCAAGACCGCAAACAAGGTCGTCGAATTGGTCTTGAAAAATGCGACCATCGCCGTGTCCGGTATCTGGCAGGCGGATGACGACGGCGTCATCAATCTGGCCAATATCAATCTGACCCCGGGGGCGATAATACCTAAGGCGGTCGGGTCGTCCGGATTGACGCCATTGGCATCCGGGGCGGATTTCGACGTATCCCAGATTATTTTAAAAGATTTGCGGGAACGGATTCGTCACGCATTGCTGGCGGACCGGCTGGGGCTGCTGAGTGAAAAGGAAATGACCGCAACCGAAATCATGGCGCGCAATGCGGACATGATGCGGATACTGGGGGCGACGTACGGGCGGCTGTTGCATGAATTTATTCGACCGCTGGTGGACCGCGGGCTGCAGATTTTATCGCGGCGCGGCATCATTGAAAAAATTCGTCTGAACAGCGATGCCGAATTAAAATACATTGCACCCATCGCCGTGATGGCGCACGCCGAAAACATGATGTAACCGGGGGCGCACAATGGATAAAATTTATCACGATTACGCGCGTGCCTTTTCCGGTGCGGCGGGCGCCGCAGTGTTGGCACATTTGCGGTCAATGACAATTGAACGATGGCTGGGGGCCGATGCGACGGATGGTCAGCTGCGCGCGCTAGAGGCGCAACGCGCCCTGGTCCATCAAATTGAACAAAACATTAAACGGGGGCAACAGATGTAACATGCAAAAAGAACAAAATTTGATGGGTATCATCGATATCCTGCGCGACAGTTGGTTTTTAATCGCCTTTGTCGCAGGAATGGTGTACTGGGTCGCACGCCAGGATTCGTCACTGACCGAAATCGAACGCAGCGAACAGCGCATCACATCATTGGAAAACCGCACGACGATATTGGAATCGGGCATCGGCCAGTTGCAATTGAAAATTGACGGCATCAAAGAAGA
>CAXHMP010000049.1:2146-4781 GCA_964017835.1 uncultured Alphaproteobacteria bacterium
TGATTATAATTCATTTTACAAACCATAGGAAATAAAATGGCTTACTATGAAAGCGTTCTGGTTTTCCGCCAGGACCTGACCGAACCGCAGGTCAAAGAAAAAGCGGCTAAATTTACCGAAATTATCAAGGAACTGGGCGGCAGTGTTAAGTCCACAGAATTCTGGGGCTTGAAAAATCTGGCGTACATTATCCGCAAAAATCGCAAGGCGCATTATGTCATGCTGAACATCGAATTGCCGGGCGACCAGATTAAAGAATTGGAACGTCGTTCCCGTATCGACGAAGACGTTATCCGTTTCTTGAACGTTCGTGTTGACGCCCTGGCGACCACACCATCCATCATGATGAAAAAGAATAACGAAGAGGCAGAATAATGGCAGTCCGTGCAGCAATTTATCGTAAAAAACCAAACCCTCTAAAGGGCAAGGTTATTGATTACAAAGACGTCAAATCCCTGGGGCATTACATCACCGAACGCGGCAAAATCGTTCCGTCGCGCATCAGCGGTGTTTCCCAGAAAGACCAGCGCGCCCTGGCGACCGCCATCAAACGCGCCCGGCATTTGGGTTTATTACCCTTTGTCCGCAACAATCTGGGTTAATTCTGTGGGTGCCTGGGGGCGTTCACAGATTCCTTGTGTATGTCTAATACACGTCGGAACTGCGAACATCCCCATTCGCCATACATAATTAATCCAATGAAAAATTAAATATAACAACGCATCTGCATTGTTCTCTTTAATTTTATGAATAAACATTTGGGATTTATCCCTAACTTTTAAAGTAAAAGGACAGATTATGAAAATTATTTTAACAGAAAAAATCACCAACTTGGGGAATATCGGTGATACGGTCGAAGTGAAAACCGGTTTTGCGCGCAATTTCTTGTTGCCCAATAACAAGGCGATGCGTTGGACCCGTGAAAACGTCGCACTGTTCGAAGCCAAAAAGGCCGAACTGCAGGCGCGTCAAGATGCCGCCAAGAAAGCCGCCGAAGGCAATGTTGCCGCGGTGAAAAACGCGAAACTGCACATGATTCGCCAGGCAGGGGATACCGGCCAACTGTATGGTTCCGTGTCGTCCCGCGATATCGCGCGCATGTTGAAAGAAATCGCGAATGTCGCCGTTGAATCGGCCCAGGTCATGTTGGGCAGCCCGATTAAATCCATCGGTTGCTTTGACACGAAAATCGCGTTGCACCCGGATGTCATCGTCCCGGTCAAGGTCTATGTCGCCCAGACCCAGGATGAAATTGACGCCCTGGTTGCGGGCAAGGTCCTGACGTTCGGCACGAAAAAGGTTGTCGAAGAAGAGGCGACCGAAGAAGTGGTCGAAGAAGTCGTGGCCGAAGCGCCGGCCACCGATGCCGAACCCGCGGCAGACGCCGAATAAAAAAATCCCCGCCACATGGTCCATCCGCGCAAACCCTGTTTGCGCGGGACCCCGGTGGGGGATTTTTTTTATTTATGATTTATTTTGGTTATGTTCTTAATCTTTTGGGAACTTAAAAACTCCTGTCATTGCGAGGGTGCCGGCAGAGCAACGCGGGGTCGGCGCCCGTGGCAATCCAGGTCATGGTGTATTCATCCTTTTTCATGTTGCAAAAAATCCCGCTATGCGGTATAATTCCTGGGGTTGGGCGTTATGACACTATGCCTAATCCAAAGGACCGATTAGAATCGGCAAAATTCCCACGATAAAAATCCCAGATTTGTGCATCTTTTTTCCTCTGATTTTATGCCTAATCCAAACGGTGGTTTGGGTGCGGCGGGGCCATCCATGGCGGCCCAGGTTTGTGGGGCGATTGTTAATTCTAGTTCATCTGAATCGGGCTGCAGCAATTCTTATAAATCTATCGTTTACAGCGAAGAAGTTAATTATAACGGGGGAATTGCCGTTTACGATAAATATTATACATTTGATTCATGTATTGATACAAACTATATGTTGTTGCCGTATGGCATGTGTGTTGAATATGACAAGGCCGAACTGACGGAAACATCAGGGGATTTGGCATTGGGATATCGGACGGATAAATATAACCTGACCGGTGTACGATTGGTGGATTCGTATTGTGCCTATAATCAAAAAATGGTGATAGAGGGTTCTTTTTCTGCCTGCAGTCCATGCCAGACAGATTATGCCGGTGCAGGGGGGTTGGATGTCGTATTGGACATGTTTATAACCGGTGGTTCTGGACGCGGGTCCATGCATAAAAACACCAGTTGTGATTATTGTGTTAATGGAATGTACCTTAGTGGTGGTTCCTGTATAACATGCCCGTCGCCCCCCGGCGAATGGTATAACGGGGCCACAATCATTGCGTCATCAGACGGACAGACATGTTTTGTCCAGGCCCCCAACGACGGGTCGGATGAAACAGGGTCATATATATATGATACAGGTGTAACGATTAATTTGCCTTCAGGCTCTATTAAAATTTGTTATTATCAACAATAAATGACAAAAAACATCCCGCATTACGCGGGATGTTTAAATACGAGTATTTTTATTTCGCAAATGAATAATCCATTTTAAGATGGTCCGGATTATACGTGCCGTTCATGATGGCCAGCGTATCTTCGACGATAACCAATTCTTCGTTGGTCGGTATCATCAAGATTTTAATACGGCT
>CAXHMP010000050.1:0-4771 GCA_964017835.1 uncultured Alphaproteobacteria bacterium
TTTCTGATTTTTCATAACTCTCCGCCTTTCCTTGGAATCTGATAATGGAATCTTAGTAAAGGTTTGATGATAAAGACAAGCCTTTTATTTTGTTTTTATGTTTGTGGGGGGATGATTAGTTTCTTACATTCCATAAAAATTTTGTAAAAACAGCGTGTTGTGTGCCATTTTATAGGGCCTAGGAATATAAAAAACTTGTTTCCTTTTAATTATTTACTATCAAAAGCCAAAGGAGGCGCACAGTGATATACGGTTATATACGTGTTTCAACAGATTATCAGACGACCGAGAACCAGCGGTTTGAAATACAAAAGTTTTGTCAGAAAGAAGAATTAACCATCGATTGCTGGATAGAAGAAACCATATCCGCCACCAAAGATTTAAATAAACGAAAACTGGGCAAGTTGATTAAGCGCATTCAAAAAGATGATTTGATTATTGCGTCCGAATTGTCACGACTGGGGCGTAATCTGTTGCAGATTATGAGTATACTGCATTACTGTATGGATGTCGGGGCCAAAATTTGGACGATTAAGGATAACTATCGCCTGGGCAGTGATATTACCAGCAAAGTGTTGGCCTTTGCATTTGGGCTGTCGGCCGAAATCGAACGTAATCTGATATCCCAGCGCACCAAGGAAGCACTGGCCCGTGTTAAATCCGAAGGCAAGCACGTTGGCCGTCCGCACGGCAGTCGTAATGTCTGTAAATTGGTTGGCCGGGAAAAGTATATTTGCGACAAGTTAGACAGTGGCAGCAGTCGTTATGAAATTGCCCGGCGCCTGCGTGTGCATCGCGATACGTTAAACCGATTTATGGCCGTCAGTGGTATTGATAAGTCCGGCCCGCCCATTGTGATGTAGGTTGACGTCCCCTTTGTCAGAATGCAAAACGTCCGCGCGCCATCAGGTAAAATTCATCGCGCGTGTCCGGGTTATCGACCCAGGCGCCCGTGATGAATTTATAGGTGACGCTGTATTCAACAGCCGGGCGTGACGCCAAATCGATTGTATGGTCTGTGTACAAAATGGCACCGTTTGTCGCGCGTCCCGTCGGCAGGTGCATTTTCATATCCCCGCCCAGGACGACATCATCGGCCGAAACGGCGAACGTCCAATCACCCCACGCGGCCCCCACGGACACCGATGCGGTATAAATCGGGGAAATATCGGAAATCATCGAATCGTCGGCGGCATGCGGGCGCGATACCCCCAGACGGCTGCGCTGGTACAGGCGGATGCCGCCCATATCGATATCGCCGCGGGTGCCGACCCATGTCATCATGCCGGGGCGGTCGGTCTGCAGGAATCCGTCCGCGGTCAGTAAATTATCACGGGCCAATCCAAATTCAACCCCGCCGATTTGCCCCAGCGCAACCGGTTCATCCTGGCTCAGGCGCATGGCGGCGCGTGACGGTTCGCGGAATGAGATATTGTCATTCAGGTTGGCAGCAAAGGGCCGGCCAAAGGCGTCAAAAAACGCAAAACCCAAATTGGCGGCACGGATGCGCCGACCGATAACCCCGCTGGCGTGCGCGGTCCCCAGGGGCTGCATCGTGTCTGCAACTGGGACCAATGCCGCACCCACCGGTCGCGTTGCACGTTCCAAATCCAACATGCCCCATCCATAGACTTCATCAACGCCCGCATCACCCAAATCGCGCGCGGTGGCAAATAACAGTTGGGTAATTTCGGTCGCGGTCATGTGGGGCCAGGCTTCGCGAATAACGGCAACGGCGGCGGAAACAACAGGGGCGGCAAAACTGGTGCCGGATGCGCTGCCAAATCCCACATTCATGTCCGTACCGGGGGCGGTGATGCAATACATCTTGGTTGCGCCACACGCATTGCTGTAATCCGCCAGGGTTCCCGTCGCGTTGTCCCACGCCACAACATTGATAAAGTGGCCCTGTAATTCCGGCACCACGCGGGGCAGGGCCGCCAGCGCGGTGCTTTCTTTGTGGGCTTCGTTTCCGGCGGCCCACACAAAGATGGCGTCACGTTCGGCGGCATGGACCATTTCATTAACAAAATGTTCATCGGTCAATTTAACAATGTCGGCGCGATTGCGGATGGTGGCCGCGTTTAAACGGTATTGGGATTCGACGCCCCAACTGGCGTTAAAGATATTGGCATCGGTTGCCGATGCGATAATGTCACCGATTTTTGCATAGGAAATAAAGTCGCCCGTTTTATCAACAATCTGATAATTTTTGATGTCGGCCCCGGGGGCAATGGCGCCGCCGGCAATATTCTTGACCGCATTGCCGTGCCAACCGTAATTGCCGCTGTCAAGGATGGCGATGGTCGAATCCCGGCCGGTGTACCCGCGCGCCAGTGAATAGGCTGCGCGGATTTCGTTGTATTGAACGGCATTATCGATGTATTTTTTGCCCGACATGGCGGCCGATAACAGCGCCGGGTCCGTGTATCCAACCGTATCGTAAATGGGCAAAGTCGGCTGATGCGTGGGGGATAAAATCAAATTGTCATTTCCCGCGGTCCCAACCGTTCCGGACGAATGGTCGGACCCACTGGAACCGCCGCCCGCCGCCATGGCGACCACGGCCAACCCAGCCCCCAGCGCAGCGGCGCCACCCAGCCATCCGGCGGTATTTTTTGACCAAAAACTTTTATTCGAAGAAACGCACCGTTCAGGATGATTTTTGCGATATAAATCATTGGCGCATTTTTTGTCGATGTTGGCAGCTATGGCGGATGTCGTTACCATTGTCGCAGCCATAAAAACAGAAAAGAAACGATTTAAAACTCTCAACTTTTTAACCCCTTCACACTATAAATATAGTACACATGAACCATTTGTCAATATTATTTGTCAAGAAAATTAATTTTTTGTCAAATATGTAAAAAGGGGACAATGGTTCAAATCCTGGGGCATTGCAACATAAATTAAAACCGGCCTTTTGCCGGTTTAATTTCTGGCACGCCCAGCAGATTCCCTCGCCCGACGCACCTTGGGCGGTGCGCCGCGGCTGCGGGGCATTCGTGACGGCGCGAACGGCGCGTCAATGACGCTTGTTCTTGCCTACTCGTTGTCGAACCTGTGACGGTTCAAATCCTGGGGCATTGCAACATAAATTAAAACCGGCCTTTTGCCGGTTTAATTTCTGGCACGCCCAGCAGATTCCCTCGCCCGACGCACCTTGGGCGGTGCGCCGCGGCTGCGGGGCATTCGTGACGGCGCGAACGGCGCGTCAATGACGCTTGTTCTTGCCTACTCGTTGTCGAACCTGTGACGGTTCAAATCCTGGGGCATTGCAACATAAATTAAAACCGGCCTTTTGCCGGTTTAATTTCTGGCACGCCCAGCAGATTCCCTCGCCCGACGCACCTTGGGCGGTGCGCCGCGGCTGCGGGGCATTCGTGACGGCGCGAACGGCGCGTCAATGACGCTTGTTCTTGCCTACTCGTTGTCGAACCTGTGACGGTTCAAATCCTGGGGCATTGCAACATAAATTAAAACCGGCCTTTTGCCGGTTTAATTTCTGGCACGCCCAGCAGATTCCCTCGCCCGACGCACCTTGGGCGGTGCGCCGCGGCTGCGGGGCATTCGTGACGGCGCGAACGGCGCGTCAATGACGCTTGTTCTTGCCTACTCGTTGTCGAACCTGTGACGGTTCAAATCCTGGGGCATTGCAACATAAATTAAAACCGGCCTTTTGCCGGTTTAATTTCTGGCACGCCCAGCAGGATTCGAACCTGCGACCTGCGGATTAGAAATCCGATGCTCTATCCAGCTGAGCTATGGGCGCACTGGGCATGATTATACATGAATAAATCCAAAATTCCAATAAAAAGATGACTTTCCTGGTGCGGGCAATGGTTCCTAGGGCGGGGTGGCGGGGCGCGTGATATAATGGTCCGTGTCTATTCAGCCATAAGGATTTGATTGTGAAAAATTTTTTTAGGTTTATCTGGGGGCAAATTGTATCGTTCATGCCCGGCGCCACAGGCGTCATGTTTACACCCCGACGCGGGGAATCGGCGTGGTATAACGCCCTGCACAAATCTGCGTTAACGCCACCCGGGTGGGTGTTCGGCGCCGTGTGGACGGTTCTGTATTTTCTGTTGGGATGGGCGCTGTACCTGATTATGAAAAACCACCGGCCGTGGCGCCAAAAATTAAAGGCCTATACCCTGTTCGGGGTGCATTTGTTTTTAAATGCGTTATGGACGTATTGGTTTTTTGGATTGCACCTGATGGATATCAGCTTGCTGGTACTGGGGGCGTTGTTGGTGGTGGCAATATGGATGATGCGCGCCTTTGGCGCGATTGACCGCCGGGCCGGCCGCATGTTGTGGCCATATGTTATCTGGTTGGGGTTTGCGCTGTATTTAAACGGGGCGCCCGTCTATATGAATTAATCCTAGATTTTCAGGATTTTTATATCGGGGTCGCCAATATTCAGGTATTTTAAGCCCAATTCTTCGACATAGTCGGCCGAATAGCCCTGGAGCAAATCAATATGTTGACGCAGAGTGTTTAATTTTTCGGTTTCCAATGCCAGATGTTGTTGTTCGGCATCCAGACGCCATATGTTCATAATAAATTTTTGAACATTAACATCGCCCCAGAAAATCCGTACAAACATAACCGCCGCGAAAATCGCACAAAAAATGCCGATTTTACCGCGCCAACTGCCCCGCCACGCAGTCCATAAGAAGCCAAAGAAATTTTTGATTTTTTCTTTCATCGGTGGCATTATATCACAAATGTTTGCAAATAATCAAATTTTTGCTGCGCCCTTGGC
>CAXHMP010000051.1:0-4758 GCA_964017835.1 uncultured Alphaproteobacteria bacterium
GTTAACGCGTTCACTGTTCAGATTGTCGCCACGTTTCACATCGGCCAAAATACGAATCGATTCGGCGTCCATGCGTTGATGCCCGGTAACATCAATACGTGCCACCGTCGCGCCATATGCCGCCCACGGCCCCATTACCGCCGTGACAGTTGCACCAAATCTTAGAATTTTATTTCGCATTATCCGCCCTATTCTTTTGTTACATCAACCCGAACGCACGCGCCAAATCATTCCACATCGTCAGCGCGAACAGCCCGATAATCAACCCCCAACCGCATAAAATCGCAATTTCCATACCGCGACCACCCAATTTACGGCGCGTAATTCCTTCGATAATTAATATCAGCAAATACCCGCCATCCAACACCGGCACCGGCAGCAAATTGACCACCCCCAAATTCACCGACAACAGTGCAATAAACGACAGCAGCGCAAATATCCCCATCGACATGGCACGTCCGGATTCCTTGGCAATGGTGATAAACGAACCCAATTCCTTGGCCGGTCGTTCACCGGTCACCACCTGTTTCAAGACAACCAACAGCGTTTTCGATTGGTAATATGTTTGGCGCGCGCCGGAATAAATGGCGCCAAAAAATCCCTTTTTACGGAATTCGGTCTTGCTGCCGTCTGCAATCAGCCCCCAGCGCGCCGCCGGTGACAATTGAACCTGGACCAGTTTTGTATCACGCAACAGCAACACGTCCGCGTCACGGCCCGCGGCCAATTCCTTGGCAATAATGATTTCGCCCCAGTTGGTGATTTTTTCTTTATCGATACGTAAAACGATATCGCCCGGTTTAACCCCGGCATTAAATGCCACCGATTCCTGAATTACTTGGCCGACGACCGGCAATTGGACATTTTTCGGCTGGAACATAAACAGTGCCGAATTAATCCCCCATGCCAAAATAAAGTTCATGGTGACACCGGCGGCAATAATGATAAATTGTTTCCATGCCGGGACCGATAAATAATGGCCGCACTTTTTATCCGCCGGCAACGCATTATATTTTTTTCGGTCGAACATGTCATCTTGGCCGTAAATCGACACAAATCCCCCCAGGGGCAAGGCTGCAATCTGCCACACGGTGCCACACCGGTCGCACCATTTGACCAATGCCGGACCAAATCCAATGGAAAACTTATTAACGCGCACGCCGGCCCACCGCGCCGCCAAAAAGTGTCCAAATTCATGAACAAACACCACGACGCCCAATACAATCAGCAATGACAAAACCGTCAATAATATTTGCATTTACCTTGTCCTTTCCATTCCTTGGCGGGATACCCGCATTACACTACATCATCACCAACCATACCACCGGCAAAACATAAATCCACCCGTCAAAGCGGTCCAGGATGCCCCCATGACCGGGGATAATATTGCCAAAATCTTTGATACCCATGCGGCGTTTAATCATGCTGGCGGTCAAATCGCCATACTGGGATAATAACGCCACACTGATTCCAATCCACATCAATTGCGGCATAAACGTATCCGTCCCCAGCAATCCGTATAGAACCGACGCAAACGTTCCACAGATAATTCCTGCAATCTGGCCCGACCATGTTTTTCCCGACGACAGCCGTTCCCACATTTTGTCCCCGCCAATTAATTTTCCAAACAGCCATGCCCCGCTGTCGGCCGCGGCAATAATCATCAGCATTAATAAAATAATCCACGGCCGCCCACCGACCACGGTACCGGCCGCAAAAACCACGAACAACCACGCCAAAAATCCGCCATACACCAACGCATTTTTACGCAGGTTTTTACGGTCGACTCGCACCAGGCACGTCACCATTTCGACAATCATCCCGACGCCCACCAACATGACCAACCAGCGTACCGCCGGCCACCCGAAATATTGGGCGACAGCGGCCGCGGCGGCAATGAGAATCATCACGCCCGCGGCCAAAATACGTGTAACAGAATTTGACAGTTTCGCTTTCATTTCTTGCTTTTCCCCAGGTAATTTGACTTTTTCCCCCCACCGAAACGACGGTCGCGCGATGCGTATTCGTCCAGGGTCCGCTGCCATAACTTTTCACTTTTGACAAATTCAGGCCAATGTTCGGGAATGAACATCAGTTCAGCATACGCCAATTTCCACAACAGGAAATTTGAAATCCGGAATTCGTTACTGGTCCGCAGCATCAAATCCACCGGCGGCAACTCGCCGGTATCCAAATACGTTTCAAACGTATCCATATCCACCGGCGCCCCATCCGCAATCGCGGCGTTAATCGCGCGAACAATTTCGTCACGCCCGCCGTAATTTAACGCAAAGACAACCGTCCCACCGGTGTTTTCCGATGACGAAGATTCCAATTTATCGCACAAATCCGCCAACTTTTTCGGCAACCGGTCGCGCGACCCCACAATGCGATAGCGCAGATTCTTGTCCACCGCATGCTTTAAATTCTTGCTCAGTTCTGTCTGAAACAGGTTCATCAGAAACTTAACCTCTTCGTCCGAACGGTTCCAATTTTCGGTGGAAAAGATAAAAAACGACACCGTCGAAACCCCGCGGGCCATGTACCAATCAACCAAATTTTCAAAATTTGAAATGCCGGCCTGGTGTCCCATCAAGGGCGGCAATCCCTGGTTTTCCGCCCAACGACGGTTTCCGTCGCAAATAAACGCAATATGAGCAGGGATTTTGGCCGTGGCGACGACCGGTGCATGCTTTTTGGCGAAAAATTTAAACATTTGGCGTGTCCTGTTTTGGGTTTAGACAGACATAATATCGGCTTCTTTCTGACGCGCCAAGGCATCCACTTCGGCGGCGCGCATTTCAAAGACCTTTTGCAAATCATCTTCGAACTTGCGTTGTTCGTCTTCGGAAATTTCTTTGTCAGTCACGGCGCGCTTAATTTTACCCATGGCATCCTGGCGAATGTTGCGCATGGAAATTTTGGCCTCTTCGGCGTATTTGCCGGAAACCTTGGTTAATTCCTTGCGGCGTTCTTCGGTCAACGGCGGCAGATTCAGGCGAATAACACCGCCCGCCGTCATCGGGTTCAGCCCCAAACCGGAATCACGAATGGCCTTTTCCGCGGCAGGCGCGTTTGTAATATCCCACACCGTCACCGACAGCGTCTGGGTATCAGGCGCGGACACGGTCGCAATCTGGTTCAGGGGCATTTCCGCGCCATACACCGGCACGCGCACCCCGTCCAGCAAATGCACCGATGCGCGTCCCGTCCGCAGGCCGGCATATTCATTTTTCAAGACTTCGATGGTTGACTGGGTCTTTTGTTCAACTTCGGATTTTAAAATTGCATAATCCATATAATAATCTCCCTTGGCGAAATTTGATAAAAAAAGATTAGCAAATTGATTTGACATTTGGCAAGAAGAAATATAGAATAGCATCTCGTAATGGGGTTGTAGCTCAGTTGGTAGAGCACTTGCATGGCATGCAAGGGGTCGTCGGTTCGAGTCCGATCAGCTCCACCAGAAATAAAACACCGTCCGAATGGACGGTTTTTTATTTTTGGCGCTTACGGACGAAGAACCGGTCGGTTCGAAACGAAGCATGCGGTCACGCATGCGCAGTGAAAGGGGCCCACCAAAATCACCAAGAGCGGATGCGATTGGTTTGATTTTGGATGGGAATATCCAGTCCGATCAGCTCCACCAGAAATCAAACACCGTCCGAATGGACGGTTTTTTATTTTAACAGATTAATTGTGGCGGCCAAATTTATCAAACCACCCATAGGCCATAATTTCCAAGGGATTTAATTCGTACAAAACCCTGTCTGCTTCGCCGGTGGCGGCGTTTTTAACCACATCCTGGTATTGCTGCTGGGCAATATTCACCACCTGGGCGCCCAGTGCCGACATCCGCGGCACCATAAAATCAATGGCATGTTGAAATTCATGAATTATTGTCGCCATAAAATCAGACCGGGGCGACAATTTTGAATCAGAACGTCCCTCTGGCTTGTGCATGTCTGGGTTCAACATGATTTCCGGGAACTTGCCCAGTGCCAACCGAAAGCCGGCTATTTTAACATCCCGGCCGGACCGCACACGGATTGTGGGCAATTCATGTTTTTCAACCAAATCGATACGTTTGATTGCTTCGTTGACTAAATATTGGGCAAAATCAACCTTGTCATCCCAGTTTAATTGGTCAAAATTTTCATACATGCGCCCCAGTTCCGGCACCTGGGCCAGCGCCCGTTCAAATCTTTCTGCAATATACACCCCCAGGGCCATTGCCTTGGCCGCATTCACCCGTTTGTTGGCGGCATGCAAAGCGGCGACTTTGTCCGAACGATTGCCGGTCTGATTGGCCGCGGCGGCCTGACGGCTTAAATCCGGGTCAAATGTCGAATATTTCCCGGCGATATAATCCCGGTCTGGATTGGTGGCCGGTTCATCATTAAATGGCACATGTTCATTTTTCATGCCCAAAATTATATCAAAAAAATCGAATAAATTCAACCGACCCGGGATTTCTGGTGGGGAATCTGGAAAATTCAACTAACCTGGAATTTCTGCTTGCAAATTTAGGAAACATCATATACACTGGGGCCATGTATGGCGGGCGTAGCTCAGTTGGTTAGAGCACCGGTTTGTGGTACCGGTTGTCGCCGGTTCGAATCCGGTCGCCCGCCCCATTAAAAAAGACGCCTTTTGGCGTGTTTTTTTATGGGCTTGCGGTACCGTGATGAGAACCGGCGAAGGAGCCGGTCGAACCGCCGCAAAAAGGCAG
Source organism: uncultured Alphaproteobacteria bacterium (assembly GCA_964017835.1). Classification (GTDB taxonomy): domain Bacteria; phylum Pseudomonadota; class Alphaproteobacteria; order Rs-D84; family Rs-D84; genus Enterousia. Next base: position 4,733 of record CAXHMP010000051.1, read on the forward strand.
ACGTCAGTATGCCGGTTTGCGTCAGC
>CAXHMP010000052.1:0-4300 GCA_964017835.1 uncultured Alphaproteobacteria bacterium
CAGCACATATACATATTTGTCGAACAAATTGCATACGGGTAATTATTCCAATATTATCGACCCCACGACCGGGTTGATTTCGTCCGATGCCTATAACAATTGTATGGAATCATATTATGCGTGTATGGATGAAATTTGTACCGCACGTAACGCGGCCCAGCGGCGCTGTGCCTGTGCGGGTCGTGTCAAGGCCTTTGCCGACGCGGAACTGCAACTGGAATCTGCAAACGAAGAATTAATCAAGGTGTCGGGTGAATTGGCCCTGTTGATTGCGACCAAGGGTAAAGACGTCAGCAGCGCGTTCCAGTTGACCGACGCGGAAAAGGTTATGAACTGTGTTTCCTGGCGCGAAACCAGTAAAAACGGCACCGTCGACGAAAAGACATTTGGGGATTGGTGCGCCAATCACGGTATTTATGATAATGCCCAATGTAACAACAAGGTAGCGCCGACATATTGTTCATCCACAGGCAATAGTTTTGGATTTGATGTTAATAACTTGGCCGGCTCGGGCAGTGATATTTTGGCTCAGTTGCAATCATGGGCCGATGCCAAAGATAAAACATTGACCATTACCGCGTCGAACGATAGTGGGTTGACGGCCGCGTTTGAAAACCTGGCGGGCGTGGTCAGTAACCTAAGCGGATTGAACAATGCGCTGTCTAATTCCGAAGACCTAAAAGATTCGTTGGCTGAAACATGGGGATATGAATTATTTGAATACGCGCATAATAATGTGTGTAACCGCGTTTTGGATTCATGCTTTAATGGTATTTTCGAGGCATGCGGCACCCCCACCAATGGCAACAAGTGCACCAATGGCGCCGCGTCATGCCCGTATAATTACAACAGTAAGATTACCGTTGACAAGACCAGTGGTGATTATAATTTGAATTTTATTACCGGTAGTAATACCAGTTCGACCACCAATGCGTCATGCTTTGGGTACACGTCGACATCGGGTGACCCGTATTCAAACCTGCGTGGGCCGGTGGCGGATGCCCGTCGCAGCATCCTGCAGAAATATGCGTTGGATGCCAATGCGGACTGTGACGCGTATGGGGAACAATTGCGAACAACCGCCCAGAATATCGGTTATCAAAAGGTTGCCGCGCAACAGGCTCTGCAGCAAAAGCGTTTGGAATTCGCCCAGGAAGAAGAGGCAGCCATCCTGGCCGATATTTCATCCGCCAAGCAAAATTATCTGAGTTGTTTGGATGATATCCAACAGTGCCGCTATGACGTCCAGCGTCAGTATGCAAACCAGGGATGGACCACAAATCGTATCCGCAGTTACTGTAATACCAAGACCCAGGTGCCGTCGTGCTATGAAGTCATGGTTTGCGATCAAAATGCGACACGCGTCATCACCGCAGATGATGTGAAAAATGACACCAACTTGGTCCAAAATGTCGTGACGTTGACCGATATCTTATCTTTGGGGACTGATACGCCGCGCGGGGTGTGTTTGGGCAATGATATGAATGTTGGCGAAATCCGTAACTTTGGTTCGGAATCCGAAACGCGTGACCGCTGTATCCCGCAGAATGGAACCGACGGGTACAAGGATTGGGATGCCACCAACCAACGCTGGGGTGAATGCCAGGCAACGGCATGTAACACCGGATATCGCGTCACCGCGGTTGGCAATAACAAGGTTTGCCAATTGCCGGCCAACGCGGAATACAGTGCTGATGCAACGACGGTTGGGCCGTTTGTCCCGATGGTTGGCGCCCAGTGTAAAAACGGATACGTTGCATCAAACGGTAACTGTGTATCAGCCCAGTGTCCCACCAGCGCAGAATACAGCACCAAATGCCTGGCCGCGGCGGTTGACGGTACGGTTGGCGGATGTGCCAAATTGGGATGCAAATGTATTAATGCAACCAAGGCATCGGGTGGTCTGTGTTTGGATGGCACCGAAGAACCCGAACCTCAGCCGGAAACCCCGGACCAGGGGGGTGACTCTGGGTTGGACGGCGAATAATAATATTTTTAGGTTGGTCCAAGATAAACGCCCCCCGCCGGGGGCGTTTTTTATTCAATGGGATAATGTATGCCCGGGACCCGTTTTATGGGGACAAAAATTTAACGGGTTATGTATTTCAACAATTCATCCAAGGCACGTCGGGCCATGGGAATGTTTTGGGTGTATCGTGATGTTCCGTTGCCGTGGGCATACAGGGCCTGTTGCACTGGGATTTCCCCAATCGATGCCAAATTTTTATCCATGGCGTCAAATGTCATGGCCGGATTTACATCGGCAATTATTGTGGCCGGCCCATAGGGGGCGGTGGCAATATTTTTGCCATTGACGGTGATTTTCGGCCGCGCCCCGTACAGGGCAAAGGGTCGCATAATCACATGCGGCGCCCGGATGCGCAGGTGACGCAATTCAGGGCAATTCAGCGCCCAATTTCCCATAAAGACCACATAATGCGCCCATATATCCACCGTTTCCAAATCGCCCATGTCAAACGCGAAATCGTTTAACACCACCCGGTCGGCATTAATATGCAGTTGCCTTGTCCGGCACAGGTCGAACGAATTGCCGTCAAACACAATCGGGGCATTGGGCGCATCGATATGCAACAGGTTCGGATGCGATGATGCCATCATTGACCGCAGCAATGCCGCGCGTGATTTTTGGTGGGCGCCAAAACGAATTAAAGATTTGTCGTTTGTGATGATATTCATTTCTTTAGTGTTCGTGCTGGGCCGCCAGCGCCGCCGCCAATGTCGGATAGTCAATATTATTGACCCAAATGGATTTCAGTTTCGGCGTCGGGAATTTATCCAAATCGTCTGTCTTGCATTGGAATTTTTTGGCATGCACATTCAGAGTGTTCAAATTCGGCAAGTTATAGAATGTTGTATTTTCAATGACTAATTTGTCGGACTTGATGTAAATATCACCGACGTGGCAATTCATCAAGGCCGCCCCATCCAATATGATATTTTTGCCCAACAGCACCAAACTTTTCATCTGGGCATTCATCAGGGCGCCGCCGTTCAATTGGATATTATTTTCAGAAATGATGTTCATGGCATCCATTTTGGCGTTCATAAAAGCCGCGGTTTTCATGTATACATCCGACGCGACAATTTTAACATAATGGCCGTTTTTCTCTCCAAAAGACATCGGGGTGAACGTCAATTTTTGATTAATATAGGCCGTCCCCAGGTTTTCTGGAATTGTGTTGGATTCGGTTCTGGTCAGCCAGATGATATTCGAATCGTTTTTCTTTTGTGGCATGGGTAAATCCTTTGCTTTATTTTTTTAGATTGTATACTAATGATAATTTTTGTCAATATATTATTAAGTGAGGCTAATGTAATAAATCTTATGCAAAATGCTTGACTTTTTGGGTGAAAAGACGTATATTTGCATAAACTTTTCGACAAAGGGACAAATCTCCGATGTTGATGGGACACAAACATTTATAACAAAGAGTATAAAGATGAGCGATTTTGCAATCTTTCAAACCGGCGGAAAACAGTATCGCGTCACAGTTGGCGACGTGGTCAAGGTTGAAAAAATCAACGCCGCGGATCGGGTTGAATTTGATCAGGTATTGATGGTTGGGGACAAAGTGGGGGCGCCGTTTGTTGATGGCGCGCGCGTTGTCGCCGATATCTTGGAACAGAAACGTAATGACAAAATCTTGGTGTTCAAGAAAAAACGCCGTCAGAATTATCGTCGGACGCGCGGCCATCGCCAGCATGTCACCGTTTTGAAAATCACGGAAATCAAAGGTTAATTTCTGCGGATTATGACCGTCAGAACTTAAAGGAGCAATATTATGGCACATAAAAAAGCGGGTTCCGCATCAATGAACGGCCGCGATTCAGCGGGACGCAGACTGGGTGTTAAAAAGGGCGGCGGCAGCCGTGTTATCCCGGGTAACATCATTATTCGTCAGCGCGGCACGTCCGTGCATCCGGGCCAGAATGTCGGTATGGGCAAAGACCATACGATTTTTGCGAAAATCGCCGGCATTGTGAAGTTCAAGAAAGGCTTGAACGACAGAAAAACTGTTTCCGTCATTCCGGAAGAAAAAGCCGAATAAAAAAATTCCCGCCATCCGGCGGGATTTTTTATTAGATATAAGTTATAAATTATCAGTTATAAGAAACTGGCCATGGGGGACTGAAGAATCTTTGTCGCAATCGGGGCGATAAAAAAACTTGCAAATTGTGCTGTATCCTTTATAATTCTTGGGGTTGGGGCGTATTTTACTATGCCTAATCCAAAGGACCGTTTTCCTGGCATAATTTTCCCAATTTTGAAATCCCGGAT
>CAXHMP010000053.1:0-3561 GCA_964017835.1 uncultured Alphaproteobacteria bacterium
AAGGGCGCGGATGGCAAAAGCCTGCACAACACGCAAAAACCGCTGGATTTATTACGCCGCGTGATTTTATCGTCGACACGTGCCGGGGACATTATTCTGGACCCCTTTATGGGCAGTGGCACCACCGCCGCCGCCGCGCGCGAACTGGGCCGTAATTTTATCGGATTCGAACGGGACGCGTCATACGTCGCCGCCGCCCGGCAACGCGTGGCATCCGTCACCCCGATTGACTTATCAGAAATCGAGGTTGCCGCCCCCAAACGCGAAGAAATCCGCGTGGCCTTTTCCGAATTAATTGATGCGGGCGCGTTGTACGTTGGCCAAACACTGGTCAGCCCCCGCGGCGAACGCGTGATGATTACGCGCGACGCACAATTGACACACCCCCTGCATGGCAAGGCATCCATCCACGTTATGGCGGCCAAATTACAGCGCAGCGTCAGTTTCAACGGCTGGGATTACTGGTCCGCCCAAAAGCGCGATGGCACCTTGGTCCCCATTGACCAATTGCGCAAGTATGTCCGCGGGATTAAGCGTGACATGAAAAAAGCCGCCTAAACGCGTTAAAATTCACCCTTGCATAAAACCGCGCGACGCAATATAATCCGGGACATTGGTGGATGTGAATATATGCCTAATCCAAAGGGTCGTTTAGAGCCGACAACATTCCCAAAATAAAAATCCCGGTTTTCCGCATTTTCTCATCTCTGCCACTATGCCTAATCTAAACGACGGTTTGAGTGCGGCGGACGCGGCAACCTGTGGGGCGGGATATTACCTGTCTGACGACCAATGCCAACAATGCAACCCCCAGAACCAGGGCCGCTATTGTCCCGGGGATGACAACTATTATGCCTGTCCCAAGACAAACACAGATTATAATCAATTTGGATATACGCTGGTTGAGGGCGTTGAAGGTTCCTGGGCAAAATCACCAATAAATTCAAGTCCAAATAAATGTTATGGGTCCATGTTTTTCGCTGATGAACACGGCAATCAATTTTTGAACGAGGCCCCGTTTAATGGCACGAATTATTGGCGCGATACCGATTTTTTATGGTTCAAGGCCGGGCCTGGATATTATCTGGCACAGTATCACTATACATCATGGCAAGATTGGTATGACGCCATCAAGATATGCAGCAATGCGCCGGCGCACGCGCACTATACCGGCCCCGGCACGCCGGATGAACCCCGGGCGGGCGGCGCAACCGATTTTAACGACTGCCCATGGGCATGCGATGCGGGATATGGGCGCGTGGGCGACGAATGCAAACCCCTGTGCGGGGCCGGGGTAACCCAATTGCGGGCGGGTGATATGACGGTGCCGCTGTGGGCCGCGCGCCAGACGACGCCGGCATTGGTCGTTGGAATCAATGGGTCGGTATGCTATGGCAATTTGACATCGGGGCGGGGTGACGGCATTAATATTCAATATGGCACCGCCGTCTATCATATGAATTAAAAAACGCCGATGGCCACCCACGTGCGGGATTTTTATTTCCCCCTTGCCAATCCATTATGATTAGAATATAATAATGATGCACCGGGTGATACCCGATGTGGGGTGTAGTAACCCGACAAAGATAAATAAACTCCAACTGTGGTTGGAGGGCTGTGATATACAAAAATAAACAGCACTATTATCTTTGATAGTTACTAACCTCCAACCGCCCTTCATCACGGCGGATTTTTTAATTTGGGGGTAAATGGAAATGCCAGTAATTTCGAATGAAATGCGTTTAATCGGTGGCGCAATGCGGCATGGCCGCCGCATGAACCGCATCAGCCGCACGGATGCGGCCCGCGCCTTGCGGGTTAGTCTAGAGGAACTGGGCCTTATCGAGGGTGGCCGCATGGTCATCCCGCGGCGGGTCCTGAACAGTCTGATGTACCACGCGATACGCAAGAAGTGTAAAAAGGATTAATGCATATTTGTACTGGATTGCCACGGGCGCCGGCCCCGCGTTGCTCTGCCGGTACCCTCGCAATGACAGGAGTTTTTAAGTTCCCAGAGAACAGAACCAACCAAATCAAATCATAACTGTAAAAAAATCCCCCGTTCGGGGGGATTTTTTTACTGGCATGCGCCCTGGGATTTTGAAACCGTCGGATTGGCGATGCACGCGCTGCCCGACACCTGACATGCGGATGAAACCAATGTCGTCGTGCCGGAACCCGTCGGCTTGTAATTAATCTGGGCCACAGCACACTGGTTCAAATCAGTATATTTTGCACACGCCGCCGCCCATGACGCGCAATCGGTCACCTGGGCCGTGGGGGCAACAGTATCGGGCAAATTCAAATTCCATTTAACATAGAAATCTTTCAATGTGCCGATATTATACGATTTACCAAATCCAACCTGGGCCAGGCCGTCACCCACGTGGCAACTGATGTTGTTGCGTTCGATAAAGGCTGTAATCGCCGTCGCAACACCACCCGCCCCGGCGCCAATTCCGGCCCCAATGGCCGCTGTGCCGCCGCGTGACCGACCGGTTTCCAAATCTTCTATCGCGATGGCGTTCCAAACACCCGCCAAGCGATCCAATTCCGATTGGATATCGGTTACCGATGCACAATCGTTCTGGGCGGCATTGCAATAAATGCCAGTACCGTTTTTAACGGCACGATTGATTGTCTTGAACTGCTGGCCGCATGCGCTGTTGGAATCCAAAACCTGACGCATGGTATCCACAGCCGCCTTTTGAACATTGGCAACACGGGCGTCATATTCTTCGGCCGATTCGCCATCCATACGCGCCGGCAAAATAATCTCGGCATCGGCCGATACCTGTTCATGGACCAGACCCGAATTATTATTCGCCGCAATGCAATCAATAACTGCACTGCTCATCGTCTGATACGTGTCATACAGTTCGATAATCTGCAAACACTGGTCTTCGGTGATGTCCGCCGTGACCGAAATCGGCGTCGCCAGATATTCATTCAACGTCCCGATTTTGTTGGACGCACGCAAAGACTGGGTTAATTCCTTGCGCCAGGATGCCGCCCCACAGTCCATCTTGTGCTTGCCCCCGATTGCGGCACCGACACCGGCGCCAACAACGGCACCACCACCCACGCCGACAACGGCTGCGGTGCTGGTTTTATTCATCAGCGAGAAGCCAAACAAATCTTTGTTACAGCTGAACGTGTCGCCCGCCGATTTCCAAACTTCGGCCGGTTCATCATCCCCCAGCGCCCCAAACAACCATGAATTGGTGATATGCTTGCCCTTGTTATATGCCGCGACACGCAACAAGCACGTTGCCGTCGCCGCATCCCAGCGCGCATAATGCCCGCGGGCGCCATCGACCGTGTTGTCGGCACTGTTGACCGTAACACCCTGGGGATTATTTTTAATTAACACATTACCCTGTTGCCCGTTATAGGCCCCAACCGGATTATTGTATTCCGACGTGACATTTCCCGAATTGCTGACCGCCGCAAAGGACGAGCCATAGGTGTTCTTGTCCAGCAGGCGGCATGTATTTTCCGCCTGGTTCGGGGTCAGACCCGTTTTGCGCAAGACAAAGTTATAATATTCGGGCTGAATCT
>CAXHMP010000054.1:0-3238 GCA_964017835.1 uncultured Alphaproteobacteria bacterium
CATGGGCCACATACGCATCCCCGCCGCGCGCCCCCAACGCACGCGCCACGGCCGGTCCCGCATCCAGAAAAAATATCGCCGCCGCCGTCACAGACGCCAACGCGGAATTTATCATAAACCCGCGCACCAGCGCCCGTTGCCGCCCGCGCAGCACTTTTTCCGATTGCAGAAAGTATTGTTTTGCTTGCTTCATCACCGCTTCCGGTGATTTATTGTATCAGGGATAAATTTGATTATAAATAGGAACCAATCCGGCCCCGCGCTATTGGCTAAAACGCATCATATTACTGTGCGCCAATGCGATGGCGATGGCATCCGCCTCGTCCGGGGAATGGGGATTGGCCCCCGGCAACAGCATGCGCACCATTTTGGTCACCGCATCTTTGTCCGCATGACCGGCGGCCGTCAGGGCCTTTTTAATCTTGTTCGGTTCGTACTCAAAAACCGGAATATCCCGGTTGGCCGCCGCCACGATGGCAGACGCCCGTGCCTGGCCCAGGGCCAGCGACGTTTTTGCATTTTGGTTCACGAAAATAATTTCAATGCTAAGTGCATCGGGCGAATATGTTTCACACAGCGCATCCACCCCGCGAAAGATGTCAACCAGACGCGCCGCCATTTCCTGTTTCACGGACGGCAGTATCACGCCACTGGCAATATACCTGCGCGTGTTGCCCTGGCTGTCAATCACAGCCCATCCGGTATGTAATAACCCTGGATCAATACCCAATATTCGTGTCATGGCCGCATTATACGACATAACACCGCGGCGACCAAGAATAATTTTCAGCGGATTTTTGCCGCGCCGTCCCATTGGAATATACGCCTGGACAAAATAAGCCCCGCACGCTATAATTATAAAACCATCGGGCTGCGCCAGGGGGGGGGAAAAGCCTGACCCAACCGTATTATTCAATTAACATTCACCACCCAGGGAAAAACATGCGTCTTGGCGGGATTTTTTGTTTGGGAATATTTTCTTTTGCGGCAATTTTGCCGCGCCCGGACGCACGTGCAACAACACTGCACTTTGGAAACAATTCGATGGTTTTGGGGACTAAAAAATTGACCGCGCCCGCGTTGGGTGTGACAATAAACGGGACAACATACTGGGGTGCCCTGTATGATGGCGCCGCGCCGGGGACGGGCCTGCGGATACACACAAATGACACAGATTATTGGCTGGGACAAAATTGCGCCGCGGGACTGTATTCGGAAAACGGATTGACGGCGTGTCAAAATTGTGGCCCAGGATATTTTTGCACCGGCGGCCGCGACCGCACGGCATGCACCTATGGCGCCATTGGATGCCCCGGCGCCAATGAAACGGCGGACGGCGCACGTCCGGCCGGCGCACCTGTTAATACGTTTATGAACCTGGACGATGTTAAAAAATACATTCCCGCCACAGATATCAGCCAATGGCGCATGGTGTCGTGTTGCCGGGAACAATCGCCCGGTGGCGTCTTTGCCGACTGGCATAACCCCGAAACCCTGAACGATGTGCGCGCGGCATGCGCCAACGGCACACTGGGGCCGGGAACTTATTTGTTCACAACGCAATACAGTTATTCCGACGGACGCGATACCCCGATTGATTCAATTGCCGGCGGCGTCGGCAACGCCAGTGCATTTATCGCCGTCTTTGACCATTCGGTCGGTTACCGCAGCATTCACGGCAACAGTCTGTTTCAACATTTCGTCGATACCAACAACGCCGCGTACCAATCGTGGACCATATCAACCGCACCAACCGACGGCAATTGGTTCGTCAATAAAAACGAAACCAACGTGTCAAATATCCCGGATTCCCCCCTGTATTCATCCCCCTATATGATGTGCGTCTTTGAATTAAAATAAAAACGGGCAATGCGCCCGTTTTTATGCGTCCAGCGTGTTTTTTTACGCGGCGGCGGTGAACACCTTTTGCACATCGTCATTGTCATCCAACGCATCCACCAACTTTTCTAACTTGGCATATGCTTCGTCGTCCAAATCCACCGGCATATTGGGCAGCCATGTTAATTCGGCCTGTTCAGGTTCGCCCAAGGCATCACTCAACGCCTTTTGCACAGTGATGAAATCGTCGGGTTTGGTCGTGATGATAAAGCCTTCCTCGGACGTTTCCAGGTTATCGGCGCCTGCATCCATCACGATTTCCATCATTTCATCTTCGCTTTTCCCAATGGTCGCCGGATACATAATCTGACCCGCACGCGTGAACAGGAATGCCACCGAACCTTCTTCGCCCATGTTGCCGCCATTCTTGGCAAAGATATTGCGCACTTCGGGGACGGTACGACGGGGGTTATCGGTCAAGGCCTCGACAATCACGGGAACGGCGCCCGGGCCGTATCCTTCGTAACGAACCGCCACATAGTTTTCGGTATTGGACCCGGACGCCTTGTCAATTGCGCGTTTGATATTGTCGTTGGGCATTGAATTTTTACGTGCCTGTAAAATCGCCAGGCGCAGACGCGGATTATTGTCCGGATTTTTGTCGCCCAATTTGGCCGCCATTGTAATTTCGCGCGCCAATTTGGTGAACAACCCGCTGCGGGCAGCGTCGGCCGCGCCCTTTTTATGCTGAATATTGTGCCATTTGCTGTGTCCACTCATCGTTTGACCTTTTCTTTTAATCGGTTATAATTACCCCAAAAGGATAACAAATGATTGGCAAATTGCAAGGCATTGTTGATTACGCGGGCGACGGGTTCGCCATCGTCATGGTATCGGGCGTCGGGTACAAGGTGTATACGCCGGAATTCCTGGCACCGGGGGCGGGGGTGACCCTGTGGATTGAAACGGTCGTGCGCGAAGATTCCATCCGCCTGTTTGGGTTCACAACACTGGCCAGTCAAAATTTGTTTAATCAATTGACCACCGTATCGGGCGTCGGCCCCAAGGTGGCGTTGGCCATTTTATCAACGATTAAAACGGACACGCTGATGACGGCGATTGCGACGGGTGACGCCAAAACCATCGCGACGGCGCCGGGCGTCGGGAAAAAGGTCGCCGAAAAAATCATTGTTGAATTAAAGAATAAAATGGGCGGCGGGGCATTCGACATGCTGTCGTGTAATGACGGGGCGGGCGCCCTGCCCGATTTGCTGGCGGCGCTGGAATCCCTGGGGTACCGGCGGATGGATATTATCGATATGGCGCAAAAATTGGTTGCGGACAATCCCGGCGCGGATATCACCGCCCTGGTCCCTATGGCGCTAAAGAACATCAGCGG
>CAXHMP010000055.1:0-3151 GCA_964017835.1 uncultured Alphaproteobacteria bacterium
GCGCAAAAATTGGTTGCGGACAATCCCGGCGCGGATATCACCGCCCTGGTCCCTATGGCGCTAAAGAACATCAGCGGGAATAAATAATGAAAGAAAAATCAACCCTTACAGAAATTCTGCATGGACGCGTTTCCAATGGCGCGGTCAATCATGTGGATTTATCAGATCTGGATTTATCCGCCCAGGCGGATATGTTTATTGCCCCCGTGCCGGCATTGGCTGGAACAGAACAATTAAATCGCATGGGGGTTTTAAAATCATGGACAGACAGCGTTATCTGGCCCAGCGCGGATAAAATGCCAAAAAATATTAATCCAAAAAAAATTCTGGATGATGCGAAAACACCGACGGAAATGACGGACATGCACGCCCGTGGCATTACAGGCAAAAATATCGGCATCGCCATTATTGACCAACGATTATACCGCGACCACTCTGAATACAAAAATCAAATCAAACACTATGAAGTAATTGGCCGCTGGCCCCATGGGGATACAACGACGCCTGATTACCACGGCAGTTTGGTAACGGGCATTGCCGTCGGCAAAACCACAGGTACGGCCCCCGACGCCGATTTGTATTATTTTGCAGCCAACAATTGGCCGCCTATGAACCGATTTGTTAGCGCCATTACGAAATTGACGGACCAAGGCTTGAAAATGATGCACCGAAAATATTTCAATATGGCCATTCGTCGCATATTGGAAATAAACAAATCATTGCCCGACCACCAAAAAATCAGATTTCTATCTTGCAGTTGGGGCGCCCGGGACGACCAATTCCGTGCGGAAACAGATGCCTTGTTCGATGAATGTGAACGCAACGGCGTCATGGTTCTGGGGGGATTTTATCATCATACGATGACGGGATTCACTCCGTGTGATAAACGTTTTGCCATTGAAATGAAAAACCAGATTGGCATTCCCACCAACGGGAAAACCACCCCTTATTACCTTGGCGGGTACTATTATACCCGACTGGGCGGGGCCAGTTCAACATACCCCTATTTGGCGGGGGTATTTGCCTGTGCATTACAGGGCAACCAGATTTTCTGTACGCGTCCCGCATGGCAGGATGAATTAATGCGCCTGGTGCGCGACACCGCCCAACCGCACCCAAGCGGCGGAAAAATCATCAATCCGACGGCCATCGTGGATGCCGTCACACGTATTGCCCGCGATATGGAAATGAATTTAATTCAACAAAAAAGTATTCAGCATGACTCGTGACACCATCTTTGCCCTGTCGTCGGGACGCGGGAAATCCGGCGTTGCCGTCATCCGCGTGGCGGGACGCAGCCTGGGCGGTTTGTTTGAAAAAATGTCGGGACGCGCCGATGCCAGGGCGCGCCACGCGTACATGGTCAATTTCCGCGACGGGGATGATTTAATCGACCAATGCGTCATGATTTATTTTGCGGCGCCCCATTCCTTTACCGGCACCGACGTGATTGAAATCCAGACACACGGCGCGCCGGCCGTCATCGAACGGGTGTTCGACTATCTGAACGCACACGGATGCCGCATGGCCATGCCCGGGGAATTTTCACGCCTGGCGTTTAACAACAACAAAATGGATTTGGCGGATGTGGACGCGTTGGCGGCGCTGTTGGATGCGCAAACTGAACGCCAGCGGCGCATGGCCATGCGGTCGATGACGTCGACATCGGATACCTATGACACGTGGCGCCGCGACATGATTGAAATTGCGGCCTATGCGGCGGCGATGATGGATTACGCCGACGATGACCTGCCCCCGAATATCGGTGACACGGTGCGTGACCGCACAGAAAAACTATACAACGAAATTAACACAGCCTTGGCCCGCTATGCGGCGGTGCGCGCCGTGCGCGGCGGATTTAACATTGCCTTGACCGGGGAAACAAATGTGGGCAAATCGTCGCTGTTCAACCGCCTGGTGGGGTCAAATCGCGCGATTGTGTCGGATATTCCCGGCACCACGCGCGACATTGTCTCGGCCAATCTGGATATCGATGGATACATGGTGAATTTGTCCGACACGGCCGGCATTCGCGATACAACAGACGCGGTTGAAAAAATCGGCATCAACGCCGCCCGGGACCAAGTCGCCGATGCCGACTTGGTTCTGCGCGTTGTAACAGATGATGCGGCCGATGCGCCGGAGGCCAATGAAATCCTGGTTATTAACAAATCGGATTTATCCGATACGCATCCGCGCGATGACGCGATTTATACATCCGCCGCAACCGGCGACGGGGTGGACATGCTGATGGGGGAAATCCGCCGGCGCATGCATAAAATGCTGGACGGGGCCGAAGACCAGTTGGCCATAAACACCCGCACACGCGGATTGCTGATGGATGCGGCCGAAAATCTCTGGGCGGCGTTGAATGCCGGGGACAATTACGACATTATGGCCGAACACATGCGCATGGCGGCCGATGATATTGGTAAAATTTTGGGGGCGATTACGGCCACGGACGTTTTGGACGCCACGTTTTCGCAACTGTGCCTGGGGAAATAAAGAAAAGCGGCCATGGCCGCTTTTCTTTTATTTGACGCGATTGCCGTAAACATGCTTGATAAAGCGTGCCTGGGCGCGGGTGTTTTCCTGGATGAATTTTGCCGTCATGGCATCCACGCGATGATTGATGCGCCGCATCTCGTCAAACTTTTCGGCCATCAATTTTTCCTGGGCAGCACGCAACAGCTCGTCCCGGATTTGCGCACGTTCGCGGGCTTTGCGGTCCGCACGGCTATTGTCACGTGTATCCAGTTCGCGAGCAACCGCCGCACGCCATTGTTCGATTTTATCAGCCAGCACTTTGTTGATAACAGTCACACCGGCCGGCACCGCATCGAAAATCGCATTAATTGCATTTACCGCGGCAACTTCATGGGCATCGGGTGTAATGGTTATCTGTTTATCCGTTGTCAGATTCATCATTTATCCTTTTGTCTTATGAATTTAAGCGGGGTGATTATGCCGGTAACCTTTTTGTTTTTCAAGGGGAAAAATACAGGATTGGCGGGGATTGGACGGGGGCGCGAATAAACGCTTGCGTTCTGGGAAAAATGGTATATAATGCTGAGGCTTACAATTTGTTGCGGGCATAGTACAAAGGCTAGTATGCAAGCCTTCCAAGCTTGAAATGCGGGTTCGATTCCCG
>CAXHMP010000056.1:0-3098 GCA_964017835.1 uncultured Alphaproteobacteria bacterium
CGGCGGCGGTTTTGGTGATGGGGGGTGAAAATGTTCCCTATGCGATGGGTGTTTTGGCCGCGCTGCGCGGGGCGGGAATTGTGGCGGTGCCGTATTTGGATGCCGATAAAAAGTTCAAAAATCAAATCGAGTTCGCCGATAAAATTCAATCTGAATTCAGTGTGATAATTGGTGAAAGTGAAGTAAAAGATAGTGTGGTTTCCGTGAAAAATATGCAGACGGGCGAACAACAGACGGTTTCAATATCAGCGGCAATTGAAATGATGGGGAAATAAAATGATTATTGAACAAAAGTTACGCGATATCCAAACACGTGCGTCCGAAATCGAAGGCTTGATGAATTCGGGGACGGTTGCCGGGGCGGAATTAACCAAACTGTCCAAAGAATATTCGCGTCTGGCGGAAATATTGCCGGTGATTACGGAATATTTTCAAACGACGCGCGGCATTGCTGATGCAACCGAAATGCAGCATGACCCGGAACTGAAATCGATTGCCGCGGAACAGTTGGCGGAATTAAACAAAGTCTTGCCCGATATTGAAAAAAAGCTGCAAATTGCGCTGTTGCCGCGTGATGATGCGGACGACAACAGTGCGATTATGGAAATTCGCGCCGGTGTTGGGGGCGAAGAATCTGCGCTGTTTGCAGGCGACTTGTTTAATCAATATAAATCGTATGCCTTGCGCCAGGGTTGGCAGATAGAGGTTATCGAAGAAAACGCAACGTCGCTGCGTGGATACAAAGAAATTGTATTTAAAATCAATGGGGCTGGCGCATACGGTCGCATGAAATTTGAATCCGGGATTCATCGTGTCCAGCGTGTCCCGGAAACCGAGGCTGGTGGTCGAATCCATACCAGTGCGGCGTCTGTCGCCGTCATGCCCGAAGCGGCTGATATTGATGTTGTTATCGAAGACAAAGATATTCGTATTGATATCTTTCGCGCGTCCGGTGCCGGTGGTCAGCACGTTAATAAAACCGACAGCGCCATTCGTATCACGCACTTTCCATCGGGTATTGTTGTGACGTGTCAAAATGAACGGTCGCAATTGCAAAACAAGATTGCGGCGATGTCAGTATTGCGTTCAAAATTATACGAAAAACAACGTCTTGAACAAATGAATGCAAGTAACGCATCAAGAAAAACAATGGTCGGTTCCGGTGATCGAAGCGAAAAGATTCGCACTTATAATTTCCCGGAACAGCGTGTTACGGATCATCGAATAAAGTTAACATTGTATAAATTGGATGATATTTTGGCCGGGGGCGCCGGTTTGGATGAAATGATTGATGCCCTGATTGCAGCCGACCAATTGGACCAGTTGGCCAATATGGCGTAATTTGGAACGGTTATATTAAAAACGGCGTCGCATAGACGCCGTTTATTGTTGCGCTGTATTGTACTGTGTGATATAATTTACAATGTCAACAGGGGTTCTGTTGATGGGGTGTGAGAACCCGTTCCATTGCGTCGTGATAGGATGGGCGCGCGTTTGCGTCAATTTTTTTTATCATGATGAAAAATCAAAGCCTGGCATCGGTCAGGTGGGTCGCGATATATAAAAATAAACGACACAATTCAATGGATTGTTCTCAACCTCCTGGCCACCAAAACTTGGTGGTTTTTTGTTTGTTACAAAAATCGGAGCAAGGGATGAGAAAGGTTTTATGTGGTATTGTTTCGGGGTTGATGACTGTGGTGTCATCTGTGGGATGGGCGTATGATTGTACGTATTGCGTCAATTTAGTGGATTGTTTGCTGGGCAGCTGCCCCCCCCATTTGGATTTGTCAAACATGAACGATCAAGCGACGTGTTTAAATATAATGCAGTCTTCGGGGACTTTTGAAAACTGTCAGTCCCAGGCATTGAGTGCATCCGGGGACAAGGTTTCGACGCAAATTCTGAATAATCTGGGCGATAAATTCTATGTTATGAATAATGTGATTGGTTCAAACCTGGGAAAAGATGGTCAGTATATCTGTCAAAGAGTTGCTTCGGCCAATCATTGTTGTACAGATTGTCCATCGGGATGCAGCGGGGAAACAGGATGGGTGACGGCATCGACCGGCTATCAAAAGAATACCAAAAAAACGTGTGGCTGCGGTTCGTGCGTTGAAAAAACAACATATCGCTGCGGGGCCGGATATTGGGGCAGCAGTACAAACGGCACCAGCGGATGCACCAAATGTCCGTCGCCCGGAACCAGTTCGACCGGTACGACCCTGCAAACGGGCTGCTATGTATCTTCTGGTTCGGACAGGTCTGGGGCGTTCACGCATACGTCCAATTGTTATTATAAATAATTAAATTGTGCTTTTAATCAGCGTAACAGATGTTTGTAGATTTTTATTGTCTGATGGGGGATTGGTTGATATGATAATGTCACTATGGATAATGCGGAATCGAAAATTTTATTAGATCGGCCAGTTGTGATGGTCGGCTTAATGGGCGCGGGCAAGACCAGTGTTGGGCGTGCATTGGCACGTAAACTGGGGGTTCCGTTTGTGGATTCGGATAAAGAGATTGAGGCCGCCGCCGGTTGCAGTGTTGTTGATATTTTTTCTTTGTATGGCGAAGCGGAATTTCGTCGTGTCGAACAGCGTATTATTGCGCGTCTGTTGGAAAATGGCCCTGTGGCCAAGGTTATTTCAACCGGCGAAGGGGCTTTTATTACGCCGGCGGTTCGTGAAATGTTGGCGGGCAGGGCGTTGACAATTTGGTTAAAGGCTGACTTGGAACTGCTTGTAAAAAGAACAAAGTCGCGCGATACCAGGCCGCAGTTGTTAAACGCCGACAGTAAAAAAATCTTGGGTCAATTGATTGATGAACGGTATCAAACATATGCCTTGGCCGATATTACCGTTCAAACGCGGGATGAAAGTCTGCGCAAGACGTTGGGCAAGGTTTTACGCGCGATTGAAAATCATAAATCAAAAGGAGAGAAAAATGGCTAAGGTATCTGGATTTTTTAAGGATTTTAGAACGTTTATTGATCGTGGCAATGCAATTGATATGGCGGTTGGTATCATCGTCGGCAGTGTGATGACCAGTGTTGTGAATTCGTTGGTCAAAGATATTATTATGCCGCCGATTGG